>CAIKUF010000095.1 GCA_903830565.1 uncultured bacterium | reverse complement strand
GCCCCGCGGGCGCGGACGGCGTCATTGCCATCGGGCGCCAAGAACGGTCGTTCACGTCTGGCCATTCATCTCGTAGAACCGGATCGCATTTCTCCCGGCATCCTTGGCTTGGTACATGGCTGCGTCTGCGCGCTTGACAATGTCGTCCTGGCTGACTTCATCGTTCATTGCGATGGCGATGCCAATGCTTGCTGTGCACTGATGTTCCACAGTGAAGTCTGGTTTCCCTGGGTGCGCAATCTTCAACAGATACGACTGAGCCAATTTGGCACGGATTTTTTCCGCGACGGCACCAGCCTGCGCAGTAGCAGTTTCCTTGTTTACATCAAGTTGACCCAATATCACCACAAATTCATCCCCGCCATACCGGGCCACTGTATCGATGTTGCGCACACACCCTTTCAATCGATGTGCCGCCTCTATCAGTAGCAAGTCGCCCGCGCCGTGTCCGTGCTTGTCGTTAAGCGGTTTGAAGTTATCCAGATCAAGAACCATCACCGCGACATAGGTGCCGCCGCGTCGGCTGGACGCCATGGCTTGAGACAAGCGGTCTTCCATCAAGCGTCTGTTGGCTAACTGCGTCAACGGATCGTATAGCCCGAGTACGGCCGAATGTTCGCTTTTCAAAAGTCGCACGGTCAACGTAACCGCCAGCAAGGTAGCGATCAATGCTGCAATCGATGCCACGATCAGCACGCGCTGGCGCATCTCTCTGACCGCCGCAAAAACTTCTTCGGTCGGCACCGAAACGACGACTCGCCAGCCGGAAATGGGAACAGGTACTCCGGTATTCATCACCTCGACGCCCTTGGCGTTGACGAGGATCATCGAGCCTTCGCCGCCTTCAAACAGATGGTCCATTGCCGGAATGACACCGGCAGGGGGGAGGGTTTCCATCGCACGGCTCCTGTCAGATGCCGTGACAATAAGCCGGTACTGCGGCGCGATCAAAAGGTAACCGTCGCTCTTGCCGTAGCGTCCTAGCGCCAGCTTGTCTAGGAAGTTCGGTAACCCTAGATTGATGGTGCCAGCCAATGAGCCAATGACCGCTCCCTGGTCATCCCGAATCGGCACCACGATACTGAAAATGGGTGCCTTTAATGTCTTACCCAGATTCGGTCGACCGATCACGGATTTCCCATCCCTTAGTGGGACACTGATCGACTCTCGGTCCATGTAGTTCGTACCAACGCGACCGGGAACGACGGGGAAGTCCGCGATTGCCGTTCCGTCAAGGCCTGTGATGAAAAGGCCGCCATTAAACGGTAGAGAAATAGATGGACGATTCCTCAGGAAAGCCTGCAATTCCGCGGGCTTTTCCAGAAGTCCCTTGCTGAGCTGACCCGCCACGGTTGTCAATACATTCAATCTGTCTTGCAATCCGCTATTGACATCCATGGCAACGATGGAAGCTGTCGAGAGTTGCTGCTCGCCGACCAAGTGTTCCATGTCTTCGCGCACTATCCGGACGAGATAGAGCGATACCAGCCAGATGATTGCCAGGGCGACACCCAGCACGAGGGCGGTCAGTCTGAACCGTACCCGTCGGTCCTGAAAAAGATCGAACTTCATTACGCTCCGATTTAGACTGACCAAACAATGGCGGCACCGACATCGCCGAAACGAGCCTAGGTGCCTCGCCCTTGCTTGTCCGGTTGATTGAAGGGTCGGGCGTTACGTGGTGCCTTTCGCTGCCCGACCTGCGTTTCTCTTCTTCAAGTGATACGTGAGAGATGCCGCAATGCACATGGCAAGTGAGTCTCGCGGGATTTTCTCTTCAAGCGAGAACACCAGAGCCCGATTTCCTTCGAACTTGAAGTCATTCGGGAACATGGTTCTGAAAGTTTCAACCAGATTGGTCTGGCAGTGAAAGTACATCGCGTAGTGACGGGGATCGTTCTTCTTCCAGTCCATACGAACGGTGCTCCCGCTCCTGTTCTTGGTGGCGTAGGCGGGTTCACCCCATTTCAGTGACTCTTCAATTTCTCCGACACCCTCTGTTGCTGCGGCAGTTCGAAAGACCATCTCTCTCAGGGCCAGGAGCTTCCGACGCGCATACGCCGGATATGTATCGAACTTCGCTGCGACTTCCGGGTTCTCAAATGGCTTCACGCGAACCTCCCAATGCAGTGAGCTCGTGACTCCCAACGTTTGAACTGAGGAGACCGTGGAGGCGGCTCCCTCGATGGATGGGTTGGGTACCACCGTGCTGGCGACTATGCAGGATAGGCTGATAACCGCACCTCAAGTGTATGGGCCGCCTGAAGAAGCCGGCCTGTGTTGTGAAGCCGACCTGCATAAATAGCAGGATTTGTCGGGCATGTCTATGCCACGATCTCGCATCCTATCGAGATCGACGCTATGAACAAACCTCAAACCTTGGCCAGCTACGAAGTTCGCTTGAACCGCGTGGTCGACCACATCTACTCTCACTTGGACGAAGACCTTCGCCTCGAAGACCTTGCCGAGGTAGCGTGCCTGTCGCCCTATCACTGGCACCGGATCTACACCGCCTTGCGGGGTGAGACGGTCACCGCGACAATTCGGCGCTTACGGCTAGCGCGGGCGGCTGATAGGCTGGCCAATTCGGCCGAACCGGTTGATGCCGTGGCGGGTCGCGCAGGCTACGAGGCCGCAGACGCCTTCGTCAAGGCATTCAAAGAGGCGTATGGGAAGACTCCGACGGCGTACCGGTCCACCGGTAGCCATGCGAGCTTTCAGAAAGCCACCCAAGCACAAGACGCCACCGGGTTCCCTGTGGAAGTCGTGACGTTGCCGCCGCTGCGCTGTGCCGCCGTCTCGCATGCCGGCGCCTACATGCATATCGACAAGGCGATGGCCCGGCTGTTTTCCGCTCTGTCGGCCCAGCGCCTACCCTTGGTGCAGCCGACGATGATGGGAGTGTTTTTCGATGACCCCGATCTGGTTGCCGTGGAACACCTGCGCTCGCAAGCCTGCACACCGATTGCGGACAATGCAGTCATTGCGCCACCGCTGGAAGCCGCTGTGCTGCGCGGCAGCGCATATGCCCGGCTGCGCTACACAGGGCCCTATGCCGACATGAAAGGAGCCTACCGCTGGCTCCTGGGTGCGTGGTTGCCGCAGTCGAATCGCGAAGCCGACGATGCCCCCGTCTTCGAGGCATACCTCAATAGTCCTGTCGATGTGCCGCCCACGCAGCTTCGGACCGACATCCACCTTCCGCTGAGAGATCGCGCGTGAACGCATCACCGACGCCTACGATACGGCCGCCACGAAGCGCCAGCACACCTTGGGTCAGCGCATCGGGTAGCCGACGTACAAGGCCGGGCGGCACCGATTGGAGGCTTGGTGAACATGATCCTAGAAACCGCAGTTGACCGCTTGTCTGCGCTGGCCACACCGCATGAATCCTGACGTTTGCGCCCACGATCGCCTTCACCACTTGGGTGACCGCGCCACGCACCCGATCGAACCGCGCTGCGCCGCCCTGGCCGCGTTGCTCCTCGTTGCAGGCATTGAGTCTGCGCCTCGTCGCGCCTTGCCAGAACGGCACATCGCGGCCCGCTCGGGCGCGTTCAACTGCGGTTTCTAGGATGATTGTTGCAACGACCGCGCCGGTCCTCTCGGTCGCGATTCCGGCACACAACGAAGAGCGAACCATCGCGCGCTGCATCGAGAGCATTGCAATGTCGGCTCGACAGGCGGGCCAGCGGGTGGAGATGGTCGTGGCGCTGAATCGTTGCACGGACGGCACGCGGACGGTCGCCGAAGCGCTGGGCGCGCGCTGCGTCGTCGACGACACGAGGTGCATCGCCGCAGTACGCAATGCCGCAGTGCGCGCAACCGTCTGCGCCGGCCGCCGCGACGCTGGACGCCGACAGCTCGATGGCGCCAGGCACCGTCACAGCGATCCTCGAGCACGTCAACGACCCGCGCACCATCGGCGGCGGGACGGTGATCTGGCCGGAGCGGATGTCGATCGGCATCTTCTTCAGCCTGCTCGCAATCGCGCCCTATGTGATCCGGCGCAGAGTGTCGGCCGGAATGTTCTGGTTCCTGCGCGCATCGTTCGACGCCGTCGGCGGTTTCGATGAGTCGCTGCTCAGCGTCGAAGACGTGGACTTCGCGCTGCGCCTGAAGGCGTTCGGGCACGCGCGTGGGAAGAAGTACGGCACGATACGGCGCCACGGTATCACCACCTCGTGCCGCAAGTTCGACCGCTTCGGCGACTGGTACCTGTTTCGCAATCCGCGGCTTGTGAAGGAGATCTTCGAGGGCACGAACCGGCGCGCCGCCGAAGGCTTCTACTACGACATCGAGCGATGACGGACAGGACGCTGGAAGAGCGATGAGATTTCGACCCGGCATCGTCGATGCTTGGGCAACCCGCCCCCTGCGGCACACGTGCCGCACGGCGCGGTGTCGGTGGCGTTGATGTTGTGCGCGCTCCACCGCGGCGCGCCAAAGCCTATCGCCAATGGCAATGGGCTGCGCGAATGCGGACGCAAACGCCGGCAGCGGGCTGAGTAAGCCGACAGACCCAGCGCCGCAAACGTTGTCGCCACCGCCACGCGTGACGATCACGCCACGGCCGAGCGACGCCGGACGCCTCTTTCAGTGCAGCGAGTGGTACTTGGCCATCAGCTCGTCCTTCGACTCCTTGCACGCCGGGTCGGGATCAATGCAGTCGGCCGGGCAGACGAGTTGGCACTGCGGCTCGTCCTCAGCGCCGACACACTCGGTGCAGCGCGAGGCGTTGATGACGTAAACCGGGTCGCCAACGGCGATCGCCTCGTTCGGGCAGACCGGCTTGCAGGCGTCGCAGGCGGTGCAGTTGTCGTTGATGAGTAGTGCCATTTCAATCTCCTTGGGTGGGGTTCTTCAGTCCTCGCCGGGCCGCTCCAAGAGGTCGGATATCGCCTCCCGGGGCGGCGCCGAAGGCGTCTTGGGGTCGTCGTCAGTCCTCGCCGGGCCGCCCCACGAGGACTGAGATCCCCCCGGGGGGCGACGCCGAAGGCGTCTTGGGGTCGTCCTTTCTAGGCAGCGACCTGCTCCTGCAATTCTGCCAGCCTCTCGTGCCGGAATGCGCCCCACAGTGCGGCGCCGATTGCGCCAGCGTAAATCGAGTCGGGATGCGAACGCGCGGTGACGCCCACTTTCTCGTTGACCATCTCCTCCTGGATCGCCGCCAGCAGGCCGCTGTCCAGCGCCAGGCCGCCGGTGAGCAGCGCGACGCCGCTCTTGATGCCGGTGATCTTGAGCAGCTTGACGATGCGCGAGGCCATCGACAGGTGGATGCCCTTGAGGATGTCGGGCGTCGCGATGCCGCGCGAGACCATGTTGATGACGTCGGTTTCGGCAAGCACGGCGCAGATCGAGCTCACCTTCTCGGGCTCGCGCGAGCCCTGCGACAGTGGCCCGATTTCCTCCACCGCCACACCGAGGTAACGCGCGATGTTCTCGAGGAACTGGCCCGAACCCGACGCGCACTGGCTGGTCATCTTGTACGACAGCACCTTGCCGCGCTCGTCGACGTAGATCGCGCGCCCGTTCAGGGCGCCGATGTCGACCACCGCGCGCGCGTTCGGGTCGAGATAGATGCCGCCGCGGGCGTGCGTGGTCATCGAATAGAAGTGGCCGGTCGCGAACTTGACGTTCTCGCCCTCGCCGGTGGTCGCCGTGTAGGCGATGTCGCCCTCGGCGAGGCCGGCGTCGGCGAGCACGCCTTCGAAGCCCTCGCGGGCCAGGGTCATCGGGTCGCGGCTGCGGATGCGCTCGCAGCGCCGGGCCACCCATTCGGGGCCGGCATCGCCGTTTCGAAAGAGCACGGACTTGACGGCGCCGGAACCGATGTCGATGCCGATGGTATGGATCATGGTATTTCCTCGTGGGTCCACAGGATGCCGCGCTGGCTCAGACTCGCGCCTCGATCGCCTTGCCCTCTTCGACGACTGCGCGCCAGGCGAAGGTCGCACCGCCGAGAGCGCCGGTGTAGATCGAATCGGGGTCGATGTTGAGCGTGACCTCGCCGTAGTTGTCCTTGATGAGTTCCTTCAGCGACTTCACCGCGGCCTCGTTCTTGGCCACGCCGCCAGTGAACGTGAACTGGTCGCGCACGCCGCCCGAGCGGGCGAGGATGGACATCGCACGCAGCATGATCGCGCGGTGCAGGCCGGCCATGATGTCCTCGCGCTTGTCGCCGAGCGACAGGCGGTCGCGCAACTCGGCGCCGGCGAAGACGGTGCAGGTCGAGTTGATGCGAATCGCCTTCGTCGACTTCATCGCCAGCGGCCCGAGCTCATGCAGGCCCATGTTCATCTCGTCGGCGATGTAGCCGAGGTAGCGCCCGCAACCGGCGGCGCAGCGGTCGTTCATCTGGAAGCTCTCGACGATGCCGGCCGGGTCGACCTGGATCGCCTTCGTGTCCTGGCCGCCGATGTCGAGCACGGTGGCCGTGCCCGGGTACATCACGTGTGCACCGAGGCCGTGGCACAGAATCTCCGAGCGCACGTGCTCCTTCGAGAACGGCAGCCGCGCGCGGCCGTAGCCGGTGCCGACGACGTAGGTCTCTTCGAGCTCGGTGTCGAGGATGCCCTTGATCGGCGCCTCGACCTGCGTGCGCCGCGCCGCCGTCTCGGGCAGGGCGATGAAGCTGCGCTCCAGCGCCGCCAGCAGGTGGCGCCGGATCGAGTCGCTGTAGACGCGGTTCTCGACCTCGATGATCGAGCGGTCGAACACGTTGAGCAGGTACTCGTAGCGCGTGCCGACCTCCTTGGCAACGACCTCTCCGGTGGCCAGGTACTGGCTGCCGGCGATGTCGCGGAAGAAGTCCGACTTGCGCTTGGCGCCAGGCGCGAACAGCGACGGCGCTTCCACCGTCAGGCGCCGGAAGACCTCGCTCAAGGCGTCGCCGACGACCGCCGAGCTGTCGCCGAAGCGGGCCGTGGCCAGGCTGCGCTGGCAGGTCTGCTCGAGGTCGGCGAGCTGCTCCATGTACTGCTCGGCGCGAAAGTCGCGTTCGAGCTGCGACAGGAAGGCGTCGAGCGATCCGTTGAGCGCCTTCGTGCTCGCGAGCGCGCCGCGAAACAGGTGAAAGCGGCTGTTGACCAGCGCCTCCTGCTTGGCGATCGCGGCCGCGGTGTCGTAGTTGGAGCGCGAGTTGGTGATCCCGCGACCGAGGATGTTCTGGTTCTCGTCGACGACCACCGCCTTGGTGGTGGTCGAGCCCAGATCGATGCCGATGAAACAACGCATGGGGTGCTCCTCAGTGCGCTCAGTGAGACCCGACCAGCGACGCCCGCTTGGCCTTGACCATCTGGAAGTAGCTCTCCAGCCGGTTCTTCACATTGGCCGCCGAGAAGTAGCGCGGATCGACGAGGTCGGTCTCGATGAACGCGGCCGGCTTGCCGGTGCGCTTCTCGACTTCCCGCATCATCAGCAACTGCCCGGCGGAGAAGCTGTTGCAGCTCTTGATCGAGTTGATCAGAAGGCCGTCGGCCTGGTACTCGTCGATGTACTTGCAGATCATGTCGACGCGCGACGGCAGGTTGAGGTTCGTGTAGCAGCCCAGGCAATACTCGGCCAGCGATTCGAGCGGGTGGTCGGGGTCGTGGCGGAAGCCGAAGTCGTACAGCCCGCCGACCTTGGCGTAGGTCGACGAGACGACGACCGCGCCTTCGTCGTAGAACATCTTCCAGAACTCGCGGAAGTTGGTCCAGTTCGGCGGGCCTTCGACGACCAGGCGGTATTTTTCTTCGCCCATCTCGCCCTCGGGCGTGACCGGGCCCTTGCCTTCGCGAACGCGCTGCTCGATCTCCTCGCTGAGCACGCGGTAGTACTGCGTCGCGTCGGGCGTGCCGCGAAAGGCGGTGAAGATCGGGCCGATGTAGTACACCGCGCCGAAGTAGCCGTCGATCGGCGACGGCCGGTGCTTGGCCGACTGCAGCACCTTGACGAGGCTCTCTTCGGCCTTCACCGATTCGCGCATGTACTGACGCAGGCGGTCGATGTCGAACTTCACGCCGGAGATGCGCTCGAGCGTCGGGATCACGGTGTCCTTCAACTGCTTGACGACGTAGTCGCGCATGTTGGGCGCGATCCGGCCTTCGCCCTGATAGGGCACGTGCAGCATCACTGTCTCGCAGCCGTACTTGTGGCGCACGAGCTCGAACCACTTCATGAAGGTGAAGCAGCCGGTGTAGGACAGGAGCAGGATGTCCGGCGTCGGCAGCGGCTCGCCGGTGGGGCCGATCTCGCCGCCCATCATCATGCCGAGGTCGGCCTTGACGTAGGTGCAGACGTCTTCGCTCTGGCCGTCGCGCTCGGCGTCCATGATCATCTTGCCGGACTTCTTGCGCATGCCGTTCTGAAGCGCATTCGTCTCGGGCAGGCTGCGCGCGAAGTCGAAGCACATCAGCAGCTCGTTGAGGTTGCCCGGAACGAAGGTCGCCGAGACCTTGCGGTTGTTGGCGCGCGCGGTCGCGAGATCCATGTAGTTCTTGTTGATCAATTCTTTTTGCAGCCACATCGCGTCCTCTTTCTGGACGTTCTGCGGCTTCTTGCTGCTGGTGGGCATGGCGATAGGCGTGTTCATCGTGTGTGTCCTTTAAGCAGCGTTCCAGAGCTTGATCGAATCGGCAAACGTCCCCGCCTGTTCGCGGATCGGCGCCATCTGGCCGGTGTTCTCGGCATACTTGAATGCGGTGTGCGGGATGCCGTGCTTGGTCAACACGTCCTGCAGCATCGGGCGCTCGAGCAGCGCCGGGTCGCAGAACGACGGTGCGGCGAAGATCACGCCCTCGGCGCCGCGGGTCTTGACCTGCTTCATCAGGAAGACGCCCTTCTCTTCGCGCGTCGCCTCGTACTTTGCGGCCGTCGACGCCGAGCAGTGCAGGAAGGCGCGCGACAGCTCGCGCAGTGGGTCGCCGTTGGCCGACACATCGCCCAGCAGCCAGCGCGTGACGAGCATGTAGTCGTCGTCGACGATGTAGCAGCCGGCCATCTCGATCGACTTGATGAGCGCCAGCGGCGGCTGTTCGCAAAAGCCCCCGGTGATGACGACGCGCGCGTTGTCGCGCTTCGGGCGCTGCACCTGTTCGGCCGCGGCCAGATACTCGCGCGCGAGTACGGTGTGCTCTTCGACCGGCAACACCATGCCGGCGCGCAGGATCAGGTAGACCTCGGCCGTCGGCGCCTGCCACGGCTTGGCGGCGCGGTAGGCGTAGAGATCGCGGATTGCCGCGCGGTTGTCGTTGTAGACGGCGATCGATGCGTTGAGGTCGGCGTCGGTGATTTCGCGCCCGCCGAGCTTGGCCAACTCCTCGCGCAGGATCTGCATCTCCTGCACGTAGAAGGTGCCGCCGATCTCGTCTTCGTAGTTCTGCGGCACGTCGATGTAGCGGACGTACTTGTCCTTGAATAGCATCTGCCACATGCCCGAGAGGTTGCGGATCACGTCGCAGATGGACGGGAACAGCATGCCGTCCAGGCAATCGAGGCGCCCGGTCAGGCCGAGCTCGATCGTCGAACGCGGGATGCGGCAGATGTAGCTCTGGTAGTAGGCGTCGCCCTGGATCACTTCGAGCGCATCGCCGCCGCCGAGAATGCCCACCGGCAGCATGCCCGCGGCGTGGATCAGCTCGCGCGGCACGTAGACCGGCATGTAGCCGATGGCCTTGCGGCCGGGCACGGCCGCCTTCCACTGCTTGACGACGTTGAAGTCGAGATCGTCGAATAGTGCCTGGCAGCGTTCGACGATGGCGGCGACCGGCGAGATCGGGTGGGTGACCATCAGCAGTTCTCCCAGGTTGGGGTTCGCTTGGCAAGGAATGCGGCGAGGCCTTCGTTGGCGTCGCGGGTTTTCATCAGGCGGTCGAGGTACAGGCGCTCGACTTCGCCGATGCGGCGGCGGATGTCGGAGCGCATGTCGCCGCGCGCGGCGGCGAGCGCACACGCGAGCGCGGCGGCGCTCTTGTTCGCGAGGTGCTTCTCGAAGTAGGCCAGCGCCGCCGCCTGCGGGTCGTCGCTGACGTCGAACACGAGGCCCAGGTCGCGCGCTTCATCACCGCTGACCGAGCGGCCCGAGAACAGCAGGTCTTCGGCCGCCGTCTGGTTGATGCGATACGGCAGCAGCACCGACGCCGCGGGCGCGAAGACGCCGAGCTTGATCTCGGGTTGGCCGAACTGGGCGTCGGGCGTCGCGAAGATCGGCCCGCCGGCGAGCGCGACTTCGAGCCCGCCGCCCAGGCACTGGCCGCGCACGGCAACGAGGATGGGCGCCGGAAAGTCGATCATCGCCAGGATCAGCGCGTGCAGCGAGGCGAGCATCGCCGCGCAACGATCGGCAAGGTGCTCTTCGACGCTGGCGCCGAAGCTGAAATGCGAGCCCTCGGCGTCGAGCAGCACGCCGCGCAGCGACTTCGTGCTCGCGTGTTCGGCGAATGCGGCGCGCAGCGCGCCGATCATCTGCGCGTCGACGATGTTGGCCTTGGGCCGCGAAAGGCGCAGGCGCAGCAGCGCGCCGTCGGCTTCCAGCCATGCCTTGAGCGGCGAGGCCTGCTCAGCCATGGCGTTTGGCGCCGGGCTGGATCTCGTCGTGCAGCGGGCCGACCCAGCTCTGCCCTGCGGCGAGCTTCTGGCGCAGCAGCACGAAGTCGACCTCGCGGTCGTCCTTGGTGCCTTCGTTGAACGCGGTGAAACCGCTGCGCGCCTCGGTCACCATGTTCAGCGCCAGCCACGAGCGCGAATCTTCCTTGTTGCGGTTCCACGCTTCGAGCTTGGGCTTGCGCAACTCCTCGAGCGTCTTCGTCGTGCAGTCGGGGAAGGTGAGCAGGATCTTGGCGCACAACTCCTCGACCTTGGCATCGAGCATCGAGAGGTCGACCGTGCCGCGCTTCATCAGTGCCTTGCCTTCTTCCAGCGCGGCGCCGGTCTTGGGCTCGCCGTAGGCGTTGCGGCCGAACTCGTCGAACAAACGCTGCGTCTCGACCAGCGGGTTGGCTACAAAACGCCCGTCGACCTTGAGCGCCGGCACGATGTCGGTCAGGATGCCCATCTGGTAGGCCTTGTGCGCGCTGAACGGCTCGCACAGCACGCAGGCCGCCATCGCGCGCTCGGCGCCCACGGCCACGGGCAGGAAGTCGGTCGCGCCGCCGATCGGCGCCGAACCGTGCTTGGGCCCGGCCTGGCCGTAGCGCGCGAGGTCGGACGAGACCGAGAAGTCGCACGCCATGCCGATCTCCTGCCCGCCGCCGATGCGCATGCCGTTGACGCGGCAGATCACCGGCTTGTCGCAGGCCATGATCGCCGAGACCATGTCGTTGAAGAGGCGCATGTACTGGCGGTATTCCTGCGGGTGGCCGGCGTAGTACTCGGCGTACTCCTTGGTGTTGCCACCGGTGCAGAAGGCCTTGTCGCCGGCGCCCGTGAAGACGACGCAGCTCACGTCGCGCGCGTTCGACGCCGCGCGAAACGCGAGGATCGCGCCCTTGACCATGTCGGTCGTGTAGGAGTTGTACTGCGACGGGTTGTCGAGCGTGATCCAGGCGTTGAAGAGGCCGGGGGCGACGGCGCCGTCGGGCGTCTTCGCCGGGCGCTTCTCGAAGCGCACGCCGGGCTTCCCGATGTCGTCGACAAGGTCGTGGCTCTTGAATTCGCGCTGGGCGGTGGCGTTCATCGGTGCTCCTTGAAAGTGGGTGTTCAGGCCGGGACCATCACGGCGCGCTTCTTGATCTCGCGCTGATGCACCGCGGCGAAGACGCGGTTGATGTCGTCCAGCGGGTGGGTTTCGACAAACGGCGCGATCTGCACCTTGCCGCCCAGAACGAGGTCCAGCGCCGCTGGGTAGTCCTCGGGCGGGCAGCCCCAGTTGCCGATCGCGCGGGCGTCGAAGGCCATGAGGTTGGAGAGCCGCAGCTCGACCTTGTCCATCGTGAAGCCGACCACCGACAACGTCGCGCCGTGCACGAGCAGGCTGTAGGCCGTGAGCTGGCCGGGCGCGGTGCCCGAGCATTCGAAGATGAACCACTCGGTGCTGCGCAGGCCGTTCTGTTTCGCGAAGGCCTGCACCGCGGCCTTGGTCGCCTTCGCGTCGAGCGAGCGGCTGTTGATCGTCAGCGCGGCACCGTGCGAGGCCACCGCTTCGAGCTTGGCGTCGTCGACGTCGATCGCGACCACGCTCGCGCCGAAGGCATGCGCCACCTGCACGCAATAGCCGCCGACGCCGCCGGCGCCGATGACGATCGCCAGGCTGCCCGGCGTGACACCGGCGCGGCGCACCGCCTGGTAGGGCGTGGTCAGCGCATCGGCAACGATGGACACCTGCGCCAGCGTGAGCCCGGCGCGCGCGAGCCGCGATTCGTCGACCTCGCACAGGCCGCGGCCGGGCACGACGATGTGGCTTGCAAAGCCGCCCTGGATGTCGTTGCCGGGCATCTTCTGCTTGAAGCAGATCGTGCCCAGGCCGCGCTGGCACAGATCGCACTCGCCGCAGGGCAGCACGGCCGGAATGATGACCGCCTTGCCGGCCCAGGCCTCGGCCCCCGCCCCGCAGGCGACGACGTGGCCGCTGATCTCGTGGCCGAGCGCGAGCGGCAGCGGCTGCTTGGTGCGCACGCCGTCGTAGAAGTAGCCGAGGTCGGTGTGGCACACGCCGCAGCCAGCGATCGCCACCACGACTTCGCCGGGGCCTGGGGTGGCATCGAACTCGGCACGTTCGAGCGGCGTGTTGGCGGCCGTCATCAGCCAGCGGTGGGCGGCAATGCTCATCGGAATCAGCCTTTACGTCTTGGGTGTCTCGCTCTGCAGCTTCGCCGGCCACGAGGCCTTGGCGAGGTACCGCCCCGGCTGTTGACCAGCCCTATTATTGCATTCTGGTACCAGAATACGTGTTTGTACAATGTTCGTCTGTCCGCGATGCACAGACGTTGATCTACATCAGACGTGCCGGACCGGTCAGCCGGTTCACTTGGCACACCCGACACAAAGGAGCCAAGAGTGCAAGCCCAAGGAGTTTCTGAAACGCAAGCCGGTTCCGGCAGTGCCGCGGGCACCTCGGTGTCGGTCGCCCTCGCGGGCAGTGGCGGCAGCGGGGTGATGACGGCGGGGACGATGCTGCTCGACGCCGCAGGCCGCGCCGGGTTGTACGGGCTGATGGTGCGCACCAGCGGGCCGCAGATCCGCGGCGGCGAGGCGGCGGCGCTGCTGCGCTTCGCGCGCCAGCCGGTTGACGCGCTGGACGACGGCTTCGATCTGCTGTTGGCGATGGACTGGCAGAACATGCACCGCTTCGGCGACGAGATCACGCTGCACGCGGGCAGTCTGCTGGTCGGCGACGCGGACGAGGGCGAGGCCCCGCCGGTCTTCCTCAAGAGTGGCGCGCGCAGTGTTGCACTGGCGTTGAAGAAGTTGGCCAAGTCCATCCCCGGGTGCTGGGCAAACATGATCGCACTGGGCCTTTCCGGCGGGCTTGCTGGTATTCCCGAGCAGGCGCTGGAAGCCGCGCTGCGCGACTCCTGGAAGCGCAGCGAAGAGGGCCTGCAAGCCAATCTGACGGCGCTGCGCGCAGGGCTTGCCGAAGCGGCCAAGATCACCGGTTTCCCCGCGCTCGCCCCCGGCGCCGCGGCGAGCGGCAAGCGCTGGCTGATCAGCGGCAACGAAGCGGCGGGCTACGGCGCCATCCGCGGCGGCGTGCGCTTCGTCGCCGCCTATCCGATCACGCCGGCCACCGAACTCCTCGAATGGATGGCGCCCGCGCTGCCCAAGGTCGGCGGCTCGCTGCTGCAGGCCGAGGATGAACTGGCGTCGATCAACATGATCATCGGCGCATCGTTCGGCGGCGTGCCTTCGCTCACCGCGACCGCCGGCCCCGGCCTCGCGCTGATGGCCGAGGCGCTTGGCCTCGCGGTCAGCGCCGAAGTGCCGATCGTCGTCGTCGACGTGATGCGCGGCGGCCCGTCGACCGGCATTCCGGCCAAGAGCGAGCAGAGCGACCTCTCGTTCGCGGTCAGCGGCCTGCACGGCGACGCGCCGCGCCTGGTGCTGGCGCCAACCTCGATCTCGGACTGCCTGACGACGACGCAGTGGGCGGTCTACCTGGCCGAAGCGCTGCAAGCGCCGGCCATCGTTTTGTCGGACCAGTTCATGGGCCAGTCGCGCGCGATCATCGACCGCCCTGCCGATTCGGGCCTTGTCGGCAAGCGCCTGACGGCGGCGGCGAACACGCCTGACTTCAAGCGCTACCGCAACACCGAGTCGGGCGTCTCGCCGATGTCGATCCCCGGAACCCCCGGCGTGACTTACACCTCCGACGGGCTCGAGCACACCGAGACCGGCCTGCCGAGCAGCCAGGCCACCGACCACCAGGTGCAGCTCGACAAGCGCGAGCGCAAGCTGGCGCTGTTCGACTACGGCCCGCGCTGGGCCGACATCGAAGGCGTTGGCGATGCCGCGGTGATCACCTTCGGCTCGGTCACCGGCACCGTGCGCGAGGCCGTCGCGCGGGTCGCGGCGCAGGGCGTGCGCGTCAAGCTGATCGCGCTGCGCCTGCTCGCACCGGCCCAGCCCGAGCAGCTCGCCAAAGCCCTGGCCGGCGTGACACGGGTGATCGTCGTCGAGCAGAACCACGGCGCGCAGCTACTGCGCTACCTGCGCTCGATGTACGACCTGCCCGGTCGTCCGGCGAGCTTCCACCGTCCTGGCCCGCTGCCGCTGCGGCCGGCCGATCTCACGCGCGCGATCCTCGAATGGGAAAGCGCCAGCGCAACCGAAAGGCAACCGGCATGAACGACGTCGTCACTCCAGAGGCCGTGCTCACGGCCGCCAGCTACAAGTCGGGCAGCAAGCCGATCTGGTGCCCCGGCTGCGGCGACTACACGGTGCTCAATGCGATCACCAAGGCGTTCGCCACGCTGCAACTGCAACCGCATGAAGTCGGCGTTGTCTCCGGCATCGGCTGCTCGTCGCGCATCCCGGCCTACACGAGTTGCTACGGCTTTCACGGCATCCACGGTCGCTCGCTGGCCGCGGGAACGGGCCTCAAGGTGGCCCGCCCCGACCTGACGGTGATCGTCACCGGTGGCGACGGCGACGGCTATTCGATCGGCGGCAACCACTTCATGCACGCCTGCCGGCGCAACGTCGACCTGACCTACATCGTGATGGACAACCACGTCTACGGGATGACCAAGGGCCAGGCCTCGCCGACGACCGAACCCGACTGGGACAACAAGCTCTCGCCCGGCGGCACCGGCGTGCGCTCGTTCCACCCGCTGGTGATCGCGCTCGCCGCCGGCGCGAGCTTCGTCGCGCGCGCGTTCTCGGGCGACCCGAACGGCATGGCGGACATCATCACGCAGGGCATTCGCCACCCGGGCTTCGCGTTCATCGAAGTGATGAGCCCGTGCGTCACCTTCCGGCCTGAGCAGCGCGACTGGAAGAACCACGTCCATCCGGCACCGGTCGCGCCGACCGACGACCCGGCACTCGCCACGCGCCGCATCATGACCGACGACGGTTTCAACATCGGCGTGCTCTACGCCGGCAACCGCACGGTCTACCCCGACCGCAGCGGAAAACCGACGCAGGACGTGCCGGCATTCGAAGCGGAGTTCGCACTATGAGCACCACCGAACGCACGCTGGTCGATTTCATGGCCCAGGCGCTCGCGATGGAGCGCGAAGCCGTCGAGCGCTACACCGAATTCGCCGACGCGATGGAGACGCACAACAACCGCGAAGTCGCGGCGATGTTCCGCACCATGGCGACCTACGAAGGCAAGCACGCCGAGCAGATCATGGCCGAGATGGGCTGGAAGCAAGACCCGGCGCCACCGGCCGGCGGCTTCGGCTGGCCCGATCTGGAGGGGCCCGAGACGGTGCCCATCGACGAAGTGCACTACCTGATGCAGCCTTGGCACGCGCTCCAGTTGGCGATGGCCGCCGAGGAGCGCGCAGAGGTCTTCTTCGGCGAACTTGCGAAGGCGACGACGAGCGATAGCGTGCGCCGCGCGGCGCTGGAGATGCAGGCCGAGGAACGCGAGCACGTCGAGCTGCTGCGGGCCTGGCTGGCCAAGGTGCCGACGCCCGACGGCGACTGGGCGAACGACCCCGATCCGCCACGCCACACCGACTGAGAGGCACGACCATGCAGATATTGCTCCCCGAGGGCTGGGCACCGCCGATCGGCTATGCGAACGGCATCGCCGTCGATGGCGGGCGGATCGTCTTCATCGCCGGCCAGGTCGGCTGGAATGCGCAGCAGAAGTTCGAGTCGGAAGAGATCGCGCCGCAGTTCGAGCAGGCGCTCAAGAACGTGCTCGCGGTGCTGAAGGAGGCCGGCGGCGAGGCCAAGCACATCTGCCGCATGACGGCGTTCTGCTGCGACAAGCCGGCCTACCTCGCCGCCCGCCGCTCGCTGGGCGCGATCTGGCGCGCGCAGATGGGCACGCACTACCCGGCGATGAGCATGATCTTCGTCTCCGACCTGCTCGACAACCCGGGCAAGATCGAGCTTGAAGCGACGGCGGTCGTGCCGCTGAAGTAGCGGCGCGTTAGACGCCCAGCCAGCGCGACAGCGCTTCGGGTTGCCGGGCCAGCTCGGCCGAATCGCCGGCGAGCACGACGCGCCCTTTCTCCAGCACGACGGCACGATCGGTGTGCGCGAGCACGGCGCGGTAGTTGCGGTCGACGATCAGGGTGCTGATGCCGGCCGCGCGAATCTCGCCGATGACGCGCCAGATCTCGCCGACGATGAGCGGCGCCAAGCCTTCGGTGGCTTCGTCCAGGATCATCAAGAGCGGGTTGGTCATCAGCGCGCGGCCGATGGAGAGCATCTGCTGCTCGCCGCCCGAGAGTTGCTGCCCGCCGTGGCCGAGCCGCTCGCGCAGGCGCGGGAAGACACCCAGCACGCGCTCGTAGGTCCACTCCTTGCGACCGTTGGGGCCGGGGCGGGCGGACATCAGCAGGTTCTCGCGCACCGACAGGTTGGGGAAGATTCCGCGCCCTTCGGGCACGTAGCCGATGCCCAGGCGCGCCATGCGCTCGGGCGGCCAGCCGGTCACGTCGCGGCCCTGCCAGTGCACGCCGCCTGCGCTGGCCCGAACGAAGCCGAGCAGGGTGCGGATCAGCGTCGTCTTGCCCATGCCGTTGCGGCCCAGCAAGCCCATCGCCGTCCCGCCCCGAAGATCGAGACCGACGCCGCGCAGCACATGGCTCTCGCCGTAGCCGGCGTTGAGGTCGTCGATGCGAAGCATGATCGGCGCCTGGACGATCGCGGACGACGTCCCCATCAAGCGCCCGGGCGCCGGGGCAGCATGCGAACCAAGGTGTCGTCGCGCATGACGTAGTGATGCAGCAGCGCGCCGAGCGCATGCACGCCGATGAGGAAGTAGCCGATCGTGCCCACGGTCTCATGGATTTCGTGCAGCGGCTCCGCGAGTGCCTTGTTCGCCGCCATCAGCGCCGGCAGCTCGATGCCGAAGAAGCGGATCGGCTCGCCGGCGGCGCTCAGGACGAGCCAGCCCAAGAGCGGCATGCCGATCATCAACACGTAGAGTGCGAGATGGATCAGGTTGGCCGTGCGCTGCTGCCAGCGCGGCATCGACGCAGCGGGCTCTGGAACTGGGCCGGACCAGCGCACGACCAGCCGCAGGGCGACGAGCACGAACACCGACAGGCCGAGCGTGAAGTGCCAGGCCTTCAGCGCCTCACGCGCCGCGCTGCCCTTGGGGTAGAGGTCGGTCAGGTCGATGGCCGCATAGACGCCGATCAGAAGTGCCAGCATCAGCCAGTGCAGGGCGATCGCCAGCGCTCCGTAGCGCTCGGCGGTGTTTCTCAGGTTCATGATGACGTCGTCGGGATCGCCGGATGGGCGCGAGACCGATGATGCCACCGCGGCCCCAGCCCCTGCATGGGCAAGGCCGGCGGCGGACAGGTACAGGCCGGCGTCGGCCAACACGGCACGCGAGTCCGGGGCTTGGCAGCGCACGAAACTCAGGTCACGGCTCAGTGATGCTGGGCGCGCCGGATGTCCATCAGGCGCAGCAGCAGCGGCGTCAGGATGAGTTGCATCGCCAAGTCCATGCGCCCGCCGGGCACGACGATGGTGTTGGCGCGTGACATGTACGACTCGGAGATCATCGACAGCAGGTAGGCGAAGTCGATCCCGCGCGGGTTCTTGAACCGGATCACGACCTTGCTCTCGCCCGCCGTCGGAATGTCGCGCGCGATGAACGGGTTCGAGGTGTCGACCATCGGCACGCGCTGGAAGTTGATGTCGGTCTCACCGAACTGCGGGCAGATGTAGTGCACGTAGTCGTGCATGCGGCGCAGGATGGTGTCGGAGACGGCCTCCTTCGAATAGCCGCGGTCTCTGGTGTCGCGGTGGATCTTCTGTATCCACTCGAGGTTGATGATCGGCACGACGCCGATCTTCAGGTCGACATGCCGCACCAAATCGACCGTGTCGGTCTTCACGCAGCCATGCAGCCCCTCGTAGAACAGCAGATCGGTGTCGGCAGATGTCGGCTGCCAGGGCGTGAAGGTGCCCGGCTCCTGCTTCCACGGTGCGGCCTCTTCGTCGCTGTGCAGGTAGTGCCGCGACTCGCAGCGCCCCTGCTCGCCGTAGGTGCGGAACTGCTTCTCCAGCGTCTCCCACTCGTTGGCGTCGGGGCCGAAGTGGCTCATGCCGCGGCCGGAGCTGTCGGCGCTGGCGATGTGCGCCTTCATCGCCTTGCGGTCGTAGCGGTGAAAGGCGTCGCCCTCGATGACCGCAGCGCGAATGTTCTCGCGCCGGAAGATGTTCTCGAACACGCGCTTGACGGTGGTGGTGCCGGCGCCGCTGGAGCCGGTGACGGCGACGATGGGGTGCTTCTTCGACATGAAATGCTCGATCAGGCGTGGGGTTGAACAAACAGCGAACGCGTCTTGAAGAGTTGCGACGAGACGTTCTCGTTCGGGTCAGCGTGGTAGCGAACGATGAGTTCCACTTCTTCGCGCGAGCCGAGGATCACCGGCACCTTCTGGTGCAGCGTGTCGGGGATCATGTCGAGCAGGCTTTGCGTTCCGGTCACGGCGGCGCCGCCGGCCTGCTCGATGAGAAAGGCCATCGGCGCCGCCTCGTACATCAGGCGCAACCGCCCGGCCTTGCGCGGCTCCTTGGTGTCGCGCGGGTAGAGGAACACGCCGCCGCGGCTGAAGATGCGGTGCACTTCCGCAACCATGCTCGCCACCCAACGCATGTTGAAGTCGCGCGCGCGCGGCCCGGCCTCGCCGGCCAGGCATTCGGCCACATAGCGCTGCACGGGCTTTTCCCAGAAGCGCTGGTTCGAGGAATTGATCGCGAACTCGCGCGTCTGCGGCGAAATCTGCACGTTCTCACGCGTCTGCCGCCATTGGCCATCGCGATGGTCGAGCGTGAACGCGCTCACGCCCTGCCCGCAGCTCAGCATCAGCACCGTCGACGGTCCGTAGACCACATAGCCCGCCGCCACCTGCTTGCGCCCGGGTTGCAGGAAGCCGGCGTCGCCCGGCGTCGTGCCGCGATATGGGTGCGCCAGGACCGAGAAGATGGTGCCAACCGAAATGTTGGCCTCGATGTTCGACGAGCCGTCGAGCGGGTCGAACAGCACCAGGTACTCGCCCTGGTTGCCATGGTCTTCGGAGATCGTCGGGTCGTCGTGTTCCTCGCTCGCCCATGCCGCCACGTGGTCGCAGGCTGCCAACGCTCGCGCGAGGCAGTCGTCGGCGAACAGGTCGAGCTTCTTCTGGACTTCACCGTGCGTGTTGCTCGCATCCGCACTGCCGTGCAGGTCGACGAGCGCGCCCAGCGCCACCGCGTCCGAGATGCGAGCGCACGATTGCATGATCGCCCCCAGCGTGGCCGCGAGGGCGGGGTTCTGGCCGGCGAGCCATTGCTCGAGCGTGATGTGGTTCATGTCGTGGCCTGGGTGGCGGGCGGGGTGGGGGTGTCGAAGAGGCGACTGCCGCGGATGTCGGCCGGCATCAGCGCGGTCAGATCGTCGCGCGTGAGTTCTCGCTCACGCTCGGCGAACAGCCGGCTGGCCTGGCGCAGGCGCGAGCGATCGAGCGCGTTGCGCACGCTGCGCGCGTTGGCGAAATGCGGCTGCGCCAGGCGCAGCGCGAGGTAGTCGGCAAACACCTCGCGCGTGCCGGCGCCGAAGTGGTAGTTCATCGTCGCCAGCATGCGATCGGCGATCTGGAGCAGCTCGCCCTGGCTGTAGTCGGGGAAGTCGAGGTGGTGCGCGATGCGCGAGGACAGGCCGGGGTTGGACTTGAAGAACGTGTCCATGCGGTCCTTGTAGCCGGCGACGATCACCACCAGATCGTCGCGCTGGTTCTCCATGATCTGGAGCAGGATCTCGATCGCCTCCTGCCCATAGTCGCGCTCGTTCTCGGGCCGGTAGAGGTAGTAGGCCTCGTCGACGAAGAGCACACCGCCCATCGCCTTCTTGAGCACTTCCTTGGTCTTGGGCGCGGTGTGGCCGATGTACTGGCCGACGAGGTCGTCGCGCGTCACGCTGACCACATGGCCCTTGCGCACGTAGCCGAGGCGGTGAAGGATCTGCGCCATGCGCAGCGCCACCGTCGTCTTGCCGGTGCCCGGGTTGCCGGTGAAGCTCATGTGCAGCGACGGCGTCTGCGCCGCGAGATTGAGATTCAGCCGCAGCTTGTCGATCACGAGCAGCGCGGCGATGTCGCGGATGCGGCTCTTCACCGGCGCCAGGCCGACGAGGTCGGTGTCGAGCTCGTCCATCACCGCCTCGACCTGGCTTTGCGCCAGCACCTCGGCGACCGTGCGCGCAGGCTCGTCCGCCGGTGCGGGCGTCGCAGCAGCCGCCCCGGGGACGCCGGGAATCGTGTACAGCGGTGCGCTCATGGGGCCGTGCCGGTGGGTGCGATTCAAGCGCCGTAGCGCTCGCCTTCGGGGCGGTCGGTGGCGTAGCTGTGCACCGTGTAGCGCAGCGTGCGGCCATTGACTTCCTGGCGCACGAGGCCGAAGCCGGGCTCGCTCGGCGGCCGGTTGACGATGAAGGACATCGCGATGCTCTCGACGCCGCGCGTGGAGTCGAACGCCATCAGCCGGATGTAGTGGTTCGGGAAGGTCTTGCGGCAGTTCGTCAGCTCGAGCATCACGCCGGCGGCGTCCTGCAGGTCGAACATCGGCATGCCGAACATCTCCCAGTAGGTGTTGCGCGGGTGCGGGTCGTCGGTGTACTCGACGCTCCAGGCGTAGCCCTTGGCGAGGCCGTACTCGATCTGCAGTGTGATCTCGGCATCGGTCAGGTCGGGCAGGAAGCTGAACTGGCCTTGCGTGATGCGGCCGGTGGGGTTAGTCAACATGGAATTGATCTCCTTTAGGCCACCGAAGGCGTGACGGCGAAGTCGCTGGTGTCGGTCGACGCGTAGTTGAAGCTGATCTCGCCCCAGGTGTCGAGCGCCTGCTTGAGCGGCGTACAGGTCTGGGCGGCACGGCGCAAGATCTCCGGCCCTTCGTTCTTGATGTCGCGCCCTTCGTTGCGCGCCTTGACCATGCACTCCAGCGCCACGCGGTTGGCCACCGCGCCGGCCTGGATGCCGGCCGGATGGCCAATCGTTCCGCCGCCGAACTGCAGGATCACGTCGTCGCCGAAGAGGTCGATCAACTGGTGCATCTGGCCGGCATGGATGCCGCCCGACGCGACCGGCATCACCTTGCGCATGTCGGCCCAGTCCTGGTCGTAGAACAGGCCGCGCGTCAGGTCTTGCTTGGTGTAGCTGTCGCGGCAGACGTTGTAGTAGCCCTGCACCGTCATCGGGTCGCCTTCGAGCTTGCCGACCGCGGTGCCGGTGTGCAGGTGGTCCACACCCGCCAGGCGCAGCCATTTGGCGATCACGCGGAAGCTCACGCCGTGGTTCTTCTGCCGCGTGTAGGTGCCGTGGCCGGCACGGTGCATGTGCACGATCATGTCGTTCTTGCGCGCCCAGTTGGCCATGCTCTGGATCGCCGACCAGCCGATCACGAGGTCGAGCATGATGACGACCGAACCGAGTTCCTTCGCGAACTCGGCCCGCTCGTAGATGTCTTCCATCGTCGCGCCGGTGACGTTCAGGTACGAGCCCTTGACCTCGCCGGTCGCCGCGCTCGCCTTGTTGACGCCGTCCATCACGTAGAGGAAGCGGTCGCGCCAGTGCATGAAGGGCTGCGAGTTGATGTTCTCGTCGTCCTTCATGAAGTCGAGCCCGCCCTTCAGGCCCTCGTAGATCACGCGGCCATAGTTGCGCCCGGAGAGGCCGAGCTTGGGCTTGGTCGTCGCGCCCAGCAGCGGGCGGCCGAACTTGTCGAGCCGCTCGCGCTCGACGACGAGGCCGGTCGGTGGGCCCTTGAAGGTCTTGACGTAGGCGACCGGGATGCGGATGTCTTCGAGCCGCGCCGCCTTCAGCGGCTTGAACGAGAACACGTTGCCGATCAGGCTGGCCGTCATGTTGGCGATCGAGCCCTCCTCGAACAGTACGAGGTCATAGGCGACCCAGGCGAAGTACTGGCCGGGCTGGCCGGGCACCGGATCGACCTTGTAGGCCTTGGCGCGGTAGCTGTCGCAGGCGGTCAGGCGGTCGGTCCAAACCACCGTCCAGGTCGCGGTGCTCGATTCGCCAGCCACTGCCGCCGCGGCCTCGATGGCGTCGACGCCGTCCTGTGGCGTGATGCGAAAGACGCACAGGACGTCGGTGTCCTTGGGCACGTAGTCGGCGTCCCAGTAGCCCATCTGGCGGTACTTGAGCACGCCGGCGGCGTAGCGCTTCTTCGCGTCGGTGATGACGCCTGGGTCGACAGCTTGGTTCACGGTGGCTCCTCGCGGGCTGGACGGGTCAGGATGGAGCCACTGTAGTTCGCAGGCTCAATAAGGTAAATTCAAACTTCATGGCACTTTGATTAATTTTCTCTGAATCGACCGAGAAGTGAAGAACGTCACCTTCCGCCAATTGCGCGTCTTCAGCGAAGTGGCTCGAAAGCTCAGCTTCATCCGCGCCGCCGAGGCGCTGCACCTGACGCCGCCGGCAGTGACGATGCAGGTGAAGGAGCTCGAAGCCTCGGTGGGCATGCCGCTGTTCGACCGCCAGGGCCGCAAGGTCTCGCTCACGACCGCGGGCGAGTACTTCCTCGTCTACGCACGTCGAATGCTGGCGACGCTGAAGGACGCCGAGGACGCGATGGCGCATCTCAAGCGCGTCGAGACCGGCGTCCTCAACATCGGCCTCGTCAGCACCGCCAAGTACTTCATCCCCCGCCTGCTGGCGCGCTTCAAGGAAGAGCACCCCGGCGTCGAGGTTCGGCTGCAAGTCACCGGCAACCGCGAACAGTTGCTGGCGCTGCTGCACGCGAACGAAGTCGACCTCGCGGTGATGGGCCGGCCGCCGAAGGAGTTGTCGACCCGCGCCGAGCCGTTCGCCGCCCACCCGCTGGTGTTCGTCTGCCCGCCGGGGCACCCGCTGCTGGCCCTCGACAACCCATCGGCGTCCGCGCTCGAGGCCCATCCGTTCATCGTCCGCGAACCGGGCTCGGGCACGCGCAAGGCGATGGAGGACTTTCTTCGTGAACACGGCGCCGCGCCGCGCATCACGATGGAGATGTCGAGCAACGAGACCATCAAGCAGGCGGTGATGGCCGGCATGGGCATCGGCTTTCTGTCGTTGCACACGCTGGGGCTCGAACTGCGCAGCGGGCTGCTCGAAGTGGTGTATGTCGAAGGCTCGCCAGTCATGCGCACGTGGAACCTCGTGCATCGATTGTCGAAGCTGCTCTCGCCGGCCGCGGAGGCGTTTCGCTACTACATCATCGAGGAAGCCGAGGGTTACCTTCGAGCCCAGGACGCGCCCCTGCTGCGCCGTCTCGACGCCGACCCGCCGCGATGATGACCAACGGAAGTCGATGCGGTGGGTCGCCCACCGGCAGGCAGTTCGCGCCCGCGTCAACACCGTGCCGGTCGTTGGAGTCAGCGTCGAGGATTCAACATGGAAACGTCCCAATTGATTGCCATCGACACCCACACCCACCTCGAGGTGTCATGCCGCAACCCGTTCGACAGCTACGGCGAGGACGACCGCGCGGCCGACAAGTACTTTCGCTCCAGCCGCCGCCCGACGATGGACGAGACCATCGCCTACTACCGCGAGAAGCGCATCGGCTTCGTCAACTTCACCGTCGACGCCGAGACGCAAATGGGCCGGCGCCGCATCCCGAACGAAGAGATCGCCGAGGCGGCGCAGAAGAACGCCGACATCATGATCGCCTTCGCGAGCATCGACCCGCACAAGGGCAAGCTTGGCGCCCGCGAAGCGCGCAAGCTGATCGACGAATTCGGCGTCAAGGGCTTCAAGTTCCACCCCACGGTGCAGGGCTTCGAGCCGCAGGACCGCATGGCCTGGCCGCTCTACGAAGTGATCGCCGAATACGCCTTGCCGGCGGTGTTCCACAGCGGGCATTCGGGCATCGGCTCGGGAATGCGCTGTGGCGGCGGCCTGCGGCTGCAGAACTCAAACCCGATGCTGCTGGAAGACGTTGCGATCGCCTTCCCCGACATGCAAATCGTCGTCGCCCACCCGAGCTGGCCGTGGCAGGACGAGGCGCTTTCGCTCGCGATGCATAAGCCCAACATCTGGATCGACCTCTCCGGCTGGAGCCCGAAGTACTTCCCGCCGCAACTCGTGCAGTACGCCAACACGCTGTTGCGGGACCGCATCCTGTTCGGAAGCGACTTCCCGCTCATCACGCCCGATCGTTGGCTGACGGATTTCGCCGAGGCCGGCTTCAAGCCCGAAGTGCAGCCCGGCATCCTCAAGGGCAACGCCATGCGCCTGCTGGGCCTCACCGGTGCGGCGACGGTGGACGAGCCCGCGCCGCAGGAAAGCGCCTAGCCAATCATTCGGATCTGCCCGTTCAGCATCGCCGCACCCGCAACAGCATCGTGCTGTCATCGCGTCGACCCAAGGGCGTTCGATGAAAGGCCTGCCCGAGGCCCTTGCACCGCCAAACGCTCACTTGTGCCCTTGCCACTTCTCCATCTCTTCCGGGAAGTAGTTCTTCAACAGCGTGATGAGTTCAGCCTTGTACGGCCCTGCGTCTCCGTACCGCGCGGGCAACCCGTCGCTCGCACCGCCCGGCCCCGAAGCCGGCCGGGGAGGAAGCACGTTCCCGAGCCTCGAGCGGTCGCCCACCGCCAGCACGTCGCAATTGAGGCAGATCAGCAGCGTTTCGCTGATCTTGTCTTCGGCGTCGAAGAAGCTGACCTGAAAGCCGGGCGCGAAGCTGCACCGTGCGAGCGTGGGCGCCTTTTCCAGGCGGGCGCTCTTCCCGGCATTGCGCAAGAGGCTGGCGACGTCTTCGGCGCGCATCGGCCGGCTGGAGCGCTGCCAGTCGTTGTCGTCGATCATCTTCGGCGTGATCCGCATCCAGCCGATGTGCGTGATCTGCACCTTGCGCGCCGCTTCCATCCGTTGCAGGGCCGGCGGCTCCACGAACGACGGGCTTTGCGCCGACGCCGCGTGGATCGACAGGCACAGCGCCCACAAGAGCATTTGGTAAACGGATTTCCAGTTCATTGCGTTTCCTGTTCCAGCCGGCGGCCGCAGGCTGGCGGCCGACAATTATCTTGAGCCAGACGGCGATGAGGCCCAGGCGTGGCATACGGTTGCGTGACCGGTTCGGCGACGGTACAGGCACTTCAGCGGCCAACCAACACGGGTGTGTTGCCTTGCACGATGACGCAGTTCTTGCCTTCCTTGCATGCCTCGGCGTATCGCTTGATTCCCTCCAATTGCACGAACTGGGCGGCGTCAAGCTTCATCTGCTCGCGGTACGCGTTGTCAGCATTGGCGCGGCTCTGTTCGGCCTGCAATCGTGAGTCTTCAGCGAGCTTGCGTTGCGTCTCCGTCTTTCTGCGCTGTTGCTGCACTGCGGTCGCATTCATCTCGGCGATGACGGGCGCGTCGGGCAGCGCCTTTCCCATGTTCACGTTGATCAAGTCAACATGCAGGCCCGTCGCCTTGATGTGTTCACGAAACTGCCGCGCAATGTCCTTCTCTATCGAGGCCAGCGTCTCGGGGTCCGTCATGATCGGTGTCATCGAGTACTTCTTCGTCACGTCGCGGACGATCGTTCGGTATTGCTCTTTCAGGTTCTGCTCATACCAGCCGCTGGTGCCGAACTTCTTCACGAGCTCGGCCGGGTCCTTCCACTGAAGAACGATGTAGCTCGAGTAGTTGATGAAGTTGTTGTCGCTCGTCGCCAGATGCTCGAGTGGTTCGTCTCGCTTGGTCGGAACCAGCGATACGTCCAGCCCGTCAGTCGTAATCCAATACCAAGACAGCCCCGGCTTCTGCGTCTCGTCCCTTGGGCCGCCGTGCCCGAAGAACCACGGGTTATCGATCAGAACAGTCTCCGACCCCGGGGGCGTCACGATGCGGTGGCAGCCAGTCAAGAGTGCGACGGAGAGAAACAGGATCAAGGGCCGCATATCGGTTCCAATCGTTGAAGACTTTCCTAACTTTCGAGCTAATCGGTATGCAACAGCGCAACGCTCCTGGACCGGTATGAAAAAGGCCCGGGCTGGCAGGCTGTGACGCATCCAGTTCAGCGAGGGGGAAGGCCCAATTTCGCGCCTTGGCTCTATGCAGCCTGGAGCAAGAACTCGACCTTCACGGCCTCGAACGGAAATTCAATGCCGCCCGACTCGGCACGGCTCAGCACGCCGGCTGTGAGCAGTGCCTTGACGTCACCGTGCACGGCCTTTACATCTCGGCCCACGCGGCGTGCCGCTTCTCGGATTGAGACTGGCCCGGCACCCTTCAACGCCTTCAGAAGCTCCCAGCGCTTGGCCGTGAGAACCTTCCAAAGAAGCTCTGGGGTGGCAAAGCTGATCCGCGCGGTCTGCCGGGCCTTACCGCTCTTCCATGCTTGGACGAAATCGTCCATGACTTCCGAAGGGGACGATACGTCAAGCGTTACCGTTTTCATGATTCCACCTCGCGATGTCGCGCTTGAAGTCGGCAATCAGACGTTCAGGCGTTGAGAATGAATAGGACTTTTCCGCCCCTGCATAGTGGCGATGGCCACCCTTTCCAGCTTCGTTGTCGTATCGCATCACACACTCGCCATCGACGACGTAGGCAAGCCTGTACTTGAAGCGATGGGACGAGCCCGGCAGGGGAAATGGAAGGCGCCAAAGTACCAACTCTGCAAATGCCCGCTCGGAGTAGGAAACCCGTCTCTGGAGCAGCTCGGTTGCCTTCATGTTGGAGATCATGCCAACGAGGCACTTCGTTGTCAAGCGGTCCAACGGCTGCGGTCCAACGGCTGCGGTGCGTCGCGATGGGGTCGAACGTTTGAGCCAAGTTGCGCGCGGCTGGCCGGCGTGACGCCCCGGCCGCGAGGCCGATGATGAACAATTCGCGCATTCTGAAGGACCAGTACAGGCGTGCCTCCTTGTTGGTATTGAACAATGGATTCAATCTTTGCTGCCGAGCAAGACCGGGCTCAAGCATCCAGGTTCGGTCCGCATGCCCGCGAAAGAACGGGTCGCGACAGTCAGCCAAACTTAGCGCCTGCAAGCGGGCATCAACGCCAGCTAAGAAGTGCTGCCAGGCGGTCATGGACGTGGTCGTCAGACGGCTAACATAAGTTAAGCCGCACAATCCACCGTAGCGCAGCTCGGTCCACCTTCAGAATCGCCAACCTCGGTCCTCGATGAAATCTGCGAGCTTGTAGCAGCGGATGCTTTCAGCGCGACATACATCTGGAATACGTGGGCTGTCCTTCCTGCCGAAGTCCTCTTCGCAGACGAGCCAGTGCGATTACGAACGGATCGCCGCCCGACTTTCCATTTACCGTATCTACAAGGCGCGGATAGGTGCCCATGATGTGCTGCAGATGGTCCTGCTTGTTGGCGCCGACCGAAAACTGAGCCACTTTTGAGGGTTGTGCCGACCCAAAACTGAGCCAGGTGAACGACTACCCTGCTGCATTTTTGTGCAGCAGAGGACAAGGAGTGATCACCATGGACATGATTGGCAAGATTC
>CAIKUF010000094.1 GCA_903830565.1 uncultured bacterium | reverse complement strand
TTTACTCGAAGTCGCCCTCGCTTGGTATGTCGCCTTGCACGACGCCCTTGAGTTTGTGACTTGCGTGAAATGTAACCACATTCCTCGCCTTGATCGGGATGGCCTCGCCCGTGCGCGGGTTGCGTCCCGGGCGCGGCGCCTTGCGACGGATGTTGAAGTTGCCAAAGCCCGACATCTTCACGTCCTTGCCCTCGACGAGGGTGGCGTGGATGATGTCGAAGAAGGCCTCGACCATGTCCTTCGACTCACGCTTGTTCAGGCCAAGGCGCTCGAACAGCAGTTCGGCCAGTTCGGCCTTCGTGAGCGTGGGCGTCTCGAGGGTCGGCAGCAGCACGCGATCGTTGTCGTTCATGGTCATGGCCTGCCCGTCAGGCCCGAAGGCGGGCCCCGAGACGCTTGCCCAACGCGTCGAGCAAATGGGCCAGTTCGGCCTCGATGCGCTCGTCAGTCAGCGTCGACTCGTCGTCCAGCAATTCCAGTCGAACGGCCAGGCTGCGCTCGCCGACGGCGATTTCGCTCGTCGCCGACGCGGGCTTGTAAACGTCGAACAGTCGTGCCGAGCGCACGAGCGAAGAGGGCCCGGCGGCGATGACGTCCATCAGCGCGTCGTGCGTTACGCCGTCACGCACGATCAGCGCCAGATCGCGCCACACCGACTGCTGGCGCGGGATCGACACGTAGGTCGGCAGGTCGCGCTCCATCAGCGCCGCCGCATCGAGTTCGAACAGCGCGGGCGCGAGCGGCAACTCGTAGGCCTGGCACCAGCGCGGGTGGAGTTCGCCGACGTAGCCGACGGCCACGCCGTCGAGTTCGACCGCCGCGCACCGTCCAGGGTGCAGCGCCGCGTGGTTCGCCGCAGCGAAGCGCACGACGCGCGGCGCGAACAGCAACTCGATGTCGCCCTTGAGGTCGAAGAACTCCACCGTCTGCTCGCGCACGCCCCATTGCAGCGCCTGTGCAGGGCCGTAGGCGAGCGCGGCAATCCGCAGCGGCTGCCTCACGCCGACGACGCTCGTATCGCTGTCGCGCACCGAGGCGTCGCGAGCAAACACGCGGCCGACTTCGAAGACGCGCACGCGGGCCGCCTTGCGTGCGAGGTTCGTGCGCAGCACGTTGATCAGGCTGCCCAGCAGCGACGAGCGCATCACCGCCAGCGGGCTGGCAATCGGGTTGAGAACGCGGATCGGGTCGGCGTTGCCGGCGAGTTCGTGCTCCCAGCGCTCCTCGACGAAGCTGAAATTGATCGTCTCGTGGAAGTCGAGTGCAGCCATCGCGTGGCGCAGCGTGTTCACGCTGCGCTGCGTCTCTCGACGGACTTTGGCGGTTACCGGCGCGAGTGGCGGCGTGTCGGGCAGACTGCCGTAGCCGATCACGCGAATGATTTCCTCGATCAAGTCTTCCTCGATCCGCAGATCGAAGCGCCAGCTCGGCGGCGTGACGCTGAGCACACCGGGTTCGCTCGTGAATTCGAGACCAAGCCGCGTCATGACCTCTTCGCACCGGGCCTGCGTGACCGGCATGCCGATCACCTTGGCCGCGCGCGCGATGCGCACGCGCACCGGCGGGTTCTGCGGCAGGTTCAGAACCTGATCGTCGATGGGGCCGGGCTCGCCGCCGCAGACATCGATGATGAGCCGTGTGATGCGCTCGATGTGCTCAACGGTCAGCGCCGGATCGGCGCCACGCTCGAAGCGGTGGCCGGCATCGGTCGTGAAGTTGAAACGCCGCGAGCGCCCGGCCACGGCTTCGGGCCACCAGAAGGCGGCCTCGACGTAGACGTTGCGCGTGGCGCCCGACACGGCCGTCGCTTCGCCGCCCATGATGCCGGCGAGCGACTCGACAGCCTCGTCGTCGGCGATCACGCCGACGCTCGAATCAAGTTCCACGGTGTTGCCGTTCAGCAGTTCGAGCGACTCGCCCGGTCGCGCCCAGCGCACCGTCAGGCCGCGATGGATCTTGTCGAAATCGAAGATGTGCGAGGGGCGACCGAACTCGAACATCACGTAGTTCGAGATGTCGACCAGCGCCGTCACCGAGCGCTGGCCGCAGCGCGCCAGGCGGTCGACCATCCACGCCGGCGTCTTGGCGTTGGTGTCGACATTGCGGACGATGCGGCCCGAGAAACGCCCGCAAAGATCCGGTGCCTCGACCTTCACCGGCATCACGTCCGAATGCGTCGGCGCCACCGGCGGGAACACCGGCTGCTTGAGCGGCGCGCCGGTCAGCGCCGAGACCTCGCGCGCGATGCCGTAGACGCTCAGGCAATGCCCAAGGTTCGGCGTCAGATTGAGCGTGAACAGCGTGTCGTCGAGTTGCAGGTGGGTGCGAATGTCCTCGCCAACGACGGCCGCGGTGTCCAGATCCAACAGCCCGCCATGGTCGTCGGAAAGTTTCAACTCACGCGCTGAACAGAGCATGCCCTGGCTCTCGACGCCGCGCAGCTTGCCCAGCTTGATGAGAAAGGGCTTGCCGTCTTCACTCGGCGGCAACGCGGCGCCGACCAGGGCGCAAGGCACTTTGATGCCGGCACGCACGTTGGGCGCCCCACAAACGATGTTCAGCGCCGCCGCGGCGCCGACGTCGACCTGGCAAACCGTCAGGCGATCGGCGTTCGGGTGGCGCTCCACCGCCAGCACGTGGCCCACGACCACGCCGCTGAACGGCGGCGCAACGGCCCGCGTCTCTTCCACCTCCATGCCCGACATGGTGAGCAATTCGGCCAGCGCCGCGCTGGTGATCGGCGGGTCGCAGAACTCGCGCAACCAGGATTCGGGGAACTGCATCGTTCAGGGTCTCGAGATCACATGAACTGCGCGAGGAAGCGCAGGTCGTTGTCGAAGAAGAGGCGCAGATCGTTGACGCCGTAGCGCAGCATCGCCAGCCTGTCCGGCCCCATGCCGAACGCGAAGCCGATGTAGCGCTCGGGGTCGAGACCAAAGTTTCGAACCACGTTCGGATGCACTTGGCCCGAGCCGGCCACTTCCAGCCATTGGCCCTTGAGCGGGCCGCTGGAGAAAGCGATATCGATCTCGGCGCTCGGCTCGGTGAACGGAAAGAACGACGGCCGAAAGCGCAGCCTCAGATCGTCGGTCTCGAAGAAGCTGCGGCAGAAGTCGGTGAACACGACCTTCAGGTCCTTGAAGCTCACGTTCTCGCCGATCCACAGGCCTTCGCACTGGTGGAACATCGGCGAGTGCGTCGCGTCGCTGTCGACGCGGTAGGTGCGGCCCGGGGCGATGACGCGGATCTCCGGCATCGCCCCGCAGTCGGCGTACTTGCGCGCGTGGGCGCGGGCGAAGCGCACCTGCATCGGCGAAGTGTGGGGGCGCAGGTTGAGCCAGCGCCCTTGCGCATCTTTCATGTCCACGTAGAACGTGTCCTGCATCGAACGTGCAGGATGGTTCTCGGGGTTGTTGAGCGCGGTGAAGCTGGTCCAGTCGGTCTCGATTTCCGGCCCGTCGGCAACCTCGAAACCCATCGAGCCGAAGATCGCCTCGATGCGTTCGATGACCCGCGAGACCGGGTGCAGGCCGCCACGGCCGCGCTGACGGCCGGGCAGGCTCACGTCAAGCGCCTCGGCCTGGAGCTGCCGCTCGAGATCGGCGTCGGCCAGGGACTGACGGCGCGCCACGAGTGCCGCCTCCACATGCTGTTTGACCTGGTTGATCGCCGCGCCGCGGGACTTCTTCTCGTCGGCTGCGAGCGTGATCAGCCCCTTGAGAAGTTCGGTCACGCGGCCGGCCTTGCCGAGATATCGCGCCTTCGCGTTCTCGAGTTCGGCCGGCGTCGCGGCTTGCGCAAAATCCGCCTCCGCGGATTGCACCAGATCGTCCAGGTCGTTCATCGCTTCGTCGTTGCAGGCAGGTTCGGTCGGCAAGAAAAAGGCCGCACGGTGTGGCGGCCTTCGGGTGCTTGCCCCTCGCGGCACGCTGCCGATCGGGGTGGTGCGATGCTGCCGGGCCGCAAGCGGCTCGGCGTTGGCACGGCATTCAAGCGAGTTCGGCGCGCGCCTTCTCTACGATGCTGCCAAAGGCAGCCGGATCGTTCACCGCCATGTCGGCGAGGACCTTGCGGTCGATCTCGATCTGGGCTTTCTTCAGGCCGGCCATGAACTTACTGTAGGTCAGCCCAAGGCCACGCGATGCAGCGTTGATGCGCGCGATCCACAGATTGCGGAACACGCGCTTCTTCGTGCGGCGGTCACGGTACGCATACTGGCCGGCACGCATGACCGCCTCTTTGGCGATCCGGAACACGTTCTTGCGGCGGCCGCGATAGCCCTTGGCAAGGGCGAGAACTTTCTTGTGGCGAGCACGGGCGGTTACACCACGTTTGACGCGAGGCATGAGTCTTCTCCTTCAAGCGTTGATGACGGTCACAGGCCCGCGAATGGCAGCATCTGCGCCATGTGGCCCATGTTGGTCTCGTGCACCGCGGTCGTGCCACGCAGGTGGCGCTTGTTCTTGGTGGACTTCTTGGTCAGGATGTGGCGCTTGAACGCCTGGCCCCGCTTGACGGTGCCCCCCGGACGAACGCGAAAACGCTTGGCAGCGCTCTTCTTGGTCTTCATTTTGGGCATGACTGCTCCTTCTATGTTGCTCCTGCAGGCGCCCGCAAAGTGCTTGCGGTCTTGTTGGCCTGCAGGGGCTTCTTGCAACGCCGCGGCGACCAGACCACGACATTGAATTCCCAATCTCTCAACTCTTCTTCTTCGGCCCCAGCACCATGATCATCTGGCGCCCTTCGAGCTTGGGCATGTTCTCGACCACCGAGATATCCGCCAGCTCGTCGCGAATGCGCTCCAGAAGCCGCATCCCGATGTCCTGGTGGGTGATCTCGCGACCGCGGTAGCGCAAGGTCACCTTGCCCTTGTCGCCGTCCTCGCCGATGAAGCGGCGCAGGTTGCGCATCTTGATCGCGTAGTCGCCTTCATCCGTGCCAGGGCGGAACTTGACTTCCTTGATCTCGATGACCTTTTGCTTGGCCTTTGCGTCGGCAGCACGCTTTTGTTCCTGGTACTTGAACTTGCCGTAGTCCATCAAGCGGCACACCGGGGGCTCGGCCGTGGCGGCGATCTCGACCAGATCGACATCCAACTCGCCTGCCAGGCGCAGCGCTTCGTTGATGTTCACGATGCCCAGGGGCTCGTTCTCGACGCCGTTCAAGCGGACTTCAGGTGCCATGATCTCCCGGTTCAGGCGGTGCTTGCGCTCGACATTGGGAGTCCGACGGTCTAGGAAAGTAGCGATGGTGTGAACCTTTCAATGGGCCCGAAGGCGGCGAGCCCCAACCAGACGATAGCGCCTGCCCGGCAACAACTGACGATCACTGGCGGGATGCCAAGTCGCTCGAGAGCTTCAGCGCGAAGTCTTCGAGCGGCATCACGCCGAGATCCTGGTTGCCGCGGGCACGCACCGCAACGGTTCCGTTGGCCTTTTCCTTGTCGCCGACGACGAGGATGTACGGCACCTTTTGCATTGAATGCTCGCGGATTTTATAGTTAATCTTCTCGTTGCGCAAATCGGTTTCGACTCTAACTCCTTGTTCTTGAAGCGTTTTCGCGACGAAATCGGCGTACTCGGCTTGGCTGTCCGTGATATTGAGCAAGACCACCTGCACCGGCGCCAGCCAGGCCGGCAGCGCGCCGGCATGTTGCTCGATAAGGATGCCGATGAATCTCTCTAGGCTGCCAACGATCGCCCGGTGCAGCATCACCGGCGTGCGCCGCTCGCCGGATTCGGCCACGTACTCGGCGCCCAGGCGCTCGGCCATCGAGAAGTCGACCTGCATCGTGCCGCACTGCCACTCGCGGCCGAGCGCGTCCTTCAGCGTGTACTCGATCTTCGGGCCATAGAACGCGCCGTCGCCGGGCGAGACCTTGAACTCGCAGCCGGAGCGACGCAGGCTTTCCATTAGCGCGAACTCGGCCTTGTCCCAGGTCTCGTCGGAGCCGATGCGCGCGTCGGGCCGCGTCGCCACCTTGTAGATGATGGTCTCAAAACCGAAATCGGCGTAGACGCGCTGCAGCAACGCGGTGTAGGCCACGCACTCGCCCAGGATGTGATCTTCGGTGCAGAAGATGTGCCCATCGTCCTGGGTGAAGCCGCGCACGCGCATGATGCCGTGCAGCCCGCCTGTCGGCTCGTTGCGGTGGCACTGCCCGAACTCGCCGTAACGCAACGGCAGGTCGCGGTAGCTCTTGATGCCCTGCTTGAAGATCAGGATGTGGCCGGGGCAGTTCATCGGCTTCAAGGCGTACTCGCGCTTCTCGCTTTCCGTCGTGAACATGTTCTCGCGGTACTTGTCCCAGTGGCCCGTCTTCTCCCACAGAGTCTTGTCGAGAAGTTGTGGCCCTTTGACCTCCAGGTAGCCGTTATCGCGGTAGACGGCGCGCATGTACTGCTCGACCTGCTGCCAGATCGCCCAGCCCTTGGGGTGCCAGAACACCAGCCCGGGCGCGTGCTCGTCGACGTGGAACAGGTCGAGCTCGCGGCCGAGCTTGCGGTGGTCGCGCTTCTCGGCTTCTTCGAGCATGTGCAGGTGCTGCTGCAACTCATCTTTGGTCGCCCAAACCGTGCCGTAAATGCGCTGCAGCATCTCGTTGCGGTGGTCGCCGCGCCAATAGGCACCGGCGACCTTCATCAGCTTGAAGTGCTTGAGCCGCCCCGTGCTCGGCACGTGTGGGCCGCGGCACAAGTCCTCGAACGCGCCTTCGCGATAGAGCGAGACGTCTTCGCCGGCCGGGATGCTGTCGATGATCTCCGCCTTGTAATGCTCGCCCAGGCCCTTGAAGTAGGCCACGGCGTCGTCGCGCGGCAGCACGCGGCGTTCGACCTTCTCGTCCTTGCGCGCGAGCTCGGCCATCTTCTGCTCGATCGCGACCAGATCCTCGGGCGTGAACGGGCGCTTGTAGGCGAAGTCGTAGAAGAAGCCGTTCTCGATCACCGGGCCGATCGTCACCTGCGCCTCGGGGAACAGCGCCTTCACCGCATAGGCCAGCAGGTGGGCCGTTGAATGCCGAATGACGCCGAGGCCGTCGGCATCCTTGTCGGTCACGATCGCGAGCGACGTGTCGGTATCGATCAAGTGACTGGTGTCGACCAGCCGTGCATCCGCGCCCTGCCCGATGCGCCCGGCGACAGCAGCCTTGGCCAGGCCGGTGCCGATGGACGCTGCCACCTCGGCCACCGTCAGCGGCGCAGGGAACGCACGCTTGGAACCGTCGGGCAATTGAATCGAGATCATGAGGGAGACTCCAGAATGCAAAAAGGCGCGGTGGTCGACCGCGCCTTTCGTACGAACAAGATCAACGTGACTGGCCTGCGGTCAACAAACTCCAATGCGGGAGGTGGACGTTCGCGGTGTCATAACCAGGGTGCCTTTCTCGCTCTTGTTCGTTGGGAAGCGTTTTGATTGTAGTTCACGGTCTGCCATGGGCAACGCTGCAGTGGAAGCACTGCAGTGGAAGCAGCGCGAGAGCCCCATCAGCGTCACCCCAGCGGCTGGACATCGCCGCCGCCGGCACCGCCAGCCCACGTGGCGAATTCGTCGCGCAGCCTCTGGCTCTCTTGCACCGCTCGCGTCCAGGCCTTCACGCGAGCGTCGATGTCGTCGCCGAAGCGCTTGAAGTCGCTGCGATCGGGCAGCTTGCCGCCGGGCAGCGTGGCCACCCACTCCGGCCGCGGCGAGAGCACGATCACGTTGTCGAGATACGCGGTCGCGCGATGCCTGTGTTTGAGCGCCTTGTCCAGCCAACCCGGGATGATGGTCTTCTGGAAGTGCGGATACAGCACGAGGGCAAGCTCATCGCTCGGGCGCACATCTCGGTTCATCGACGCGTAGTCCAGATGCAGGTGGTAGTCGGTGATGCCGCCGTCCCAGTACGCGCCGGGCGGTGCGCCCGGAATGTCGTGCACCGCGGCGAGCCAGAACGGGATCGAGCAGCTCGCGAGCAGGCTGGGCTGCAGATTGGCCGCCGCGAGCGCGGCGGTATGTGTTCGATAGTCCTGCAAGTGCAGCGGCAGCGCATCGCGCGGGTCGGAGAAGACGACGCGTTCCAGCCATGCACCCATCGCACGCCGGCTGACGGCGTTGGTCGCGAACGCGCCAAGGTAGCCGAGCGGTGTGCTGATCTTGGAAAGCGCTCTGCCCTCGCGCCGCAGCAGACCGCGCCCACGGCTCGTGAACACATGCAGCCGATAGCGCGGATGCGAAAGCACCTGCGCCTCGCGGCCGCTGAAACGCTCGATCAGTTTGGCGCCAAAGACATCGCTCACGTGGCGCGCCGTCGGCGCCTTGCCGGGCGCGTGCTCGTAAGTCTGGTGGATGTAGTCGTGCGCCATCTGCTCGATGTCGGCGTCGGCATCGCGGGGCGCATGGGCCAAGCACGCGGTGGCCATCCGCCAGGCGCCGATGGACGCGCCCAGCAGGTGCACGGTCTGCGTGCTGCCGGCCAGCCACTCGCCGAACACGAAGCGGTCGAGCGGGCTCAGGACCAGTCCCTTGGGGCCACCCGCTGCGGCCGGGATCGCACGCACATGCCGCGCCTGCAGGCCGTGAAGGCCGAGGTGCCTCAGCGCGCCAGGGCCGGCGTGGATCTGAAGCGCCTTCACGCAGTCTTCGCGCCTTCGACGGCCAGCAGCGTCGCCCGCGCCCGCTTTGAATCCATTTGGTCCTGGCCTTCTGGCATTGCCTCCAGCGCCGGGCGCAGCGCCGCCCCCGCCTCGCCCGCCCGGCCCTGCGCGAGAAGCAGCCGCGCCAGATCGGTCGCCGCCCGCAGCACGAACAGCCGCGCACCCTGGGCTTCGGCGATCGTCGCCGCCTCGCGCAGGCCGGCCTCGGCCGCAACGTGCTCTCCGGCGGATTGCGCAAGACGGGCGCGAAGTCGGGTCAGTTCAGCGGCGAAGAAGCGCTCCGGGATCTCGGCCTGCGCCCTTTCGCCGGCACGCACGAACCACTCGGCTTCTTCGATGCGGCCAGCTTCGAGCAACGCATCGGCAGCCATCGCGGCGAACTCGGTCACGCCGGTCTGCGATCCGTCGTCGGACCACATCGCGAAGCCCTCACGCAGCAGGCGCGCGCCCTCGTCGATCCGGCCCTGGGCAACGACGGCGCGGCCCATCAGCATCCGTCCCGAGCCCAGGCGCGACTTGAACCCGAGCCGCTCGGCCAATGCGAGCAACTGCGTCGACAGCCGGATCGACTCCTGCATGTCCCCGTGACGAAATGCCATCCAGCGTGCGAGCGACATGGCCCAGGCATCGGTCGGCGGGTGGGCGCGCTCCTTGGCCACCGCCATCGCTTCCAGCGTATGGGCATCGGCCTGGTCCAGCAGCCCCTTGTAGACGCAGACGGCGACGCTTTGCGTGAGCACGACGACGCGCGGGTCGACGCCGCTGATGTCCTGACGCTCGTGCGGGGGCAACGAGCCGAGCGCGCTCATGGCGGCACGCGTCAGCTCGTGCGCATAGTCCAGCGCGCCGATGTGCAGCTCGACCAGGCCCAGCACGACCGCGCGAAACACGCGGCTCATCGGCTTCAGGCGAAGCAACTCGTCGGGCCCGAACTGATTGAGCAGCGCCATCGCTTCGTCGAAGCGCCCGCCGGCCCACAGCGTCGCCCCGAAAGCGCTGCACGTGATGACGCAGGCGTCGGTCTGGCCCAGGCGCGACGCCAGCTCGCGGGCGCGGGCCCAGCTCGCCACGGTGATGGCAGAGGCATAACCCTCGACCTGCATAGAGGCTTCGCCGAGCCGGGTCTGCAGTTCGAGTTCGACTTCGTCGCGCTGCCGCCCATGCCATGGCAGCGCGGGCAGCAGCGCCAGCGCGGCGCTGTAGTGCGTCGCGGCCTCGCGCAGCGCGACGCGAGCGACCGCGAGGTCGCCCGCCGCCTTCCAGTAGCGCAGCGCCGCCTCGGGCTGGCCGCCTTCCTGCCAGTGGTAGGCCAGCAGCTCGGGCTGGGAAGCCATCTTCTCGGGCGACACGCGTTCGATCGCCTCGGCGATCTGGCCGTGGCGCACGACGCGCTGCGCCTTGAGCATGCTGTTGTAGGCCGTGTCGCGGATCAGCGCATGGCGGAAGGTGTAGACGGCGTCCGGGGCGGCGCCACGGCGCATTACGAGTTCGGAGCGCACCAGGTCATCGAGCGCTGCCTCGAGCTTCTCCTGCGGCAACATGGGCACGGCCTGCAGCAAGCGATGCGAGAACTCGCGCCCGATCATCGCGCCGACCTGCGCGACTTCCTTGGCCGGAGCCAGCCGGTCCAGGCGCGCCATCAGCGAATCCTGCAAGGTCGACGGGATGGCGAGGTTCGGCAGCGGCCCGCGCAGCCGATAGCCCTCGGGCGTGTCGTCGAGCAGCCCCGACTGCACGACCGTCTTCGTCAGCTCCTCGACGAACAGCGGTATGCCGTCGGCCTTCAGGATGATCTCGGCCAGCACCTCGTCCGGCAGCGCCTTGCCGCCCGTCACCGCGGCCACGAGCTCGACCGATTGGCGCTGGCCGAGCCGGTTCAGCGCCAGTCGCGTGAGATTCGCCGGGCTGCTCCACGGCGGCGCGTAGTCGGGCCGGCAAGTGACGAGGACGAGCAGGCGCGTGTCGCGCGACTGTTCGACGGTGAGCGCGATCATGGCCTCGGTCGTCGGGTCCATCCAGTGCGCATCTTCGATCAGCAGCAACACCGGCAGGTGCCGCGCCAGCGCGCGCACAAGATCGATCGGGGCCTGCAGCGACTGCGCCTTGTCGTGCTGCGGGTTCTCGCTCGCGGGCGGCAGACGCCCGCCATCCGGCGCACCGAGCAGCCTGAGCAGGTGGCCGTGCGACTGCGGCGACAAGTCCATCTCCGGCCCCATCAGGCGCTCAAGTTTCTGCCCGCGCTGTTCGGGCGAATCGGCGGGCGTGATTCCGGTCGCGCGCTCGAAGTACTGCAACAGCGGGTGCAAGGCGCTGCTGCAGTGGTAAGGCGAGCATTGCAGCAGCACCGTCGCGTGGCGCTCCGCGCGCAGCCGCTCGCGCAGGGTCTGGCAGATGCGCGACTTGCCGATCCCGGCCTCGCCCGACAACACGACCGCCTGCCCTTCGCCATCGCGCGCCAGGCTCCAGCGGTCGAGCAGCAGCGACACCTCGCTCGTGCGGCCGATGAAGTCGATCAGCTCTTCCTCGTGCCGCGCCTCGAAGCGGCTGGCGACGCTGCGTTCGCCGCGGACCCGCCAGGCCTCGACCGGTGCCCTGAAGCCCTTGAGCTGCAAGCCGCCCGTCGGCTCGAGGTCGAACGCCGCACCGACGATGCGGCGCGTATCGGCCGACAGCACGATTTCGCCCGGTGCGGCATGCGCCTGCAATCGCGCCGCGAGGTTGGGCGTTTCGCCGCTCGCCGTCTGCTCGACAGCCGCCGTTCCAGTGCCGACCTCGCCGACGACCACAAGGCCGGTCGCGATGCCGATGCGCGCCTGCAAGCCCGCGTTGGCCTGTGGCCGCAGGTCGGCCACCGCCTTGATCACTCTAAGGGCCGCATGTACGGCACGCTCGGCATCGTCCTCGTGAGCGCGCGGGTAGCCGAAGTAGACCAGGCATCCGTCGCCGAGCAGTTGAGCCACATGGCCGTCGTAAGCCGCCACCGCCGTCGTCACCGTGTCGTGGAAACTGCGGATGACCTGCTGCAAGTCCTCGGGGTCTAGGCGGGCCGAGAGCAGCGTCGAGCCGACGAGATCGCAGAACATCACCGTGAGCTGGCGCCGCTCGGCTTCACGGGCAGCGCGTGGTGTCGGCGCCGGGGCGCCGTGCACCGCGCCGGACGCCAACTCGGCGATCGCCAGCAAGAGCCGCTTTCGATGGCCGAGCAGTGCGACCCCGAGTTTCTTCAGGTCGGCATCGTCGAGTTGCGGCAGCAGCTCGATCGTGATGCCCTGCGCGAGGAAGGATGGCGTGTGTTCCTCAAGGCCGAGTGCCTGCAGCCACTGCGTGAGGTCCATCATCGGGTGCTAACGTGCAAGGCGTGCTGCATGCCTTGCATGATGCCCGAAGGCAGGAACCCCCGGGCCGAACGGGCTCTTGGGTTCAGCGCCGTCCTGCGCTACGGGGCGCCTCCGGCATTGGCGGCGCGCACGCGATCAGAATGCGTAGGACACGCCGAACGAATAGACGACCGGCCTGAAATCGATGGTCGTCTGCAGCACGCTGGGGCCCGAGGCCACCAGATTGCTCTTCACCTTGAGCGCGGCAATGCTTCCGAACAGGCCCCAGTTGTTGTTGATCGCATAGTTGATGCCGATCTGGCCGGCGATGCCCCATGAGTCGCCCAGGCTGACGTCGGTCGCCAGGCTGGACTTGGCGTCGATGAATCGCGTGTAGTTGACGCCCAGGCCGACGTACGGGCGCCAGGTATCGCCCTCCGAGCCGAAGTGGTAGTTCACGAGCAAGGTGGGCGACACGCTCTTGGCCGACAGGATGTCGTTGCCGAGGAAAGCCACGCTGCCCGAGGCGTTGGCCTTGATCGTCGGCGGAACTCCGACCACGAGTTCGATGCCGAGGTTAGGCATCAGCAGCCGCTCGTAGGTGAAGATCACCGTCGTCGCGTTGCTGGTCGTGGCGTCGGCGCCCGGCGGCACGCCGATACCGCTGATGCCTGAGGTCTTCGAGTGCGTCGTGTACTCCGAGATGCCGAACTTGACGATGTTGTCCTCGGCCTGGGCAACGCCACAGGTGAGTGCGATGCCGCTTGCAGCGGCGAGCAGTGCGATGGTTTTCATGGGGGGTCCGATTCGTTGCAGGGTGTCAGATCCAGCCGAAGGACTTGAGCTGCGCCGTGAACGCGTCACTGAAGATCTTGTGGCCACCTGTCGTCGGGTGAACGGCATCGGCGAAGAACCAGGTGGTTGCGCTGGCGCCGGTGCGCAGGCCGTTCAGAGGCGAGCCCGCGGTCGCATTGCAGAACAGCGACGAGCCATCCTTGACCGCGCCACCGGTGATCGCGCTAATCTTCACCGCGTCGCAGGCCGGAGCCGTGTTGTTGACAATGCCATAGGTAGCCGGGTTGGCGTAGATGCTCTTGAATAGCGCGTAGGTGTCGACCAACTGCACGGGCTGCCCGGTCAGCCCGTCGCGCAACCACACGTTGAAGATTTCCGACAGCTCCGTCAGCACCGGCTTCACGCTCGCCGGAAGCGAGTTGCCGAATGGCGTGTCGCCGATGTCGGTGAGCTCGAGCACGGCAACATACTTCCCGCCCTTGGCGAGGATTTGCGTCTTCACATAGTCGGCCAATTGAAGCGCCGCCGTCTGCATTCCGGCCTGTGCTTTCGCCTGGGCGTTGAACAAGGCCCGATTGGCTTCATCGGCGGTCAGCTTTCCGGCCTTCGCGTCGGCCTGGATCTGGGCCGCGGCGACGGTGAACGCACCGAATTTGGCAAAGACGTCGTTGCTGCCCGCAAAGACGATGATCAGGTCGCTGCTCTTGAAGCTGCCGAAGCGCGTCAGGTGGTTCTGAATTTGCGTCACCACCGGCACCGTCAGCGCGCCGCTGTCGTGGTTGATGCCGTCCGGGTTCGTGACTCGCGACCCGCCCTGTCCGTAGCCGGTGCAGGTATTGGCCAGCGCCGGGTTGGCCTGCGCCGGGCACTTGACCGACTGATTGTTGAACCCGACC
>CAIKUF010000093.1 GCA_903830565.1 uncultured bacterium | reverse complement strand
GCTCAAGCTTGAGCTGGTCGAGATTGACGACTCTGGAGTCGATCGTGCTCATCGGCGCGCTCCTCTTTGTCAGCGCGAGGCTTCAAGGGCGCAGAACGCTGCAAGTTCGGCGAGCACCCGCCTGGTTGCCTCGTTCGCCGCGAGCACGCCGCCGTATGGGTCTTCGCTTGCCGACGGCACGCGGGTGTCGAACTCGCGCACCGCGACGACGCGTCGCGCCGTCGTCTCGACGAGCACCGCGCGCAGCGTCAGGCGCACCTGGCTCGGCTGGGCGGTGAACTCGTGTTGAAGGCGGATCAGCTCGGTGTCCAGGCGCAGATCGGCGGCGGCCGAGGTCGGCGCGAGCACGACCGCGCGAAATGCGCCCGTGCCCTCGATCGCGCGCGCGATCAGCGGCGCGAGCATCTGCGCCGGGGTGTCCACCCACTGGTTGTAGGCGAAGGCTTCGAGCTCGTGCGCCTGGCGCACGTAGACGATGTTGCGACTGTCGAAGCCGGCGGCCGCGCGTGGGGTGCCGATGAGCAATGTGGGCGCGGTCGCAGCCGGCTTGCGCGCCGGGGCTGAAGCGGGCGCCGCATCGTCGAGCGCAAACAGCGTCGGTGCGGGCGCTGGCTTGGGCAGCAGCGAACCGCAACCAGCGAGCAGGCCCAGCGCCAGCAGGCCGGCCTGCAGTGCCGCGCGCGCCGCTGCGCGGCGTGAAGAAGCTATCGTCATGGCTTGGCCTTTTCTCCTGGGCCCGGGTTCACGTTGCGGTTGCCCAGCAGCAGGCTGCTCGGGTCGCGCTCGGCCTGCGCGCTCAGGCGGCGGAGTGAACCCGCCAGCACGTTCAGCTCGGCGAGCAAGCGATCCAGCTCGGGCAGCGACTCGCCGCTGAATTGCTTGATCCCGTTGTCGGCTGTAGCGATGGTTCGGCTGGCGTCCGCGCTCGTGCGGGACACGTCCGCGGACATCCTCTCCACCGCATCGGCGGCGCCGGAGACGCGCGCGACGAGGGGGGCGATCTGTGCGCTCGCTTGCGCCGCGTTGCTCGCGGTACGGGCCGCGTCGGAAATGCCGGCGCTGAGCACGGCCTTTTGCGCCGCCAGCATCTGTGTCAGCTCGGCGGTGTCGGCGAGGATCTTCTTGAACGTGGCGCGGTTCTCGGCGTCGAGCGCGGCGTTCAGGCTGGTTGACGTGCGGTCCAGATCGGCGAGCAGCGTCGTCAGCACGTTCTCGATGCGTGCGCTCAGCGATGGCTTGGAGCGGATGGTTGGGATCTCGCCCTCCGCCTTGGCCACCAGCAGGGGCGTGTCGACGCCGCCGCCGCTCAGCTCGACGTAGGCGATGCCGGTCAGGCCCTGCGTGCGCAGCACGGCCTCGGTGTCCTGCTTGACCGGCGTGCCGCGCTCGATCAGCAGCATCAGCTGAACGTGCTGCGGATTCTTCGGGTCGAGCCGGATTTCGCGCACCTTGCCAACGTCGACACCGAGGTACTTCACAGGTGCGTCGATGTTCAGGCCCGACACCGACTCCTGGATGATGACCTCGTAGGTCGTGTAGTGCTTCTGCCCGCTGCTGCCGGCGGCGAGCCAGAGCACGGCGGCGATGAGCGCTGCGCCGAGGGCGAGCACAAAAACTCCGACGAGCGCGTAATTGACCTTGTCTTCCATGGCTTACCTGTGAGCCTACGATTCTGCGCGGTCGCGAGCCTTGCGTGCGCGTGGATCGTCGAAATATCCGCGGATGATCGGATGGTCCAGTTTCGAGAGCTCCTGCATCGAGCCGGTCGCGAGCACTCGCGCTTCACCGAGCACGGCGACGCGGTCGCAGACCTGCCACAGCAGGTCCAGGTCGTGCGTCACCAGCACGATGGTCAAGCCGTACAGCGTGTGCATGCGGCGGATCAACTCGTCGACGCCGGCCGCGCTGGCAGGGTCCAGCCCCGAGGTCGGCTCGTCCAGGAACAGCAACTCGGGGTCGAGCGCGATTGCGCGCGACAGCGAGGCGCGTTTGAGCATGCCGCCGCTCAGCTCATCCGGGTACTTGAGGCCCGCCTCGGCGGCCAGGCCGACGAGCGAGAGCTTCCAGTCGGCGATGGCGTCGATCAGATCGTCGTCCAGCGTGCCGTGTTCGCGCAGCGGCAGGCCGACGTTCTCGCGCACGGTGAGCGAGCTGAACAGGCCGCCGTGCTGGAACATCACGCCCCAGCGTTTGCGCAGCGCGAGCGAGGCGTCTTCGTCCAGCGCGGCGATGTCGTTGCCGAGCACTTCGATCGTGCCCGAAGTCGGCCGCTGCAGCATGATCATCTCGCGCAGCAGCACCGACTTGCCCGCGCCGCTGCCGCCGACGATGGCGAACACCTCGCCTGGCCGCACCTCGAGGTCCAGGTCCTGGTGCACGATGTGGCTGCCAAAGCGCGTGCAGACCTTGCGCATGCGGATCACCGGTGCGGGCGTCGTCACTTACAGCTCCAGCATGCTGAAGACGACCGAGAACATGGCGTCGGCGACGATCACGAGGAAGATCGATTGCACGACGCTGAGCGTGGTCTGCCGCCCCACGCTGTCGGCGCTGCCGTGAGTGCGAAAGCCCTGGAAGCAGCCGATCATTGCGACGATCAGCGCGAACACGAGCGACTTGCCGACGCCGATCAGCAACGAGGCGCCGTGCAACTCGCGGCCGAAGCGGTCGACGAACTCGTAGAAGCCGATGTCGAGCTGCGCCCGCGCCATGATCATGCCCCCGAAGACGCCGGTGGCGTCGGCAAACACCGTCAGCAGCGGCAGCGCGATGGCGAGCGCCATCACCTTGGGCAGCACCAGCAGTTCGAGCGGGTCGATGCCCAGCGTTCGCATCGCGTCGACCTCCTCGGTGACGAGCATGGTGCCGATCTGCGCGGCGTAGGACGAACCCGAGCGGCCGGCAATGATGATCGCGGTGATCAGCGGCGCGAACTCGCGCAGCATCGCGTAGCCGACGAGGTCGACGACGAAGATGTTGGCCCCGTAGTGGCGCAACTGGTCTGCGCCCTGGTAGGCGACGACGACACCGAGCAGGAACGCCGTCAGGCCGATGATGGGCAGCGCGTCGAAGCCGCCGAGCTGAATGTTGCGCAGCACGGTGCGCCAACGGATCCGCCCCGGATGCAGCGCGAGCCGCCGCGCCGCGTTGGCGCTCTCGCCGACAAAGGCGAGCAATGCGTACGCCTGCTGCAGGGCAGCGACCGCGCTCTGGCCGACCCTCTCCAGCAGCGAACTGCGTGGCGCCTGCAGCAGCGGTGCGTCGGCTTGGCTGGCGACGAGCGACATCAGCTTCTCCAGCAGCTGCGGCCATTGGCGCAGCTTTGCTGTCGCGCCGTGACTGTGAAGCCAGCGCTTGAGCACCCATGCGCCGGCGGTGTCAATCGCTTCCAGCGCCGAGCCTTCGAGAACAATCTCACCGGCCACGCAGGCCTGCGCCGGGAACGGCTGGGCGATGCCCTCCAGGCCGCGCACAGTCCAGCTCCCGGAGAGCTTCCACTCGCGCTCGGTGGTCTGGGCGATGGTGGCGAGGAGCATGGTCGGTCGGCGATCAGGCCGGGTTCGTGCCGCGCCGACGCCTGACGGAAAGCGGACCGGCTCGACGACGCGAGCCACCCCGCCAGGCGGCCCGCGCCCGGTCGATCACGCGCGGTCGGGCGGGCGTGCAGCCTTTCAGCTGATCGTCCCGGCCGACTCCGGCGAGTGGGCCTTGATCGCCAATACCGGGCATGGCACGGAAAGCAGGATGTCCTGCGCTACGCTTCCCAGAATGAGCTTGCCGACGGCCGAGCGCTTGCGCAGGCCGATGATCAGCAAGGTCACGTTCAGCGACTCGACCAGGTCCTCGATCTCGGCGACCGGGCTCTTGCCGCGAACGAACTGCTTGAATTCGGCGTCGAGGCCGGAGCCGGCCAGCAAGGCCTCGACCCGCTCGACATCGGCCACGTCGGCCATCGACGGGTCTTCATGCGCTCCGCCGGGGCTGGCGTTGACGACCACCAGACGCTCCTTGCGGCGCCTGGCGATGTCCAGCCCGGTGTCCAGCGCAGCCTGGCCTTCGGGACGGGGGGCGTAAGCAACGAGTATGGTCATGGGTTGAATCCTGTTCTTGAAGACGTGCATGCGGGCGTCGCACTGCAGACCGGAGGCCGCCGGGCTTGGTCGTCAAGCGTCGGGCGGTCACGGTTCGATCGTACCGCTTGGCGGGTCGAACACGACCATGTCGGGCCTTCGCGCGACACGCTGTTGCACCGGATAACCGACATTCGCGACCACAACGGAACTTCGGCGATCAATCTTGACCAAATCACTCGGGTTCGAGTAAGATGGTTTGCGCCCAGCAGGGTGGGTCGAGGGTTCACCCTGATGCCTTGCGGCACGGGTTTTGCTCGATACCTCGGTCCCGCGCTGCGGGAAGTTCAGTTGACCGCGACCAGCCCCTGCCAGTCGGGGCAAGTTTCAGGAGATCTCCATGCGTTTGACCACCAAAGGGCGTTTCGCCGTCACGGCGATGATCGATCTGGCCTTGCGCGAGAACACCGGCCCGGTTGCGCTGGCGGCGATCAGCGGTCGCCAGCAGATTTCGCTGTCTTATCTCGAGCAATTGTTCGGCAAGCTTCGCCGTCATGAACTCGTCGAGAGCACGCGCGGCCCGGGTGGCGGCTACACGCTCGGCCGCAAGTCGACCGAGATCACCGTCGCCGACATCATCGTCGCCGTCGACGAGCCGATGGACGCCACCGGCTGCCACGGCAAGCAGAACTGCACCGGTGAGGACGCCGGCCGCTGCATGACGCACGACCTGTGGGCGAGCCTGAACACGAAGATGATCGAGTACCTCGACTCGGTCTCGCTGCGCAAGCTCGTCGACGACCAGTTGGCCAAGGGCGTGTCGGTGCAGGAGCAGCCCGCCAAGCGCGCGATTTCGACGGCTCCGGTGGTCAAGCCGATCAAGATCACGGCGCCCAATTCGGTCTTCGCCCTCGGTGCGGCCTACGCGAAGTAGCCGGCCGGCATCGGCCGGCATCGGCCGGCGTGAAAAATACGTTGCCCAGCGACTCAACCGTTTCCGTCTCATGACACCGCACTTCCCGATCTACATGGACTACGGCGCCACCAACCCGGTGGATCAGCGCGTGGTCGACGCGATGATTCCGTGGTTGCGCGAGCACTTCGGCAACCCCGCCTCGCGCAGCCATGCTTGGGGCTGGGAAGCCGAGGAGATCGTCGAGAAGAGCCGCGGTCAGGTGGCTGCGCTGATCGGCGCCGACCCGCGCGAGATCGTCTGGACTTCGGGCGCGACGGAATCGGACAACCTCGCGCTCAAGGGCGCGGCGCACTTCTACAAGACACGCGGCAAGCACATCGTGACCGTCAAGACGGAGCACAAGGCGGTGCTAGACACGACGCGCGAACTCGAACGCCAGGGCTTCGAGGTGACCTACCTCGACGTGCAGGAAGACGGCATGCTCGACCTCGATCGGCTGAAGGACGCGCTGCGCCCGGACACCATCCTCGTCTCGGTGATGTTCGTCAACAACGAGATCGGGGTGATCCAGGACATCCCGGCCATCGGCGCGATGTGCCGCGAGCGCGGCATCGTCTTTCACGTCGACGCGGCGCAGGCGACGGGCAAGGTCGTGATCGACCTGGCGACGCTGCCGGTCGACTTGATGAGCCTGGCCTCGCACAAGACCTACGGCCCCAAGGGCATCGGTGCGCTGTATGTGCGGCGCAAGCCCCGCGTGCGGCTGGAGGCGCAGATGCACGGCGGCGGCCACGAGCGCGGCATGCGCTCGGGAACGCTGCCGACGCACCAGATCGTCGGCATGGGCGAGGCGTTTCGCATCGCGCTTGAGGAGATGGGCACCGAGAGCGAGCGCGTGCGCATGCTTCAGCAGCGCCTGCTCGGCGGCCTCGCCGGCATCGAACAGGTGTTCATCAACGGCCACCTCGAAAAGCGCGTGCCGCACAACCTGAACATGTCGTTCAACTTCGTCGAAGGCGAGTCGCTGATCATGGGCATCAAGGGCCTGGCCGTGTCGTCGGGCTCGGCCTGCACCTCGGCCAGCCTGGAGCCGAGCTACGTGCTGCGCGCCCTCGGCCGCAGCGACGAACTCGCGCATTCGTCGCTGCGCATGACCATCGGCCGCTTCACGACCGCCTCCGAGATCGATTTCGCGGTCGCGACCATCGCCGAGAATGTCGCCAAGTTGCGCGAGCTCTCGCCGCTGTGGGAGATGTACAAGGACGGTGTCGACCTCAGCACCATCCAGTGGTCGGCGCATTGACGATATGACGACCCCAAGACACCTTCGGTGTCGCCCCCCAAGGGGATCTCGGCCCTCTTGGGGCGGCCCGGCGAGGGCCGAGGCGGCGATCATGTGCCAGAGACGCAAGTTATTGGAGAAGTACCGTGGCCTACAGTGAAAAAGTGATCGAGCACTACGAGAACCCGCGCAACGTGGGCTCGTTCGAGAAGGGCGACGAGAGCGTCGGCACCGGCATGGTCGGTGCGCCTGCCTGCGGCGACGTGATGAAGCTGCAGATCAAGGTCGACCCCGTGACCGGCCTCATCGAGGACGCGCGCTTCAAGACCTACGGCTGCGGCTCGGCCATCGCGTCGAGTTCGCTTGTGACCGAATGGGTCAAGGGCAAATCGCTCGACGAGGCGCTGACGATCAAGAACACGCACATCGCCGAGGAGCTGGCGCTGCCGCCGGTGAAAATCCACTGTTCCATCCTCGCCGAGGACGCGATCAAGGCGGCCGTCAACGATTACAAGGCACGCCAGCACTGAGGCTTTCCGAACCCCATGGCAGTCACTCTCACCGAAGCCGCCGCACGCCATGTGTCGCGCTTCATCACCAAGCGCGGCAAGGGCGTCGGCGTGCGATTGGGCGTCAAGACGACGGGCTGTTCGGGAATGGCCTACAAGCTCGAATTCGCCGACGAGGTGGCGCCCGAAGACGTGGTCTTCGAGGGCCACGGCGTGAAGGTGCTGATCGACCCGAAGAGCCTGCCCTACATCGACGGTACCGAGCTGGACTTCGTGCGCGAGGGCTTGAACGAAGGCTTCAAGTTCCACAACCCGCGCGAGAAGGACCGCTGCGGCTGCGGCGAGTCGTTCCGGGTCTGAGAGACTGAGAGTCTTTCGATCATGCCCGCGCGTCACGCCAGAACGCAGCCGCTCGTCGTTGCAAATGCTCGCCATAGCACGGGCTATGGCTGTGCTTTGTGCCTAAATCGGCCGCCTTCTGGCGCGCTGCTCGGGCGCGCCCGAAAAACTCTCAGCCTCTGAGCGCGAGATCCTCTTGCGCGGCCGGTGGCCGCACGGTCCACGGCCCGTCGATTGCTGTCCCGTCAGGCCATGAACCTCAACGCCAACGACTTCGAACTCTTCGGCCTGCCGCAGCGCCAGAGGCAGGAGCGCGCCGAGATCGATGCCCAGTGGCGCACCCTGCAGACCGAGGTCCACCCGGACCGCTTCGCCGCCGATGGCGCCGCCGCGCAGCGCATCGCGATGCAGTGGGCGGTGCGCGTTAACGAGGCCTACCAGCGCCTGAAGGACCCGCTGCGCCGCGCGGCCTACCTGTGCGAACTGAACGGCGCGCCGATCAACGCCGAGAACAACACGGCGATGCCCGCGGACTTCCTGATCCAGCAGATGGACTGGCGCGAGGCGCTGGGCGACGCCGAAGGCCTGCCGTCCGTCGAGGCGCTTGCGGCCGACGTTGCCGCGCAGCGCAAGGCGCTGTTGGAGCGGCTCGCGCACACGCTCGACGAGGAGCACGACTTCGCGCAGGGCGCAGCCCAGGTGCGAGCATTGATGTTCGTCGAGCGCTTTGCAAGCGACGTCGATGGCCGGCTCGAAGCGCTGGGACAATAGGGCCATGGCCCTTCTTCAGATTTCCGAACCCGGCGACAGCCCCGACCCGCACCAAAGGCGCATTGCCGTCGGCATCGACCTCGGCACCACGCACTCGCTGGTGGCTGCGGTGCGCAGCGGCGTCGCGCAATGCCTCCCAGACGCGCAAGGCCGCGTGATCCTGCCGTCTGCGGTGCGCTACTTCCTCGACGCGCAAGGGCAGGCGCGGCGCCAGGTCGGCGCCGAGGCGCTGGCCGAGGCGGCGCTCGACCCGCGCAACACCATCGTCTCGGTCAAGCGCTTCATGGGCCGTGGCCTCGCCGATGTGGCGCGGCGGGACAAGCTGCCCTACGAATTCATTGATTCGCCCGGCATGCTCGGCATGCAGACCGTGGCCGGCGTGAAGTCGCCGGTCGAGGTCTCGGCCGAGATCCTGGCCACGCTGCGCCAGCGCGCCGAAGACAGCTTCGACGACGACCTCTTCGGCGCCGTGATCACCGTTCCAGCCTACTTCGACGACGCGCAGCGCCAGGCAACCAAGGACGCCGCGCAACTCGCCGGCCTGAATGTGCTGCGCCTGATCAACGAGCCGACGGCGGCCGCGGTGGCCTACGGCCTGGAGCACGGCGCCGAAGGTCTGTACGCGGTCTACGACCTCGGCGGCGGCACCTTCGACATCTCGCTCTTGCGCCTCTCGGCCGGCGTGTTCGAAGTCGTCGCGACCGGCGGCGACTCGGCGCTCGGCGGCGACGATTTCGACCACCTGCTCGCCGACTGGGCGCTCGCCGAAGTCGGCCTCGAAGCGAGCACGCCGCAGGACCAGCGCTCGGTGCTCGTCGCCGCACGGGCGACGAAAGAAAAGCTCAGCGCCGCCGACCACGCGACCTTCGCCTGCCCGCTCGCGGGCGGCGAGATATCGCTGCGTGTCGAGCGCGAGCAGTTCGTCGCCATCACGCAAGGGCTGGTCGCGCGAACGCTGGCCGCGGTGCGCAAGGTGCTGCGCGACGCGCGCGTCGAGCGCTCGGAGGTGAAGGGCGTCGTGATGGTCGGCGGCTCGACGCGCATGCCGATGGTGCAGGCCGCGGTCGGTGAGTTCTTCGGCCAGACGCCGCTGACCGACCTCAACCCCGACGAGGTCGTCGCGCTCGGCGCGGCGATCCAGGCCAATCAGCTCGCCGGCAATGCCGACGCCGACCAGATCCTGCTCCTCGACGTGATCCCGCTCTCGCTCGGGATCGAGACGATGGGCGGGCTGGTCGAGCGCATCATCCCGCGCAACAGCGCCATCCCGACCGCACGCGCGCAAGACTTCACGACCTTCAAGGACGGCCAGACAGCGCTCGCACTGCACGTCGTCCAGGGTGAGCGCGAGCTGGTGTCCGACGGCCGCTCGCTGGCGCGCTTCGAGCTGCGCGGCATCCCGCCGATGGTCGCCGGCGCGGCGCGCATCCGGGTCAGCTTCCAGGTCGATGCCGACGGGCTGCTGAGCGTGAAGGTGCGCGAAGAAGCCTCGGGCGTCGAGGCCGCGATCACCGTCAAGCCGAGCTACGGTCTGGCCGACGACGACATTGCGCGCATGCTGCAGGAGAGCTTTGTCAGCGCCGACGCCGACATGCAGGCGCGCGCGCTGCGCGAGTCGCAGGTCGAGGCTGAGCGCATGCTGCTCGGTGCGCAGTCTGCGCTCGATGCCGACGGCGACCTGCTCACGCCCGCCGAGCGCGCCGCGATCGTCGCGCTGATGGACGAGTTGCAGGCGATTGCTGCAGGAAGCGACCACCACGCGATCGATACCGCCGTCGAGGCGCTTGCCCGCGGCACCGAGGCCTTTGCCGCGCAGCGCATGAACCGCGGCATCCGCCAGGCGCTCTCCGGGCGCAGCATCGACGACATCTAAGAGGCTGAGAGTCTTTCGATCATGCCCGCTCATCACGCCATAAGGCACCCGCTCGTCGTTGCAAATGCTCGCCATAGCACGAGCTATGGCTGTGCTTTGCGCCTAGATCGGCCGCCTTCTGGCGTGCTGCTCGGGCACGCCCGAAAAACTCTCAGCCTCTAAGGCTGGATTCCCATGCCCGTCATCACCATCCTGCCCCACCCCGAGTACTGCCCCGCTGGCGCGCGCGTCGAAGCCGCGCCGGGCACCTCGATCTGCGAAGCGCTGCTCGAGAACGACATCGCCATCGAACACGCGTGCGAGATGTCGTGCGCGTGCACGACCTGCCACGTCGTCGTGCGCGAGGGCTTCGATTCGCTGGGCGAGATCGACGAGTGCGAAGAGGACGTGCTCGACCGCGCATGGGGCCTGGAGCCGCAGTCGCGCCTGTCGTGCCAGGCTGTGCTCGCGCAGCAGGACGTGACGATCGAGATCCCGAAGTACTCGATCAACCACGCCAAGGAAAAGCACTGAGGCACTGACCAATGACCGCCAGCTACGACGACTGGCTGGGCCGCAGCGCGGTCGTTGAAGACCGCGTGACCGTCGCGCCCGTGCGGGCGCTCGCGGCGACGCTCGACCGCGACGACCCCGAGCCGCGCGAGGGCGACGCGCTGCCGCCGCTGTGGCACTGGCTGTACTTTCTGCCGTCGGATCGGCAGTCCGCGCTCGGCGACGACGGCCACGCCCGTCGCGGCGGCTTCCTGCCGCCGGTGCCGCTGCCGCGCCGCATGTGGGCCGGCGGGCGCTTCGTCTTTCTGCACCCGCTGCGCATCGGCGAGGCGATCACGCGCACCTCGCGCGTGGCCGACATCAGCCGCAAGGACGGCCGTAGCGGGCCGCTCGTGTTCGTTCGCGTCGAGCACGAGATTGCGAGCGCTGATGGCGTCGCCCTGCGCGAGGAACACGACATCGTCTACCGCGATGCGTTACGCCCCGGCGATGTGCCGCGGCCAGCGGCGCTTGCGCCGACCGACGAGCCCTTCGCGCGCACCATCGTTCCCGATGCGGTGCTGCTGTTTCGCTATTCGGCGCTGACCTTCAACGGCCACCGCATCCACTACGACCGCAGCTACGTGCGCGAGGTCGAGGGCTACCCGGGCCTCGTCGTTCACGGGCCGCTGATCGCGACGCTGCTTGTCGATCTGCTGCGCCGCGAGAGGCCCGGCGCCGAGCTGGCGAGCTTCTCGTTCAAGGCGCTGCAGCCCTTGTTCGACACCCAACCGTTCACGCTCTGCGGTCGCATGAGCGAAGGCAGCGCCGGCGCCGAACTGTGGGCGCGCGACCCGCACGGTGTGCTCGCGATGCAGGCCACGGCGACCTTCGCCGCCTGACGGCGCTGCCTGCCGAGCATGAGCGCGACCGACCACGCCCACGCCGAGTTGCGCGATGCCGTGCGCGCGCTGTGCAAGGCCTTTCCAGACGCGTACTTTCGCCGCATCGACGCCGAGCGCGCCTACCCCGAGGCCTTCGTCGACGCGCTCACGCGCGCCGGCTGGATGGCCGCGCTGATCCCGCAGGAATACGGCGGGTCGGGGATCGGCCTCGCCGAGGCGTCGGTGATCATGGAAGAGATCAACCGCTGCGGCGGCAATGCCGGCGCGTGCCACGGCCAGATGTACAACATGGGCACGCTGCTGCGCCATGGCTCGAAGGCGCAGAAGCTCGCCTTGCTGCCGCGCATCGCGAGCGGCGAGCTGCGCCTGCAGGCGATGGGCGTGACCGAGCCCGGCGCGGGCAGCGACACGACGAAGATTCGCACGACCGCGGTGCGCCAGGGTGACCGCTACGTGGTCAACGGGCAGAAGGTGTGGATCTCGCGCGTGCAGCACTCCGACTTCATGATCCTGCTCGCGCGCACGACGCCGTCGGCCGAGGTGACGAAGAAGTCCGAAGGGCTGTCGGTGTTCCTCGTCGATCTGCGCGAAGCCATCGGCCACGGCATGACGGTGCGGCCGATCGCCAACATGGTCAACCACGAGACCAACGAGCTGTTCTTCGAGAACCTCGAGATCCCGGCCGAGAACCTGATCGGCGAGGAAGGGCAGGGCTTTCGCTACATCCTCGACGGCCTGAACGCCGAGCGCACGCTGATCGCCGCCGAGTGCATCGGCGACGGGCGCTGGTTCGTCGACCGCATCACCGCCTATGCGAAGCAGCGCGAGGTCTTCGGGCGCGCGATCGCCCGCAACCAGGGCGTTCAGTTCCCGATCGCCGAGGCGCACATCGAGATCGAGGCCGCCGACCTGATGCGCTGGCAGGCCTGCACGCTGTTCGACGCCGGCCGGCCCTGCGGCGCCGAGGCCAACATGGCCAAGTACCTGGCGGCCAAGGCGTCGTGGGAGGCGGCCAACGTGTGCCTGCAGCTGCACGGCGGGTTCGGCTTCGCGAGCGAATACGACGTCGAGCGCAAATTCCGCGAGACGCGGCTGTACCAGGTGGCGCCGATCTCGACCAACCTGATCCTCGCCTACGTCGCCGAGCACGTGCTCGGCCTGCCGCGCTCGTTCTGAGGCTCATCGGCAAGCATGCTGGCGCTGGAAGGAATCACCGTCGTCGCGCTCGAGCACGCCATCGCGGCTCCGCTATGCACGCGCCAGCTGGCTGACCTGGGTGCGCGCGTGATCAAGGTCGAGCGCCCCGGCAGCGGCGATTTCGCGCGCGGCTACGACGCGCGGGTCGAGGGCCTGGCGTCGCACTTCGTGTGGACGAATCGCTCGAAGGAGAGCCTCACGCTCGACCTCAAGAACGCGCAAGCCGCCGAGGTGCTTATGCGCCTGATCGGGCAGGCCGACGTGCTGGTGCAAAACCTCGCGCCGGGCGCGGCGGCGCGGCTGGGCCTGTCTTACGCCGCGTTGCGCGAAGCGCACCCGCGGCTGATCGTGTGCGACATCTCGGGCTATGGCGACGACCCCGACCGCCCGGGGCCGTACCGCGACAAGAAGGCCTACGACCTGCTGGTCCAGAGCGAAGCCGGCTTCCTCTCGGTGACCGGAACGCCGGAGGAGCCGGCCAAGGCCGGCTGCTCGATCGCCGACATCGCAGCCGCGCAGGTGGCCTGCAACCGCATCCTCGCCGCGTTGATCCAGCGCGGCCGAACCGGACGCGGTTGCCGCATCGACGTCTCGATGCTGGAGGCGATGGTCGAGTGGATGAGCTACCCGCTGTACTACGCCTATGGCGGCGCCGAGCCGCCGCAACGCGCGGGCGCGGCGCACGCGACGATCTTCCCCTACGGCCCGTTCCCGGCCGGCGATGGCCGGGTGGTGATGCTCGGCCTGCAGAACGAGCGCGAATGGCGCGTCTTCTGCGAGCGCGTGCTGCTGCGGCCGGACCTCGCCGCCGATCCGCGCTTCGCATCGAACGCGCAGCGCGTCGCCGAACAGCATGTGCTGCGTGATTCGATCGTTAGCGCATTCGCCACGCTCAGCGCCGAGCAGGTTTGCGAGCGCCTCGACGCGGCGCAGATCGCCAACGCGCGGGTGAACGACATGCACGAGGTCTGGCAGCACGCGCAGTTGCGGGTGCGCGAACGCTGGGCGACGGTCGTCACGCCCGCCGGCCCGGTGCCCGCGCTGCTGCCGCCCGGAGCGAGCGATGCCGGCGACGCGCGCATGGACGCGGTGCCCGCGCTCGGCGAGCATACCGAGGCGATCCTCGCTGGCCTCGGCTATTCGCCGCAGGCGATCGCGCAATTGCGCGCCGATGGTGCGATATGAAGCGGCGTCCGCTGCGCAACCGAGCCATGACGGCTGGCCGCACATGGCCGTGCGCCGCAAGGTGCTGATCGTGCTGACGCTTGCGGGCGCAGCGCTGACACAAGCGCAGGTCTTGCCGGCGAACGGCGGCGGCTGGTTCGGCCTCTATCCTTCGGCCGAATTCACGGTGGGCGTCGGTGGCACCGTGCCGGCGTCGCGCCAGGCCGCCTGGTACTTCCGCGACGAAACGATCGCCGTGCCGCGCGCCAGCAGACCGGTCGCCGGGTTCGAGAAGGGTGTCCACGCCTTCGACGACATCGCGCACTGGAGCGCGGCCTGGCCTGCCAGCGCGCCGCTCGACTTTCCGCCGCTGGTCTGGGTCGCCGCGCCGCAGCAGATCAGGCACGCGCGGATGGTCGACGGTGGGCGCGGAGTGGCGGCGCCAGGCGGCGCGATACCGCTGAGCCTGGTGCCGAAGATCGCGCTCAACCGGTCCTACGCCGATGCATCGTCAATGGCTTTCTTCGCGCCGCGCGAGCTCGCGCTGCGTGGCACGACGACAGCCGAAGGGTTCGTCGCCCGAACGGTCTGGCCGGAGGACTTCCGTCTCGGCCCGAGCGCGCCGCCGGTGCGTTCGCTCCCGCCAGGATCGCCAGCCGAAGCGCTGCGCGCGCTGATGCGCGAAGAGCCGAAGGGCGGCGCGCAAAGCCCTTACGCCGCGATGACGCTGTGGCAGCGCCCGGGCAGCGCGAACGACTGGGTCGGCCGCACTGTGCTCGGCCTGATGGTCAACGGCGCGCAGGGCGACGACGACGAGGCGCACGGCGGCCACTTCGCGATCGTCAGCGGGCGCGTGCAGGCCGACGGCAGCATCGGCGACTGGCTGGTCAACAACTTCTATTCGCTCGATGTTGAAAGCGAGAAGGGCATCATCGCCGCGCCGGTGCCGCTGGACAATTACCTTGCCGATCTGAACGCCGGTCAGGGCTGGTATCGGCCATCGACGATGCTGGTCGCGGTGCTGAACGACGAGCGCGCCGCGGTGCTCGTGCAGTCGGCGCTGAACCGCGTGTTCAATCAGTTCTACCGCCATCAACTCGTCTACTACCACCCGAACCAGAACTGCGCGTCGATCAGCATCGACACCCTGCGCGCGCTCGGCTGGGAGGTGCCGCGCCGTGGCCCGTCGAGCCGCGTGCTGGCCTGGGCGGCGTATCCGTTCATCGCGCTGCGCGACCGCTCGATCGGCAAGGCCAAGCTCGGCTTCGACTATCTGCGCACGGACCAGACGCGGCTGATGCCGGCAGCGGCGCTCGAACAGGCCTTCGCCAGCCTGCTCGCCTTGCAGGCCGATCCAGCGGGGGCGCAAGGCACGCTCGCCCAGTGGCTGGCGAAGGACGTGCAGGCGCTGGCCTTCGTGCGCTTTCCGCAGTTCCCCTCCAGCCGCGCGTTCGGCGATGCGCCGGCGGTCACGACCTGGGAGTACCGCACGCGCATTCCGAACGACCCGGCGCTGGCGCAGATCGTCCCCGTGCCGCCACGCCCGTTCCCGGCCGAGCTGCGCGACCCCGACTTGCTGCCGGCGCGCTGGACGCCGGCCGACTACGCGACGCTCGTCTGGTGCACGCTGTCGGTGGTCGGTCTGCCGCTGCTGCTGTGGCGCTGGTGGAAGCGCCGCCAGCGCGGCGCATAGACTCGTCGCATGGTGCGTCACGAAGCAAAGGCTCGACTGAACCCGCAGGGGCGAGGGGGAGTTGCTGCATGCTGCGCATGTCCAACGGGTGAGAGTCCCGTCCCGGTAGGCGTCGGAGCGCCGGGTAGCAGGCCCCAGGTATTGGAGGGAGACCTCTGTGCCCGAGCGGGG
>CAIKUF010000092.1 GCA_903830565.1 uncultured bacterium | reverse complement strand
CTGCGCCGCCCTGGCCGCGTTGCTCCTCGTTGCAGGCATTGAGCCTGCGCCTCGTCGCGCCTTGCCAGAACGGCACATCGCGGCCCGCTCGGGCGCGTTCAACTGCGGTTTCTAGGATGAAAGTCCTCAACCTTCGCTGCGCGCAAGACCACCGCTTCGAAGGCTGGTTCGCGTCCGACGAGGACGAGGCTTCACAGCGCGATCGCGGGCTGCTCGCCTGCCCGCTGTGCGGCGACGCCGACGTGCAGCGCCTGCCCAGCGCGCCGCGCCTGAACTTCGGTGCCGCGCCGCCCGCCGAGGCCAAGGTCGCTCTTCCGGCGCCTGACGACCTGCAGGGGCTGTGGCTGCGCGCCGTGCAGCACGTGATGCAGCACACCGAGGACGTCGGCGAGCGCTTCGCCGAAGAGGCGCGGCGCATCCACTACCGCGAGGTTCCCCACCGCGGAATCCGCGGCCAGACCTCGCAGGACGAGGCGCAGGCCTTGCGGGAAGAGGGCATCGAAGTGCTGGCGCTGCCGGTGCCGGTGGCGCTGAAGGGGACGCTGCAGTAGGCGGCGCCCGCAGCGACAAGCTCAGATCACCCGCCCCGGGTTCATCCGCCCGTCTGGGTCGAGCGCCTGCTTGATCGCTCGCATCAGCGACAGCGCGACGGGCGACTTGCGCTTGGCCAGTTCGTCGCGCTTCAACGCGCCGATGCCGTGCTCGGCCGAGATCGAGCCGCCGAAGCGGTCGACCGCGTCGTAGACCAGCGTGTTGACCTCGTGCTCGCGCTCGCGCAGGAAGTCGGTTGCCACCATGCCGGTGGGCGCCTGCACGTTGTAGTGCAGGTTGCCGTCGCCGAGATGGCCGAAGTTCACGAGGCGGATGCCGGGGAAGGCCCGCGCCAGCGCGGCGTCGGTGGCGGCGACGAACTCGGGGATGCGCGAGATCGGCAGCGCGATGTCGTGCTTGATGTTCGCGCCTTCCTCGACCTGCGCGAGCGGAATCGCCTCGCGCAATTGCCACATCGCGCGCGACTGCGCGACCGACTCGGCAACGGCGGCGTCGGCGATCAGGCCGCGCTCGAGCGCCGCTTCGAGCAGGCCTTCGAAGAGGCCGCGCGCGTGAGTTTCGCTCTCGCTGTCGGACTGCTCGATGAGCACGGTCCACGGAGTTTCAGGGTTAGGCGCCAGCGGCATGCGCAGTTGCGGGAAGTGCCGCGCGACGAGCGACAGCGCGAACTCGCCCATCACCTCGAAGCCGGTCAGCCCCGGGCCGAGGCGGGCGTGCGCAAGCTGCAGCAACTCGGTGGCCGCCGCGAGCGTGGCGCAGGCGGCGAGCGCGGTCATGCGCGCGGCGGGCTGCGGGCAGAGCTTCAGGGTCGCCGCGGTGATCACGCCCAGCGTGCCCTCGCTGCCGATGTAGATGTCGCGCAGTGCGTAGCCGGTGTTGTCCTTGCGCAGCCCCGATAGGCCATCCCAGATCTCGCCCGCGGGCGTCACCACTTCGAGGCCCAGGCACAGCTCGCGCGCGTTGCCGTAACGCAGCACCTGCGTGCCGCCGGCGTTGGCCGCCAGGTTGCCGCCTATCGTGCAGCTGCCTTCCGCGGCGAGCGAAAGCGGGAACAGCAGGCGGTGCGCGGCGGCGGCCTCTTGCACCGTCTGCAGCACGCAGCCGGCCTCGGCGGTGAGCGTGAGGTTGGCGCTGTCGACGGCGCGGATGCGGTTCATGCGCGTCAGGCTCAAGAGCACCTGGGTGCCGCTGGCGTCGGGCACCGAGGCGCCGACGAGCCCGGTGTTGCCGCCCTGCGGCACCACGCTCGCGCCGTGCGCCGCGCAGGCGCGCAGCACGGCCGCGACCTCGGCCGTGCTGCCGGGGCGCACGACCGCGAGCGCTCGGCCGCGATAGCGGCGGCGCCAGTCGACCTCCCACGCCGAGAGGTCGCCGTCGCAGAGGACGTGGCTGGCGCCGACGGCAGCCGCGAGCGCCTCGACCAGCGCGCTCACGACGCGCCTCCCATGACCGGCGCATGGCGCAGCCGCCAGTGCACGTGCAGCGCGCAGGCGGCAAAGAGCGCGAGGCACAGGCCGACCTGCACCCAGCCCAGCGCCGCGCTGATGCCGCGATCGCTCGCGCCGCGCACGACGCCTTCGATGAAGTACAGCCACACGAACAGCGACACCCAGCGGTAGGTGTACATGCGGTTGCGCAGCAGCCCGGCCAGCGGCACGAAGAGCGGCAGCACCTTGATCGCCAGCCAGCCGCTGCCGGTCGGCGCGAGCCAGAGTTCCCACGCCAGGCCGAGCGCAATCATCGCGAGCAGGCTGCCCACGGCGAGCGTGCGCGACCAGGCCACGGGCGCGGGAAGGCGCGAAGAAGAGGCGAGGTCACTCGCTGGAGCACAGGGCATGCTGGCTATGATGCCAGCAATGAACCCTCCGCCACACTCCACTCCCGCGCTGGAACTGGCCCGTGCAATCGAGGCGCTGCAGAACTGGCCGTGGCTGGAGACGCTCAAGACCCTGCGTCAGCGCTTTCGCGAGGACCGCCTGGGGCTAACGGCGAGCAGCCTGACCTTCACGACCATCATCGCGTTGGTGCCGCTGGTGACGGTGATGCTGGCCGTGTTCAGCGCCTTCCCCATCTTCGCCCAGTTCCAGGACGCGTTGCAGCGCTTCTTCCTGCGCAGCCTGGTGCCCGAGAGCATCTCGCGCCCCGTTCTTCAAGGCCTGACGCAGTTCGCCGAGCAGTCCAAGGGCGTCGGCAGCGTCGGCCTCTTGTTCGTCGTGCTGACGGCGCTGGCGCTGATGGCGACCATCGACCGCACGCTGAACACAATTTGGCGCGTGCGCCAGATGCGCTCGCTGCTGCGCCGGGTGCTGATCTACTGGACCGCGGCGACGCTCGGGCCGCTGCTGCTGGGCGTCGGGCTGAGCTTCGCCACACTCGCTATCGCCGCCTCGCGCGGCGTGTTGGGCGACCTACCGGGTGGCGTCGGGCTGGTAGTCGACGTGCTCGCCTTCGTGCTGCTGGCAGCCGCGATGACGGCGATGTTCCGCTTCGTCCCGAACACCCACGTGCGCTGGCGCCATGCCCTGGCCGGCGGCCTCTTCGTCGCCGTCGGCTTCGACCTCGCCAAGCGCGGCCTGGCCTGGTACCTGGTCAAGGTGCCGACCTACTGGCTGGTCTACGGCGCCTTCGCGACCGTGCCTATCTTTCTGACCTGGATCTACCTGAGCTGGGTCATCGTGCTCTTCGGCGCCGTCATCGCCGCCTATGCGCCCAGCCTGCAGATGCGCATGTTGCCGTTGCCCGACACGCCGGGTGTGCGCTTTCGGCTCGCGGCGGCAATGCTGCGCGAATTGGCGCGCGTACGCGGCGAACCGCAGCGCGGCCTGGGCGTGCTCGAACTCGCGCAGGCGCTGCGCACCGACCCGCTGCAGGTGGAGCCGCTTCTGGACACGCTGGTGGGCATCGATTGGGTCGGCCGTCTGGACGAGCCCGGTGGCGCGCGCTACGTGCTGTTGTGCGACCCGGCGACCACGCCAGCCCAGCCGCTGCTTGCGCAGTTGCTGCTCGACCCTGTACCCGCGCTCAAGGGCTTCTGGCAGCGCGCCCGTTTCGGCGAACTGACCCTGGCCGACATCGTCTCCGCCTGACGGCGACGGCCACTTCAGCGCAGCGCGCTGCGCAGCGCCGCGAGCACGCCGTCGGGGCACTCCTGCATCAGGAAGTGGCCGGCGGGCACCATGTGCACTTCAGCCTTCAGCGTCGCGGCAAGTTCCTTCGTCGCCCGCGTCGGCGTCATTTGGTCTTCGCGTGCCAGTACCAGATGCGCTGGGCAGCGAACGAGTGCCGCGGCTTGCATGCCGTTCGCGTAGCGGTCGCAGGCCGCGAAGTCGTTGTGGAACAACTCGGTGTCGCCCTGATGGCTCAGCACGAGGCGCATCAATTGCCGGCCCGCGCCGCGCAGCCACACGCCGGGGCCGGGGTATGACGGCTTGGCCGCGAGCGTCGAGAACGAGAAGGTCACGACGCGGTCGATCGCCTTCAGCGGCGCGGCGATCGAGATCTCGAGCAGCGCCTTGGGCACCGCCATCGGGTATGCGGTGCCGAGCATCACGAGCCGCGTCGCGCGCTCGGGTGCACGCGCAGCCGCTTCGAGCGCGATCAGCGAGCCCATGCTGTGCCCGGCAAGGGCCGCCTGCGGCGCGCTGGCGGCGTCCATCAACGCGAGCGTCCAGTCGGCCATCGCCTCGACGCTTTCCAGCGCCGGCCCGGCGCTGCGCATGTGGCCCGGCAGGTCGGGCGCGAGCACCGCGAAGCCGTGGTGCGCGAACCAGCGCGCGAGCAGCGTCCACACGCTGTGGTCGTTGAGCGCGCCGTGGATGAAGACGACGCAGGGCAGGGCGGCATCGAAGGTCTTGCCTCCCGTGTAGACATAGACCTCGCGGCCGTTGACGGTGAGCTTCATGCCGCCTTCTCCGCTGCCTTGAGCGCGCGCTTCAAGTCGTCGATCAGATCGTCCGGGTCTTCGAGGCCGATCGAGAGCCGAATCGTCCCCGGCGTGATGCCGGCCTGCGCGAGCGCAGCATCGTCCATGCGGAAGTGCGTCGTCGACGCCGGGTGGATCACGAGCGAGCGGCAGTCGCCGACGTTGGCCAGGTGCGAGAAGATCTTCAGCGCTTCGATGAAGGCCTTGCCCTGTTCGCGCGAGCCCTTGAGGTCGAAGCTGAACACCGCGCCCGAGCCGCGTGGCAGCAAGGCCTTGGCCAGCGCGTAGCTCGCGTGGCCTTCGAGCTCGGGGTAGCCCACCGCCGCAACCAGCGGCTGCGCGGCGAGGAACTGCACCACCTTGCGCGTGTTCTCGACGTGGCGCGCCATGCGCAGCGGCAGCGTTTCGATGCCTTGCAGGATCAGCCACGCCGTGTGCGGGCTCATGCAGGCGCCGAAGTCGCGCAGGCCCTCGCGGCGGGCGCGCAGCAGGAAGCCGCCGTCGGTGCTCTCCTCGGCGAAGACCATGCCGTGAAAGCCCTCGTAGGGCTGGTTCAGTTCGGGAAAGCGCGCCGCCTCGCTCCAGTCGAAGCGCCCGCTGTCGATCAGCACGCCGCCGACGACGGTGCCGTGCCCGCACAGGAACTTGGTCGCCGAATGGAAGACGAGGTCGGCGCCATGCTCGAAGGGCCGCATCAGCCACGGCGTCGTGAAGGTCGAATCGACGAGCAGCGGGATGCCGGCGTCGTGGGCGATCGAACTGATGGTCGGGATGTCGAGCACGTCCAGCCCCGGGTTGCCCAGCGTCTCGCCCAGCAGCAGCTTGGTGTTCGGGCGGATCGCCGCGCGCCAGCCGTCGACGTCGCCTGGCCGCACGAACGTCGTCGTGATGCCAAAGCGCGCCAGGGTGTAGTGCAGCAGGTTGTGCGAGCCGCCGTAGAGCGCGCTCGACGAGACGACGTGCGAGCCGGCGCCGGCCAGCGTCGCGATGGCCAGGTGCAGCGCCGCCTGGCCGCTCGCGGTGGCGATGGCGCCGACGCCGCCTTCGAGCGCGGCCATGCGCTCCTCGAACACGGCGTTGGTCGGGTTGCTGATGCGGCTGTAGACGTGCCCCGAACGCTCGAGGTTGAACAGCGACGCCGCGTGCTCGCTCGACTCGAACACGAACGCAGTCGTCAGGTGGATGGGCAGCGCGCGGGCGCCGGTGGCCGGGTCGGGCGCGGCGCCGGCGTGCAGCGCGAGGGTGTCGAAACCAGGGTCGGAATAGCCGGGCATGGGGTCTCCGTGGTGTCTCTTCGCGGCATTGTGTGCTATGTTGGATTCGCCACTTCATCTGCCGACAGGGGGTTCGCATGAAAGTCAGTGACATCCTTCGCGTCAAGGGCGGCACGCTGTTCACGGTGTCACCCGACCAGTTGCTCGCCGCCGCGCTCGACACCATGGCCGACCGCGACATCGGCTCGCTGATGGTGATGGAGCACGGCCACCTCGTCGGCGTCCTCACGTTTCGCGAGGTGATCGCCGCGGTGGTGAAGAACGGCGGCAGCGTCGGCGCGCAAACCGTGCGTGCGGTGATGGATGGCCAGCCCCTCACCTGCGCGCCCGAGACCGACATCGACGAACTGCGCCGCATGATGCTCACCCGCCACGCACGCTACACGCCCGTGATGAGCGAGAACATGCTGATGGGCGTGATCTCGTTCTACGACGTCGCACGCGCCGTCGTCGAGGGGCAGGACTTCGAGAACCGCATGCTCAAGGCCTACATCCGAGACTGGCCGGTGGAAGAGCAGGCGGAGCACAAGGCGACGCCGAACTAGAATCGGGTCTCTCCCTTGCGCCACCGCCTGCGGGCGGTGGTTTTGGTTCCGGCGTCGCATCGCTGCGCGATGTGAGCTTCCACCGAAGCGCGACGCGCTCAATTCAGACCCGCCATGTCCGGCAGCACCCTCGGCACCCTGTTTCGCGTCACCAACTTCGGTGAGAGCCACGGCCCCGCCATCGGCTGCGTGATCGACGGCTGCCCGCCCGGCATGGCCCTGGCCGAATCCGACATCCAGCCCGAGCTCGACCGCCGCCGCCCCGGCACCAGCCGCCACGTCACGCAGCGCAGCGAGGCCGATGCGGTGGAGATCCTCTCCGGCGTCTACGAAGGCCTGACCACGGGCACGCCGATCTGCCTCTTGATCCGCAACACCGACCAGCGCAGCAAGGACTACGGCAATCTGCTCGACACCTTCCGTCCCGGCCACGCCGACTACAGCTACTGGCGCAAGTACGGCCTGCGCGACCCGCGCGGCGGCGGGCGCTCCTCGGCGCGCCTGACGGCGCCGATGGTCGGCGCCGGCGCGGTCGCGCGCAAGTGGCTGCGCGAGCAGTACGGCACGCAATTCCGCGGCTGCATGACGGCGCTGGGCGAGATCGAGATCCCGTTCGAAGGCTGGGAGCATGTGCCTAACAACCCGTTCTTCGCCGCCAACGCGAGTGGCATCGAAGGGCTCGAAGCGGCGATGGACGCGCTGCGCAAGGCCGGCGACTCGGTCGGCGCGCGCATCCGTGTCGAGGCGACCAACGTGCCCGCGGGCCTGGGCGAGCCGCTGTTCGACAAGCTCGACGCCGAGATCGCCTACGCGATGATGGGCATCAACGCCGTCAAGGGCGTCGAGATCGGCGCCGGCTTCGCGTCCGTGGCCCAGCGCGGAAGCACGCATGGCGATGAGCTGACGCCGCAGGGCTTTCGCAGCAACAACGCCGGCGGCATGCTCGGCGGCATCAGCAGCGGGCAGGACATCACGGTCGAGCTGGCGATCAAGCCGACGAGCTCGATCCGCCTGCCGCGGGCGTCGATCGATCGCGCGGGCGAGCCGACGGTGGTCGAGACCTTCGGCCGCCACGACCCCTGCGTCGGCATCCGCGCGACGCCGATCGCCGAGGCCATGCTCGCCCTCGTGCTGATGGACCACGCGCTGCGCCACCGCGCGCAGTGCGGCGACGTGAGGCTGGCCATTCCACCGATCCCGGCTCAGACGCAGGGCTGATGCCAGGCGACACGAACCGCCGCCGCGCGCTGTTCGCGTTCGGCAGCGTCTCCTTCGCGTACTTCGCCTACGCCGGGCTGTACGGCAGCTACGCGCCGCTGTGGTTTCGCAGCCTGGGCCTCAGCACGCTGGCCATCGGCACGCTGGCGTCGCTGCAAAGCGCGACCCGCCTCGTCAGCCCCTACGCCTGGGGCTGGCTGGCCGACCACACGGGCGCGCGCACCTTGCTGCTGCGCTGGGCCATCGCGCTGGCGCTCGTCTGCTCGCTCGGCTACCTGCTCTCGCCCACGTACGCGTGGATCGCCTTCGTCACCGCCGCGCTCTTCGTCTGCACGGCCGGCGTGGTGCCGATCAACGAGGCGGCTCTGGCCCACCTCGTCAGCAAGGAAGGCGTGCTCGACGCCACCCGCTACGGCCGCGTTCGCGTCTGGGGCTCGGTCGGCTTCATCGCCACCGTCGCCGGCAGTGGCTTTGCGCTGCAATGGCTGGGGGTGGCCCGCTTTCCGCTGTTCGTGATCGCGCTGCTCGGCCTGTTGCTGCTGGCGTCGCTTCGCCTGCCCATGGTACGCGAGGCCGCGCACACCGCGAGCACCGCTGCCGGTGCGATGGCCGTGCTGCGCCAGCCGGTCGTGGCCTGGTTCTTCGCAGGTGTGTTCTTCACCGTGCTGGCGCACACGAGCCTGTATGCGTTCTTCTCGCTCTACCTCGATTCGCTCGGCTACGCCAAGGGCGCGGTTGGCTTGATGTGGGCGCTGGGCGTGGCGGTGGAGGTGGTCTGGTTCTGGTTCCAGGGCCGCTGGGTGCAACGGCTGCCACTGCACGGCTGGCTGCTGCTCGCCGCGCTCGTCTCGGCGCTGCGCTTTGCCGCGACCGCCGCGTTCGGCCACATCGTGTGGGTCCTCGTGCTCGCGCAATGCACGCACGCACTGACCTTCGCGGCCCAGCACACCGCGTGCATCGGCGTCATCAACCAGCACTTCCCGGGCCGATTGCGCGGCCGCGGCCAAGCGCTGTATTCGGTGCTCGGCTACGGCGCCTCGGGCGTGATCGGCGGCGTGGCCGGCGGCGCGCTGAGCGAGGCCTACGGCTTCGCCGCGGTGTTCTGGGCCGCCAGCGGGGCGGCGGCGCTGGCGGCTTTGTGTTGCTGGCGGGCGTTGAAGATCGAAAGGATCAGGAGTTGATCTCAGATTTCCGCAAACTATCCCTCTCGCGAGAACAGCCCGCTGCGATGGCGGCGGCAGATCGAAGTGCGGTCCGGGACCAAAGGAGTTCAGAATCAAGACCCTTTGATGACACGTTTGCTCTACCGGCTGGGCAGGGGTTTAGATTCAAGACCTGACCCCGCGCTTTTGCAGCACGGCGCCTTACTGATCCTTCACAACTCCCGAGCGTCAAATGAGCAAATCCCGTCTGGTACTTGTATGTTGCTTACTGCTTGCTGCCTGCGGTAGCCCACCGAAACCGCTACTCATGGCCGCGGATGACTTGAATGCACCCAGCAATCAGCAGGCGTTGAGGACGATAAGTAGCAAGGACATTTGCTGGCGTGTGGCGTTTTCCCGGGCAGTAGGGGAATTCTCAAAAAGTGCGGGTCTTGAGAGGACTTCATTGGTCGAGATGAATCCTTTCTTTGAGAGGGTTACCTCGACCCTCTACGAACGACAAGCGATGGAGGAAATGCTTCTCCTGGGCTATCAAGGCGAAGGCTTTGCCTCTGCGAAGTCGGATATAACCAAGACCTGCTATTCAAGCGATAGCGAAGGCTTAGAGACTTCCTACTTGTTCATTCGCAAGTCAGTTAAGGACTGGCTTCGGAAATAGGCATATGCGTCTGCCCTTGTCCAGCTTGGGACAATTGCGCTCGGCGCGCCGAAGACTGTCGCCGTTCTTTCTGAAGCTAAGACCGCAAGCGCGTGACAAATCGGAGATCGTGACAGCACACTGCCAAGACGACCGACCGACTCATGTGCGGCATATTCCCACTTCACCTCAACCTACGAATTGCCAAAATCGCTACGACGATGATGCCGGCAAGTACGATGGTCGCGAGTGCACCGAACGGGTGCCTATCTAGGGTGGCGACAAGGTTGGACACGTCGGAAAGCTCGGGAAGGCGCAACATAGTAGTGAACTCCAGCGCGGCAAGAATGGATGCCGCATGGCGATCACTATGGCAGCCCCGAGCAGAACAGACCAGTGGGGACACTGCGTTTCGTAGACAATTGGAATCAGCCGAAACTGGAATCCCCACTTGACAATTGGCGCAGGCAAGTGCCCGCCGAAAGACACGGAAAGACGGACAAGTCAAGGTGGGACGGGTCTTGAATTTGAATCCCCAGCAACGCTGGGGGGCGACTCAATGCCCCGCCCCACCCAGGTAAGCATCCCTCACCCGCGGGTCCTCGCGCAGTTGTGCCGCCGGCCCTTCGAGGGCGATGCGCCCGCCTTCCATCACGTAGCCGTAGTCGGCCACCTTCAGGGCAGCGCGGACATTCTGTTCGACGAGCAGGATGGCGGTGCCGCCGGCGCGGATGCTGGCGATGAGGTCGAAGATCTGTTTGACGATCTTGGGCGCGAGGCCCAGCGACGGCTCGTCGAGCAGCAGCAGGCGCGGCCGGCTCATCAGCGCGCGGCCTATGCACAGCATCTGCTGCTCGCCGCCCGAGAGCGAACCGGCCTGCTGCGCGAGCCGCTCGCGCAGCAGCGGGAAGCGCAGCAGCACGTCATCGAACGTGCGCTCGAACTCGCGCCCGGCGAGGGCGCCGGCGCCGAGGACGAGGTTCTCGCGCACCGTCATGTTGGAGAACACCTGCCGCCCCTCGGGCGCCTGCGCCAGGCCCTTGGCGACGATGCGGTGCGAGGGCTGGCCGGCAATCGCCTCGCCGGCGAGCGCGATGCTGCCGCTGCTGGCGCGGTAGATGCCCGACAGCGTACGCATCAGCGTCGTCTTGCCGACGCCGTTGGCGCCGAGCACGGTGACGACGCCGCCCTCGGGCACCGTCAGGCTGACTTCGCTCAGGATCTGCTGCCCGCCCATGCGCACGACGAGGCGCTCGACCTGCAACGCGGCGACGGCGCTCATTCGTCGCCCGTGCCGAGGTAGGCGTCGAGCACGGCCGGGTCGCGCTGCACGGCGGCCGGTTCGGCGTCGGCGATCTTGCGCCCGAAGGCGAGCACGATGACGCGGCTGCAGACGCGCATCACGAGGCCCATGTCGTGCTCGACGAGGAGGATGGTCAGGCCCTCGGCGCGCAACTGCTCGATGAAGCGCGCCAGGTCGGCGGTCTCGGTGTCGTTCAGCCCGGCCGCAGGTTCGTCGAGGATCAGCAGCCGCGGCCGGCCGGCGAGCGCACGCGCGATCTCGAGCATCTTGCGCTTGCCGTACGAGAGGTTGGCCGCGAGCTCGTCGGCGAAGGCCGAGAGGCCCACCTTGCCCAGCATCTCGGCCGAGACCTCGCTGATCGCGCGCGCCGCGGCGGTGCCGCGCGGCCCCAGCGCATCGCGCAGGCCGCTGGCGCGGATGGCGCCGACCGAGACGTTGTCGAACACCGTCATGTTGGGGAAGATGCGCAGGTTCTGGAACGTGCGGCCGACGCCCGCGCGCGCGACCTCGAACGGGCGCAGCCCGGTGATCGTGCGGCCGGCGAGCTGCACGTCGCCTGCCGACGGCGGGGTCACGCCCGAGATCAGGTTGAAGAGCGTCGTTTTGCCGGCGCCGTTGGGCCCGATCAGGCCGACGAGCTCGCCGCTGCGTATCTCGGCCGAGACATCGTCGACGGCGGTCAGGCCGCCGAAGCGGCGCGAGAGCTTGCGCAGGGCGAGCAGCGGCGCGTCCATGCTCACCAGGCGCTGCGCCGCGCGGCGCCGTCGCGCCGGGTCTGGCGCCGGAACAGATCGATCGCCGAGACCTCGCCGACCAGCCCGCGCGGCATGAAGAGAATCGAGAGGAAGAGCACGATGCCGACCACCACCATGCGGTAGCTCCCGAGCTCGCGCAGCAGTTCGGGCAGCACCGACAGCAGCACCGCGCCGATCACCGAGCCGTACAGGCTCCCGAGGCCCCCGACGACGACCATCGACAGCAGCAAGATCGATTCGCCGAAGCGAAAGCTCTCCGGGCTGATGTAGTTCGTCGTGTGCGCGAACAGCGCGCCGGCGACGCCGGCCAGGCAGCAGGCGACGCCGAAGACCTGCAGCTTCAGGCGCGCGACGTCGATGCCCATCGCGTCGGCGCAGGCGTCGTCCTCGCGCAGCGCGCGCAGCGAGTTGCCGTAGTACGAGTGCGTGAGCCGGTGCACCAGCCACAGCGCGGCCAGCATCACGAGCGCGGTGACGATGAGGCTGAGTGTTATGCCGCTGAATCCGAACAGCTCGATGCCGGGGATGCCGCGGATGCCCATCGGCCCGCGCGTGAGGTCGACCCAGTTGAGCAGCGTCACGTAGATCATCTCGCCGATGCCCAGAGTCGCGACGGCAAAGTAGATGCTCGTCAGGCGCGTCGTCGGCACCGCGACCACCACGCCCACCAGCGCCGCGGCGGCGCCTGCCGCGGGAACGGTGAGCCAGAACGGCCAGCCAAAGCGCGTCGCCAGCAGCGCCGCGGTGTACGCGCCGACGCCGAAGAACGCCGCGTGGCCGAGGCTGAGCAACCCGGCCGAGCCGGTGATCAGGTTCAGGCTCGCGGTCAGGATCACGTAGATCATGGTCGTGATCGCGATCTGCGTGAAGTAGCTCGACTTGAAGGCTACCAGCCCGACCAGCAGCAGCGCCAGGCCGACGATCAACACGGGGTTGAGCCGAACCCTCACATCTTCTCCTTCTTGAAGCCGAAGATGCCGGACGGAAACAGCCACAGCGTGGCGAGCAGGAACGAGTACGACACGAGGGCCTTCCAGCCGTCGGAGAAGTACTGCGTCGCGACCGACTCCGAGACGCCGAGGATGAGCGCGCAGATCACCGCGCCGGGGATGCTGGAGAGGCCCCCCATCACCATCGCGACGAAGGCCTTGAGCCCCGGCTCGAAGCCCATCTGTGGGAAGATAGCGCCCTGGTAAAGCCCGACCATGATGCCGGCGACCGCGCCCAGCATCGAACCGACGACGAAGGTGGCGACGATCGCGCGATTGGTGTCGATGCCGACGAACTGCACGCCGAGCACGTTGTTCGACACCGCGCGTATCGCGAGGCCGATGCGCGTGCGGTGCAGCACGTACTGCAGCGCGATCAGCATCGCCGCCGAGAGCGCGAAGATGATGAGGTTGCCGTCGGTGATCGTGATCGGGCCGAGTTGGATCGGGCTTTGCAGCAGGTAGGCCTGCGGGATGGTCTGCATCTCGCCCGAGAACTTCATCTCCAGCGCCTCGCGAACGATGATCGAGACGGCGAGCGACGACAGCAGCGTCGCCTCGCGCATCGCCTTCGACTTGATCGAGGCCTCGTCGCGAAAGCGCCGGAACGGCCGAAACGCGATGCGCTCGAGCACCCAGCCGGCGATGCCGCCGCTGGCGAGCACCAGCAGCAGCACCAGCCACAGCGGCGGCGCGAGCGCGGTGATGACGAGCAGCCCGGCGAACGCGCCGACGGTGTAGACCTCGCCGTGCGCGAAGTTGACGACGTTGAGCACGCCGAAGATCAGCGTGAAGCCGATCGCCATCAAGGCATAGACGAGGCCGATCGACAGGCCGTTGACGACCTGCTGCAGCAGGACGATGGGATCCATCGGCGCGCGCAGCGCCCGCCCTACTGCGCAGGAACGAACTTGCCGCCCTTGATCTGCAGCTTGGCGAGCGTCTTGTTCGGCTCGCGGGTGGCCCGGTCGAAGGTCGTCTCGCCGGTCACGCCGGGGTAGTTGGCGGTGGCGGCGAGCGCGTCGCGGATCTGCGCGCGCGTCGCGTTCGGGCCGGCGCGCTTGATCGCTTCGAGCAGGATGCCGACCGCGTCGTAGGCCTGCGCCGCGAACTGGTTGGGCTCGCCGCCGTAGCGCTTCTTGTACTCGGCAACGAAAGCGGTGACGAGCGGCGACGGGCTGTCGGCGACGAAGGTCGTCGACAGCAGCACGCCCTCCGCGGCCGGCCCGGCCAGCTCGATCAGCTTGGGCGCGTAGAACGGCGACGCCGAGTACAGCTTGGCGGTGACGCCAAGCTGCTTCGCCTGCTGCAGGATCAGCGCGCCCTCTTCGTAGAACATCGCGAAGTAGATCGCGTCGGGCTTGGCCTGCACGACCTTGGTCAGGATGGCTTTGAAGTCGCGCGCGTTCGGATTGAAGAGTTCGGTGCTCGTGACCTTGCCGCCGAGCGCCTCGAAGGCCTTGGCGAATTCGCCGGTCGCAGACAGGCCCCAGTCGTTTTGCAGGCCGATGATGGCCACCGTCTTCACGCCGGCGTCGCGCAGCCACTTGGCGTTGAACGGGCCTTCCTGGGCCTGCGTCGTGATGTTGCGGAACTGCCAGTTCGAGACCTTCAGGAAGTCGGGGTGCGACGCCGTCTGCGAAAGCTGCGGCATGCCTTCCTTGCCGTAGACCTCGCCGGCCGCCATCGACGGGCCGCTCGCGAAGTCGCCGAGCACGGCGACGATGCGCTTGTCGTCGACGAACTTGCGCGCGATGTTGACGGCTTCCTTGGGGTCGGACTTCGAGTCTTCGTAGACGATCTGCACCTTGCGCCCGCCGACGCCGCCGGCGGCGTTGAACTTTTCGAGCTGCATCGTCGCCGCGTTGCGGAACACCTCGCCGTACTGCGACTGCGCGCCGGTGAGCGGGAGCTGGTAGCCGACGACGATGTCCTGCGCCAGCGCCACGCTGGCGCCCAAGAGCAGTGCCGCGCTGACGGCGAGGGAGCGAATCGAGAAGGTCATGGGGATCTCCGGTGTTGAATGGGTGCGGTGAAACAGGTGCTGGACTCAGCCCGGCCCGGGCGTGATGTGAAGACGGCAACAGCCTTCGCGGCCGGCTTTCCAGGTTTCCGAGCGCAGCGAGAAGCCGGCCTTCTCGAAGGTGCCGTAATCGACGACGCCGCCGATGTCGCACAGGTTCTCCAGCGCCGCGCCGTCGTAGCCAGCTTCGAGCCAGGCCTCCTTCAGCGGGCAGCGGTGGAACTGGATCTCGAGCTCGTCGGCGGTGCACTGCACGACTTCGGGCGCGAAAATGTGCTCTCCCTGCGGGATGAAGTTGAGGAAGGTGTCCTTCAAGGCCGCGAGGTCGCCCGGTGCGTGCGGCGCGAAGACGCCGGCAATGGCCTCGCCGCGCTTGTAGATCGCGCGCTTGCAGATCTCGCGCGCCTTGTCGGTGCCGTACTCGGCGGCGATCTCCTCGTACATCGCGGCGTACACCAGCGCGCGGCTCTTCATCGCGTTGCGCAGTTGTTCGATCAGCAGCAGTTCGTTGTCGGTGGCCATGGCGTGCAGTGGGTTGGGCGTGAGGCGAATATAGCCGCATCGTGTCGCTGACAATCCAGATTCAGGACTATGCATATCACGCGATGACCGACCCCAACCTCGACCCGAACCGAACCCCGCCTTCGCTGTGGGCTGCCACCGCGCCCGCCGCGCCGTCGACTTCGCCGCTGCCTGCGGGCGAGCACAGTGCCGACCTGGCCGTGATCGGCGCCGGCTTCACCGGCCTCACGGCCGCGCTGCATGCGGCGGAGCGCGGCGCGAAGGTCGTCGTCCTCGAAGCGAGCGAAGTCGGTTGGGGCGCCTCGGGGCGCAACAACGGGCAGGTGATCCCATCGCTCACGCGCGCCGACCCCGATGTGCTGGTGCAGGCCTTCGGCGCCGAGCATGGTGAGACGCTCGCCGTAGTGCTCGGCAATTCGGCGAACACGCTGTTCGATCTCGTGCGCAAGCACGGCATCGCCTGTCAGGCGGTGCAGAACGGCTGGGTGCAGCCGGCGCACCGCGAGAGCCGGCTGGCGCTCTCTCGCTCGCGCTTCGAGCAGTGGAAGCGGCGCGGCGCGCCGGTGCAACTGCTGGACCGCGACGAGGTCGCCGCAATCACCGGCTCGCCCTACTGGTGCGGTGGCTGGACCAACCCGACCGGCGGCCACATCGATCCGCTGGCCTTCGCGCGCGGGCTGGCCCGCGCAGCCATCAGTGCCGGTGCCGCCGTGCACACGCACAGCCCGGCGACCGGGCTGCAGCGGGTGGGCGAGCGCTGGCGCGTCGCCACGCCGACGGGCAGCGTGATCGCGCGGCGCGTGCTCGTCGCGACGCACGGTTACACCGGCACCGTGGCGCCGTCGCCATGGCCGGGGCTGGCGCGCGCGATGGTCGCCGTGCGCTCGTACCAACTGGCGACCGAACCGCTAACGCCTGAACTGCGTGCGAGCATCCTGCCGCGCAATCATGCGCTGTCGGACACTCAGGGCGACCTGCACTTTTGCCATCTCGACGGGGAGGGGCGCTTGGTCAGCGGCGGCGCGCTCGTGTTCCACGCCGACTTCGAGCGCCGCCTGCGCGAGCGCATCTCGCTGCGCCTCGTGAAGATGTTCCCGCAGCTTCAGTCGCTGGCGGAGATCCGCTTCGAGTACGTCTGGCACGGTGTGTTCGCGGCGACGCCGGACAAGCTGCCGCGCTTTTGGCGGCTGGGCGACGGCGTGCTCGGCTGGGGCGGCTGCAACGGGCGCGGCGTTGCCTTCGCGGTGGCTCTCGGCCCGCTGCTGGCCGATGCGGCGCTGGACGGCGAGGCGGCCGCGCGCAAGCTGCCCTTCGAGGCGCCGCGAGCAATCCCCGGTCATGTCTTCGCACAGCTGGGTGTGGCCGCCGGCAAGCTCTACTACCGCTGGCTCGACGGGCGCGACTGATCGCCCCAAGATGAGGCCGGTCAGGTCTCAACACTGTTCGCTCAGGCCCGTCATTCCCGCGAAGGCGGGAATCCATTGCCTGCACAGTTCTGGATTGCCGCCTTCGCGGGAATGACAAACCGGACAGTGTTGGGTCAGATCTCCCAGCCCGGCGTTTCGCGCAGCACTTCCTCGATCGTCGTCAGGCCCTCGGCGACCTTCATCGCACCGGCCAGGCGCAGCGGGCGCAGGCCGTCGGTGAGCGACTGTGAGCGCAGCTTCGCGGCGTCGAGCACCGGGGTGATCGCGGCGCGCGCGGCGTCGTTGATGCTCAGCAGTTCGTAGAGGCCGGCGCGGCCACGGAAGCCCGTCATCCGGCACTCCAGGCAGCCGACGGGCTTGTAGGCATGCATCTCGCCGTTCAGGCGCCAGGGCCGTATCACCTCGCCCAGCTTCTCGGCCGTGGTCTCGGGGTCGGGCTGCTTGCAGCTCGGGCACAGCGTGCGCACCAGGCGCTGTGCGAGCACGCCGATCACCGTCGCCCCGATCAGGTAGGGCGGCACGCCGAGGTCGAGCAATCGCGTGACAGCCGACGCCGAATCGTTGGTGTGCAGCGTGCTGAACACAAGGTGGCCGGTGAGTGCGGCCTGGATCGCCATTTCGGCCGTTGGCAGGTCGCGGATTTCGCCGACCATGATGATGTCCGGGTCCTGCCGCATCAGCGAGCGCAGGCCTTCGGCGAAGCCGAGGTCCAGCGCCGGCTGCACCTGCGTCTGGTTGAGCGCCGGCTGGATCATTTCGATCGGGTCTTCGATCGTGCAGACGTTGACCTCCTCCGTCGCCAGGCGCTTGAGCGTCGAGTAGAGCGTCGTCGTCTTGCCCGAGCCCGTCGGTCCGGTGACGAGCACGATGCCGTGCGTACGCGCGATCAGCGCTTCCCAGCGCGCGGTGTCGTGGGCGCCGAAGCCGAGCTCGTCGATGCTCTTGAGCGCCGTGTCGGGGTCGAAGATGCGCATCACCATCTTCTCGCCGAAGGCGGTGGGCAGTGTCGAGAGGCGCATTTCCACCTCGTCGCCGCGCGGGCTGCGGGTCTTGATGCGGCCGTCCTGCGGGCGGCGCTTCTCGACCACGTCCATGCGGCCCAGCAGCTTGATGCGCGCCGTCATTGCGCTCAGCACGCCGGGCGGCAGCTGGTAGACGGTGTGCATCACGCCGTCGATGCGAAAGCGGATCGCGCCCAGCACCCGCCGCGGCTCGAGGTGGATGTCGCTCGCGCGCTGGTCGAACGCGTATTGCCACAGCCAGTCGACGACCTGCACGATGCCCTGGTCGTTGGCGTCAAGCTGCTTGTTGCTGCGACCGAGCTCGACCAGTTGCTCGAAGCTCGATGCGGCCGCCGCCTCGCCGTTCTTGATCGCCGCCCGCACCGAGCGCGCCAGGGTGTAGAACTCGGTCCGAAAGCGCGCCATCTCGATCGGGCTGGCGATCATCAGCCGCACGCTGCGGCGCGTGTGCGCTTCGATCTCGGGCACCCAGCCGATGTCGAAGGGCTCGCAGGTGGCGATCGTGACCTCGTTCAGGCCGACCTGCACCGGCAGCGCGTGGCGGCGCTCGGCGTAATTGATCGACATCACCTCGGTCACGCGGCCGACATCGACGCGCAGCGGGTCGATGCGCAAGTAGGGCAGGCTGCTGCGCTTGGCGAGCCACTGCGTCAGCACCTCGATGTCGATCTCGCTGCCGTCGTCGGCCCGGGTGAGCGCGGCGCCGCCGAGGCGAACGAGGGGATGCTGCTTGCTGTCGCTGCTGCCGAAGCGCTTGGCTGTCTTCTCGGCCTCATCGGCGCTGATCATCTCGTCCTCGCGCAACCACTTCAGCAGGTTGCGCCAGGTGAGCGGGCCGCGCACGTTGACGGGCTTGGTACTGGTGGTGGCGTCGTTCATGGGCGGTCGGCAGGCAGCAGAGGCACGCGGATCATGCGCAGCCACTTGCGGGCCGGCAGTCCGAAGCGAGTTTCGATGTTTTCGGCACGCGCGGCAAGCACTGTACGGTCCGGCAGGGCGACGCCGCGTGCCGCGACGACGACGGTATTGCCTTCCTTCGTCGGCCGCAGGTTCCACACCCGGTCGGCGCCAAAGGCGGCGGCGATGCGCTGCACGCTGGCCTCGAAGCTCGCGTGGCGGCCGAAAAGGTTCACCGCCATCAGGCCGCCGTCGGTGCCGTCGCCGTCCACGAGCACGCCGTGGCAGGCGCGGTAAAAGGCCTCGTCGTCGAGCACCGGCGCCGCGGCGTCGTGGTCGTAGAGGTCGACGCTGAGCACATTGACCGTCTGCGCGTGGGCCGGGTCGGTGACCCAGCGTGCGGCGTCGTCGTTGACCACGCGCAGCCGGCCGTCGCCCTCCGGCAGGCGAAACGCGTGGCGGCAGACGGCGATCACCGACGGGTTGAGCTCGACCGCCGTCGTCTGCATGCGAAGCACGGTGTGGCAAAAGCGCGTGATCGTCGCCGCGCCGAGGCCGAGCTGCGCCGCGTGGCCATCGGTCAGCGATTCCTGCGGCCGCCAGAGCATCCAGGCCATCATGCGCTGCACGTACTCGAGCTCGAGGACGTTCGGCTTGGCGATGCGCATCGCACCCTGCACCCACGGCGTTCCGAGGTGCAGGTAGCGCACGCCGCCGAACTCGGACACCGTGGCCGCGGCGAGTTCGGGCACCGACTTGCCGCGCGCCATCACAGCAGCCCCGCCGCGTGGAAGACTTCGCGCCACGCGGCCAGCTTGCGCTCGAAGGACCAGCTCGCGTTGGCTGGGCTCGTCGACGGCAGGCGAACGACGGGCAGGCCGAGCGCTGCCGTAACGCGCATGCTGCGCGCCGACTCGCCGCCGTTGTGGGCCACGCATTGCAGCGCGGGCGCACGCCGGCGCAGGCTGGCGAGGTCGTTCAGTTCGGCATCGGCGATGGCGCTGTCCAGGCTGCCTTCGCGGCGGCAGCTCGCATAGACGTCCCACAGGCCGAGGCCGCGCTCGCGCAGGGCCTGCAGGCGCTTCGGGTAGGGCAGGGCGGCGAGATCGACACCCCACAGCGCCGACAGCAAAGGCCAGAACTGGTTGCGCGGATGGGCGTAGTACTGCTGCGCGGCCAGCGACGCCGCGCCCGGGAAGCTGCCCAGAACGACCAGGCGCGAGCGGCGCGAGATGACAGGCGGCAGGCCGAGAAGCTTCATCGGTCTTCCAGCGCGCGATCGCGCGCGGGTGCAATGGCGGTTCGTTGAATGATCACTGAAATTGGGGAGGCGACTGCATGGCATCACGACCGCGCGCCGCACGCTACGGCATCGCCGAATGGTTCGGTCACTCGGCTCAGGGCTTGAGCACCAAGACCAGGCAAATCTTCGCACACGCCGCTTTGAAGCCTGGCGGGAGCGCGCAAGCCTGTCCGTTCGCCCTTTCCGTTGCAGCACCGTGCAACAAGCCGGGCGGAGTGTGCAGCATCCGGCAATACCAAGAGCGAAGCGACGGGTCGGTGCGCCCCGCCCAGTCACGCATTGAGACGGTCTGCCCGAATCGCTTTCTCGAGAACGCGAAGCTGCTGCGATGGGCCGGTGAAGTGATGCTCAGCACGCATCATCCAATACTCGTGAAAGAAGTGCCCTTTCTCGCAAAGCTGACGAAGTCGGGCGTCGAGACTGCCACGCGCAAGGCCGGACGAATCGACTGGGTGCTCGTCGATCCCAATGAGTCCGACGCGCTCCGCTGGTGTGCAATGGAGACGCAATCGGTCTACTTCTCGGGCAAGAAGATGGAGACCGAGTACGCGAATTGGGATCGGGCCGCAGCGGAGGAATTACCATTTCCCGTTGAGACGCGGCGGCCGGATGACCGAAGTTCAGGCCCGAAAAGGCTTGCACCGCAATTGCGGGTAAAGGTTCCCGAGCTGCGCAGTTGGGGCGCCAAGACGTGCGTGCTCGTTGACCGCTATTTCTACGAGCAGATGAGCGATCTTGCCAGCGTCAAGGGGGTCGGCGCAAACCAATTGGCCAACGCCGAAGTTGTGTGGCTGGTGGCCGACTACGATTCGACTTCGTCCCTGGTGCCGGGCGAGGTCATCTACTCGCGCCTGGAAGAATCGATCGCGGCGCTGAACGCCACCGAGTCCGTCGGCAAGGTCGAATTCGAGCGCGCCGTGCGCGACGCGATTGATGACCCGCGAAGACGCGGGAGCAAGGTCTTCACGGTTTGACGAGAAGGAGCTCATTCTTCACCTCGTGATGGGTCGTCTTCATCGGCACTTCCCGGATCGAGAAGCCTGATCGGTGCGCGAGGCTGCGAACCTCCGGCGCATCGTCATAGGTCATCAGCACCGGCCCGGCGCAAGCTGCCATTTGCGTAAAGAGACGCTCGTGATCGATCTCGTTGCACAGGTAGAGGCGGCTGCCGGCCTTCTTGCCGCCGGCCGTGTAGGGTGGGTCAATAAACCAGGCGGCGGTCTTGCGATGGCGGTAGGTCTTGATGACGGAAAAAGCGTCGCCTTCAATGAATTGCAGCCGATGTCGAATGGCGCGGATGCCGCGCATTCGATTCACGAGAGTCTGCGGATACCAGCGGGATGACAAGCCTTTGCCGTTCTCTCCGCTCTTCATCATGCTGGCGCCCGGCGCGAGAATGCCGCCGCGATTGACCCGGTTCTTGAGAATCGTCGTGAAGGCGCGCTGCGGCAGCGACGCAGCGTAGCCGGCGAGCGTTGCCGTCACCTGCTCGTGCGTCATCTGGAATTCCAGCACCTTGGTGATGAGGCTCTCGGCGTCGATGTCGCTGCCGTGAATCAGCACGACCCAGAGCGCTGCGACGGAAGGATCAAGTTCCGCCAGGATCGTCTGTCCCGCCAGGCTCTCCGCGGCAACCGAAAGCCCAGTGATCGCGCCGCCGGCAAAGGGCTCGATGAAAAGTGCCGGACGCATGTCCAGCGACTTCAACCAGCGCTTGACCTCCGGCACCAGCCAGGTCTTGCCGCCGGGATAACGCAGCGGACTCAGTTGCGGTACTTGCGACACGTTGACCGGACCCGTTTGCTCACGCAGCGTCCGCAGCAAATCCAAAAGCTGCCCCGACTGCCCTGGATCGACGAGGTAGGGCCTGAGCTCTTGCAGCACCTGCCTGCAACCCGAATGAACGAGCACCGTGCTGCGCATCAAGCCCTCGGAAGCGAGCCGCGCGATACGACGGTGTTGGCGCGCGTTGGCTGTGGCATCGATCATTGTCGTCTCCGTGAACATTCACGGAGCATAGCCGAAGGCACGGGACGCAGGCAATCGCCGTCCTTTCGGTCTATTCGCTCAGGCTTGCAGCCGCGGCAGGGCTTCACACGCGTTGGCCGACGTCAGCTTTGCCACATCGGCCAACGACATGCCGCGCAACTCGGCCAAGGTGGCCGCGATGCGCGGCAACTCGGCGGGCTCGTTGCGCGCCGTCCCCCCGCTTGCGCGTGCCTCGGCGCTGCGGTAGAGCCACTGCGGCGGGATGTCGGGGGCGTCGGTCTCGAGCACCAGCGCTGTCTCGGGCAGCGCCTGCGCGAGGCGCCGGATCTGCAGCGCGCGCTCGAAGGTCAGCGCGCCGCCGAAGCCGAGCCGAAAACCCAGGCCCACGAAGGCCCGCGCCTGCTGCTCGCTGCCATTAAAGGCATGGGCGATGCCCCCCGGCACCTCGATGCGACGCAGGTGCTTGAGCAAATCGTCGGCCGATCGACGCACGTGCAGGATCACCGGCAACGCGAACTCGCGCGCGAGCAGAAGTTGTTCGGCGTAGAAGCGCGCCTGCCGCGTGCGGTCGAGGCCGGGAACGAAGTGATCGAGACCGATCTCGCCGACTGCCACCAGGTGCGGGTCGTCGCGCGCTGCGGCCAGCGCTTCGCGAAGCCGCTGCAGATCGCCGTCACCCGCGCAGTCGACATACAGCGGGTGGATGCCGAGCGCGTAGGCTTGGCCATGTGCGTGGGCGAGGTCGCGCACGGCGGCGAAGTTCGCCACTTCCACCGCAGGCAGCACCATCCGCACGACGCCGGTTGTGCGGGCGCGCGCGATCACCTCGGCACGGTCGGCGTCGAACTCTGGCGCGTCGAGATGGCAGTGGGTGTCGATCCAGCGCATGGCGCCAGCGCGCTGCCGCGTTCAGTCCGGCCCGACGAGCACGCCCAGCCTGAGCCGCAGCATGCGGTCGCAGCGCGCGGCCAGGGTTTCGTCGTGCGTCACCAGCACGAAGGCGGTGCCGTGCCGGCGGGCGAGTTCGAGCATCAGCACGAACACGCCGTCGGCGGTCTCGCGGTCGAGATTGCCGGTCGGCTCGTCGGCCAGCACGCAGGCTGGCTGCGCCACCAGCGCACGCGCGATCGCGACCCGCTGGCGCTCGCCGCCCGAAAGCTCCGACGGCCGATGGGCGACGCGATCGGCCAGGCCCACCTGTGCCAGTACCGCCGCCGCCTGCGCGCGCGCCGCATCGGTCGACATGCGGCGTATGCGCAGCGGCATGGCGACGTTGTCGAGCGCGCTGAACTCGGGCAGCAGGTGGTGGAACTGGTAGACGAAGCCGAGATGGCGGTTGCGCCATTCGCCCTGCTCGGTCGCGTTCATCGACGCGAAGTCGCGCCCCATCAGATCGACGCAGCCGGCCGTCGGCGCCTCGAGACCGCCGAGCAGATGCAGCAGCGTGCTCTTGCCCGAGCCCGACGCACCGACCACGGCCAGCGTCTCGCCCGCGTGCACGTGCAGGTTCACGCCGCGCAGCACGTGCACGTCGAGGTTGCTGTCGTGGAAGCGCTTGTCGAGGTCGGCGCATTGCAGCACCACGTCGCGCTGAGCCTCGGTCGGCGCCGGGCCGCCCCAAGCCGACCGAGCTCCCCCTTGGGGGCTGAGCACGTACGCAGACAGTCCCTGCGGACTGTCTGCGCCGGGCGAGGAGTCGGGCCTCTGGCCCGACGCGCCCTGCAAGGGCGACGCCGAAGGCGTCTTGGGGGATCCATCATTCATAGCGCAGGGCCTCAGCCGGCTGCACGCGGCTGGCGCGCCAGCTCGGGTACAGCGTGGCGACGAAGGCGAGCAGCAGCGAGACGGCGACGATGGGAACGATGTCGCCGCGCTGCGGGTCGCTCGGCATGCGGCTGATGAGGTAGATGCTGCCGGGCAGGAAGCTCACGTGGAGCAGCCGCTCGATCGCCGGCACGATGACGTCGATGTTGAGGGCGATGAGCAGGCCCAGCGCGACGCCGCCGAAGGTGCCGATCACGCCCGATGCCGCGCCCTGGACCATGAAGATGCCCATCACCGAGCGCGGGCTCGCGCCCAGCGTGCGCAGGATGGCGATGTCGGCGCGCTTGTCGGTGACCGTCATCACGAGCGTCGAGACGAGGTTGAACGCGGCCACGGCGACGATCAGCGTCAGGATGATGAACATCATGCGCTTTTCGAGTTGCACCGCGGAGAAATACTCGCGCTTGGTTCGCGTCCAGTCCGCCACCACGACCTGCGGCCCGAGTTCGGTCGCCAGTTGCAGCGCGACGTCGCGCGCCTGGTGCAAGTCCTTCAGACGCAACTGCACGCCGGTCGGGCCGTCGACGCGGAACAGCCGCGCCGCATCGTCGAGGGCGATCAGCGCGAGGCCGCTGTCGTATTCGTAGTGCCCGGTGTCGAAGGTGCCGACGAGCGTGAACTGCTTCAGGCGCGGCACGATGCCGCCCGGCGTGATCTGCCCGCCGGGAGCGACCAGCGTCACCTTCTCGCCCACCTTCACGCCGAGCGCGCGCGCGAGCTCTGTGCCGAGTGCGATGTTCCATGCGCCGGGCACGAGCTGCACGAGCAGGCTGTCCTTGAGGCGCGCGGCGACGTCGGTGACGGTGGCCTCGTCGTTCGGCGAAATGCCGCGCACGATGGCGCCGCGCATCTCGTCGCCGCGCCCGATCAGCGCCTGCGCGCCGACGAAGGGCGCCGCGCCGACCACCTGCGGGTTGCGCCGCGCCTGTGCGACGGTGGCCTGCCAGTCCGGCAGCGCGGCGCCGTTGCGCGCATAGATCTCGACATGCGCGACGACGCTGAGCATGCGGTCGCGCACCTCCTTCTGAAATCCGTTCATCACCGACAGCACGATGATCAGCGCTGCCACGCCGAGCGCGATGCCCAGCATGGAAACGCCCGAGATGAAGGAGATGAAGCCGTTGCGGCGCCCGCTGCGCCCCGAGCGCGTGTAGCGCCAGCCGATCTGCAGTTCGTAGGGGAGGTCCATGTAAAGTAGATGCTAACCGAGGGGCTGCGCGAAGCGCGGGCCTTGGCGGCACTTGCTGCTGCGCACGGTGCGCTGTCAGTCCGGGCCAGACTCGATTGCTTGCCGACTCCGACTGAGCGATAGTGCAACACTTTGCCGCGTCGAGCTCTGCGCCAGTGGTCACAGCGCGGTCGGGATTGCCGAACTGCCGTCCGACATCCCGGTCGAGGCCGCCGACCAGAGCCTTGTGACGACGCGCGATCGAGTCTGTATAAAGCGAGCGGACCCTTGGCGTCAAGCTTTTGAACCGGCACTCGCACCGCCACAGCCATGGAAAGCACCTTCTCGACACTACTGCAACGCCACCGCTCGATCCGCCGCTACAAGCCGGACGCGGTCGATCCGGCACTGATCGAACAGGTGTGCGGCGACGCCATTGCCGGCGGGTCGTCGTCTGGCAACCTGAGTTCGGTCTCGATCGTGCTGACGCGCAACGCCGAGCGCAAGCAGCGCCTCTACGAACTGCATTTTGAGCAGCCCATGGTGCTGCAGGCGCCGCTGGTGGCGACCTTCTGCGCCGACTGGTACCGCACCCGGCAATGGCTTCGCCAGCGCGGCGCACGCGATAACTTCGACAACCTGATCGGCTACCACGTGGCAGCGTTCGACGCGATGATCGTCGCGCAGAACGTCTGCCTGGGCTTCGAAGCGCGGGGCCTGGGCGTCTGCTACCTGGGAACGACGCTGCATTCGATGGCGGAGATTGCGGCGCTGCTCGACCTGCCCGACACCTGTCTGCCGGTGACGACGATCGTCGTCGGCCACCCGGACGAGATCCCCGAGAAGCGCGACCGCCTGCCGCTGCACGCCATGCTCCACGACGAGACCTACCGACGCCCCACCGAGGCCGACATCGACGCCATCTACGCCCAGCGTGAGGTGCGTGGCTGGGAGCGCTACATGGCCGTGCCCGAGCTCAAGGCCCGGATCGAGGCTCTGGGCATCACCTCGCTGGCGCAGTTCTACACCAGCGAGGCCAAGTACGATCCCGACGTGTTCCGCGCCGACTCGCTCGCTCTGCAGGCGCTGCTGGAGGCCAAGCACTTCCTGCCCGCGCCCCAAGCCACACCCGAAGGAGAACCTCGATGAAACATCTGCGCACCTGCACGCTGGCCGTCCTCACCGCGCTGGCGCTGCCTGGCATGACCCGCGCCGCCGGCCCCGACGAGAAGCTGCTCGCCGCGGCGCGCGCCGCGCAACCGGCGGTGATCGACTCGCTGCGCGAGATGGTGGCGATGGAGTCCGGCAGCGGCGACGCAGCGGGCGTCGCGAAGATGACCGACTACGTCGAGGCGCGGCTGCGCGCGCTCGGCGCAGTGACCGAACGCATCAAGGCGAGCAAGGGCGCAGGCGAACTCGTCAAGGGCAGCTTCACCGGCACGGGCAAGAAGCGCTTCATGCTGATCGCGCACATGGACACCGTGTACCCGAGCGGCATCCTGGCGACGCAGCCGTATCGCCTGGACGGCAACCGCCTCTACGGTCCGGGCATCGCCGACGACAAGGGCGGCATCGCCGTGATCCTGCATTCGCTTGCGATCCTGCAGGCCGCCGGCTGGCGCGACTACGCGCGCCTGACCGTGCTCTTCAACCCCGACGAAGAAGTCGGCTCCGTCGGTTCGGGCGAGACCATCGCCGCGCTCGGCGCCGAGCAGGACGTCGTGCTGTCGTATGAACCGTCGCCGGCGAAGGCGATGGCCAAGGACGAAGGCGTGCTGCTCGCCGCGGCGGGCACGGCGAAGGCGACGCTCGACGTCAAGGGTCGCTCGTCGCACGCCGGCGCGGCGCCCGAGCTCGGCCGCAATGCGCTCGTCGAACTCGCTTACCAGGTGCTGCAGACGCAGGACGTCGCCAAGTCGGTTCCGGGTGCGCAGTTGAACTGGACCATGGTGGATGCCATCACGACGCGCAACCAGATCCCCGAGAGGGCGCAGGCCGGCGCTGACGTTCGCCTGACGCTGCCCGGCGCCGACGAGCGCCTGCTCGCTGCGCTGCGCGCCAAGGTGGCCGAGGGCCACCGCGTTCCCGACACCGAGGTCAGCGTGGCGATCGAGGTCGGCCGCCCGCCCTATGCGGCTGGCGAACGCGGTCTCGTGCTGGCGAAGAAGGCCGAGGCCATCTACGCCGAGCTGGATGGCCGCAAGCTGATGTTCCACCCGGGCACCGGCGGCGGCACCGACGCCGGCTACGCGGGCCGCTCGGGCAAGCCCGCGGTGCTGGAAGCGATGGGCCTCGCCGGCTGGGGCTACCACGCGCGCGACGAGTACATCGAGATCGATTCCATCGTGCCGCGCCTGTACCTGACGACGCGCATGCTGAGCACGCTGGCGCGCGAGTAAGGCGCCGCGCGGTGCGGTGCGGCTTCACATGCTCTTGAATAGCTTGGCGTAGCCGCGGCTGACGGGCAGCTCGACCGCCGAGTCCTTGAGCCTGAGCCGAGTCTGGCCCATGATGTCGCGCCGCGCTCCGGCGACGGCGCCGAGGTTGACGATCGTCGAGCGGTGGATTTGCGCGAACGCGGCCGGGTCCAGCCGCGCCTGCAGCTCGGACAGCGGCGTTCGGATCAGCGCTTCGCCTTCGCGCGTGAAAACACTGACGTACTTGTCGCTGGCCTGGAAGTAGAGCACCTCGTCGACCGAGATCTGGTGCGTCAGCTCGCCCTTGGCGGCGCGAATCCAGCGCAGGTGCGGCTGCGGCTGCGGTAACGCGTCGGCGAGCGCCTTCAGCCACTTCGCGGCAGCGGGCGCGGCAGCATCGCCTTGCAACTGCGCCTTCAGGCGATTGACAGTGCGCGCGAGGCGTTCCTCACCCACCGGCTTGAGCAGGTAGTCGACGGCCTCACGCTCGAACGCATCGACAGCGTATTGGTCGAACGCGGTCACGAAGACGACGCGCGTTCGGGTGGCGATGCGGGCGGCGACTTCGATCCCGCCGAGGCCGGGCATGCGGATGTCGAGAAACACGATGTCGGGTGCGCGCTCGCCGATCAGCTTCAGCGCCTCTGGGCCGTTGGCTGCGATGCCCTCGATCTGCAACTGCGGCCACAGCAAGCCAAGGCGTTCGCGCAGGTGCTCGGCGACGTGCGGCTCGTCGTCGGCGATGACGGCGCGAGGGCGGGTGGTCGTCAAGGGGGTCATTGCAGGCGCCTCATGCCGGAAGCGAAAGCGTGACCCGCGCGCCGCAGGGCAGATTGTCTTCGACGTCCAGCCAGGCCGCGTCGCCGTAGAGCTGGCGCAGGCGGTCGCGCACGTTGCGCAGCCCGATGCCGCCGGACGTGGCGTCGCCAAAGCCGACGCCGGTGTCGGCGATCACGATCGTGACCTGCCTGCCGCTGCGCCGCGCCGACAGGCTGATCGCGCCGCCTTCGATCTTGGGCTCCAGGCCGTGGCGGATGGCGTTCTCGACCAAGGGTTGGATCAGCATCGGCGGGATGGGCATGCCCGCGAGTTCGGCGGGCAGGTCGATATGGACGGCCAGCCGGACTTCCATCCGGATCTGCAAGATGCCCAGAAAGTGGCGTAGGGTCTCGAACTCGCGGGCCAACGTCGTCTGCTCCGCGCGGTTGGCCGCCAGCGTGGTGCGCAGGTAGACCACGAACTGTTCGAGCATCTGCCGCGCCTTGTCCGGCTGGCTGTGGATGAGGCCGTCGACGTTGGCCAGCGTGTTGAACAGGAAGTGCGGCTCGATCTGCGCCTGCAGCGCGCGCAGGTTGGCCTGCAAGACCTGGCGCTCGATCGTCTGCAGGCGCTCGCGTTCGCGCGCCGCCATGGCTTCGCGCTGCAGCCGCTGCACGCGCGCTCGCCATGCAAGGCCGAGGATCACCGACACGACGAACGAGGTGGCGATCGACGTGATCGCCCATTGCGCAAAGCGCATGCCGCCGGCCATGGCGTCGAAGCCGGGTAGCAGCTTTTCGCTGAAACCGGGCAGCAGCAACGCGGCGACGAAGCCGCTCTGCACGATGACCACGCCGATCGCCGTGTTGCACGCGAGCAGGGCCCAGAACGGCAAGCCGCTGATGCGCCCGAGCACGCGCGGCCCGAGTAGCATCGAGACGAAGTGGAACGTGAAGCCGATGACGTTGGAGACGATCCAGTCGTCGAAGGCGACTTGAAGGAACTGCTGCACGCTCGTGAACGGCGTGCTCGACAGCGCGAAGAGCATGAACAGCGCCGCGATGAAGGTGTTGAGGATCAGCGTGTAGACGAGGTCGCGCCAGATGCTGCGCGGCCAGCGCCGAAAGAGAGGAATCGCCTCCTCCAGCGGATGACCGAACTCGGCTGGGTCGGCATCGGCGTGCTGCGCGCGATCGCGGGCGGCGTGCACGGCCGCCAGGTCCAACGAGTCCGGCTTGTTCATCACGGTGAGCCTCTGGGTGATGCAGCTTAGCCGGTTCCGGCGCCGGCCCGCACTGGCGCAGCCATCACGAACGCTGAGAAGATCACCACGTCCTGCAGAAAGTGGATCAGCCAGGCCCAGAAGATGCCGCCGGTTTCGAGCACCGATTTGGCAAGCAGCCAACCTAGAAACCCGGCCATCAGCACACCGACTGCCCCGCTTGGCATGCCGCCCCAGTGCGGCAGACCAAAGCCAATCGCCGACAGCGCAAGGATGCGTGCGGGATCGGCGCTGCCGGCGAGGGGAACGACAACGCCGAGGCGGTAGATCACCTCTTCGGAAAACGAATTCGTGAGCGAGAACAGCAGGATCCAGGGCAGCAACGCGACGACCCTGACGGATTCTCCGAGCGCGCTGCGCAAGTGCAGGTAGATGAAGGCGCAAGTGACGAGGGTCACGATCACCGACATCCTGAGGCCCAGCCCGAGCCAGGATTCGCCTTCGGCGACGCCGAGCCAGCCGACCCTGCGCGCGGGCGCCGAGATCGTGCCGACGCCGAGGAAGCGCGCGAGCTTTGGCTTGCACGCGACGTGCAGCACCAGCAGCACCAGCGCTGCCACGCCAAACAGCAGCGCCTGGTAGGTCGCTTGCGTGTCGAGGAAGCCGACGCCGCTCAGCGGCAGCGGTGCGAGTGCGGCCAAGCGCCCCAGGCCGAGCACGAGCAGCGTCCCGACGCCGACGATGGACAGCGCCAGCGGCATCGGCGTTCGATCCGCCTTCATGGTCACCGATGGCCGCGGGTCTCAGCGCAACTCGATGGCGATGCTCAAGTTCTCGCTGCCGACCTTGAACGCGGCCTTCTCGAACGACGGCGGGCCGAAGACTCCCATCGCGTCGTTGGAGAACCCGTAGTGCTCGCTCGGCAGGCCGAGGAGGTTGGTGTCGAGATCCTGGTTGCCGTTCTCGTCCTGAAACACCGAAACCGCATAGCTGCCGGGAGCAAGGCTCTTGATTGTCAGCGCGGTACTCGGCTTGATCGCGGCGGTCTCGGCCCCGCGCGCGCGGGCGTCTTCAGCCAGTCGCCGGCATTGGTGTAGAGCGCGACCAGGATCTTGCCCTTGTCGCTGGTCAGACCTTTGACGGTGATGGTCAGGTCGGCCGCGCCTGCGCAAGCGCAGATTCCGACCAGGGCCAGGGCAATAGCGAGGCGGGGGAGCAAGGCGTGCATGGAGACCTCTCAGAAGAGTTGCGATGGGCGAACTCTTACCCAACGTCGGGGTCGCGTGCATGGCTTGCGACGGGTGGCCGCGTGGCGGCGCCAACGGCACCGCGGCGGCGCGAGCGCGCCGCAGACCGTGCTCTGCACAGGGCGCCCGCAGGCGCGCCAGTGCAGTGTTCCACGCTACGCGGCACTTAAGAAGACCGATGGAATCGTCGTCCTGGCTAGGCGCAAACCACAGCGATACCCGCAGGTATCGCGAGGATTTGCAACGGCGCCAGAGCGACAAAGGCGGTCTTATGTGATGAACAGCGTAAAAAAGTGCACTAGGACGTGCCGCAAGAACCGCGGCAGCGCCGCACGGACAGCCAAAACCCGGCCGCGCAGCACAGCGCGACGACGATCACCCCGTCGGCGCTCGGAGAGAACAGCCATGTTCGCGCGCCGATCAGGCGCAGACCGCAGGCGAGCGCGAGCATCGCGACCAAGTTCATCGTCGCGTGCAAGGCGAACGCCGGCCAGACCGAGCGGCAACGCAGGAACAGCTCGGTGTAGAGCCACTGCATCGCGGCCACGCCGAGCAGCAGGCGCGGCGCCAGCGTTGCGAGCGCTTCGTCGGTGTAGGCGGCGGCAAGCTGGTCGAGGTAGGGCAGATGCCAGCCGAACCAGGTGATCGCTGCGACGGCGACCGCCAGCGGGACGCTCGCCCGTGCCAGCAACGCGGGCAGCAGGTAGCCGCGCCACGCCGACTCTTCGAGAAACGCGAAGACCGCGAGGCCGGCCGCCGTCGACGCGAGATTCGACGCTGCGGCGGGCACGGGAACCCACGTCGCGCTCCCGGTCAGCAGACCGAGCACGATGAGCGCGCAGACCGCTGCGCCGCCCGCGGCGGCAACGCTCAGCGCAAAGCGCACGCCGACGCGTGTGAAGGCGAACAGGTGTTCGCTTCGCGTCGCCGGATCGAGGCGCCGGAACACCACGGCGAGCAGCGCGGGCGCGAGGATCCAGACCAGCTTGCCCGGCGTGCCCTCGGCGCTTGCGGGGCGATCGGCATCAATGAGCAGGCGCGAGGCCGCGCCCGCTGCGAGCACGAGCGCGGCAAAGACGAGCGGCGTCAGCAACGAGTCGCGGCGCATGGTGAGCGGATCATGGGAGGTGCTGTGTGGATGGGTTGACGTGCGCGCGCCCAATGCCTATTTCAAGTGGATCGGTTCGGCCGTTGGCATTTTCGCCCGCATCGACGCCGGCGGGACCAGCCTGCGACGAATGGGACACGGGCCGCGCGAACCGTCGTCGGTCGTTGCGGACGGACTGTGGGGCTCGCGCCGAATCGACGCTTGATCTGCTGCGGCCACGTCGTTGGCGACGCCGGGCGGCCGCCCGCACGCGGTGTGCCCTTACATTGGCGAACATGCAACCGGCCTTCAGTCGCTCTCGGGACATGCGACCCGAGGCCGTTGGGGCATCCTCCAGGCCAAGCCATCCACCACCACCGCAATGCCCTTCAAGAGACTGCTGATCGCCAACCGCGGCGAGATCGCCATCCGCATCGCCCGCGCCGCTGCCGAGCTCAGCCTCGCGAGCGTGGCCGTGTATTCGCAGGACGACGCGGCGTCGCCGCACCTGAGCAAGGCCGACGCCAGCTTCGCGCTCGAAGGCAGCGGGCCGGGCGCCTACCTCGACATCGAGCAGATCGTCGGCGCCGCGTTGCGCATGGGCTGCGACACGCTGCACCCCGGCTACGGCTTCCTCGCCGAGAACGCGGCGCTGGCGCGGCGTTGCGCCGAGGCCGGCATCTGCTTCGTCGGCCCAGCGCCCGAGGTGCTCGAACTCTTCGGCGACAAGCTGCGCGCGCGGGCACTCGCGCAGCGCTGCCACGTGCCGATACTGCCAGGAACGCTTGGCCCGACGACGCCCGCGCAGGCGTTGGATTTCCTCGCTTCGCTGGGCGAAGGCGGCGCGATGATGATCAAGGCCATCGTCGGCGGCGGCGGGCGCGGCATCCGCGCCGTCCATGACGCGAACGAAGTGGCCGCGGCGCACGCGCGCTGTGCATCGGAGGCGGGCAAGGCCTTCGGCAGCGGCGACGTGTACGCCGAACGCCTCGTCGGCCGCGCGCGCCATGTGGAGGTGCAGATCGCCGGCGATGGCAGCGGCGCGGCAACCCACCTGGGCGAGCGCGAATGCAGCCTGCAGCGGCGCCACCAAAAGCTGATCGAGATTGCGCCCAGCCCCAGCGTGCCGCAGGCGCTGCGCGAGCAACTCACTGCCGCGGCCCTCAGGCTCGCCCAGGAGACGTGCTACCGCGGCCTGTGCACGGTCGAGTTCCTGGTCGAGGTCGATGCGACAGGCGCCGCGCTGCGTTGGTTCTTCATGGAAGCCAACCCGCGTCTGCAGGTCGAGCACACGGTGACCGAGATGGTGACCGGCATCGACCTGGTGCAAGTGCAGTTGCGCCTCGCCGCCGGCGCGAGCCTGGCCGAGGTGGGGCTGGCCTCGACGCCGCCGACGCGCGGCCATGCAATGCACTTGCGCATCAACATGGAGACGATGAGTGCCGACGGCGATGCGCTGCCCGCCGGCGGAACGCTCGCCGCCATCGAGTGGCCTGGCGGCCCTGGCGTTCGCGTCGATGCCTGCGCAGCGAGCGGCTACACGCCGAGCCCGCGCTTCGATTCGCTGCTCGCCAAGCTCGTCGTCCACAGCGCGTCACCGAATCACCTGGACGTGGTGCACAAGGCCTACCGCGCACTTTGCGAGTTACGCGTCAATGGCGTGGCGACCAACCAGCGCTTCCTGCAGGCGCTGCTGTGCGACGCCGACGTGCAGGCCAACCGCGTCGACACCGGCTTCGTCGAGCGCCACGGCGCTGGTTTGCTGGCTGGCGCGTTGGACCATCCACAGCGCCATGCGCCGTCCGCCCCTGCACCTGCCGAGGCTGCGGTCACGCTGCGCAGCGGCCCGCCGGGCTGCACGGCGATCGTCGCGACGATGGACGGCGTGCTGGTCGAGATCAGCGCGCTTCCCGGCGCGCAGCTGGCCGCGGGCGAGCAGGTGGCGGTGATCGAGGCGATGAAGATGGAGCATCTGGTGCTCGCAGGCACGAGCGCCCGCGTGCACAGCGTCTGCGCGAAGGCCGGCGAGGGCGTGCACGCCGGAGCACCGCTGCTGTGGGTCGAGGCGAGCGAGGACGCCACGCAGGCGCTGCCGAGCACTGCGGCGGACGACCTCACGCGCATCCGCCCCGACCTTGCCGAAGCACTGGAGCGCCACGCGATCGGCCTCGACGCGCTGCGCGCCGAGGCCGTTGCCAAGCGCCACGCGACGGGTCTGCGCACTGCGCGCGAGAACATCGCCGACCTCGTCGACGAAGGCAGCTTCGTCGAGTACGGCGCGCTCGCGATCGCGGCGCAGCGCGGGCGGCGCAGCGAGGGCGACCTGATCCGCAACACGCCGGCCGACGGCATCGTGACGGGCCTGGCCAGCGTCAACGGCAAGCTCTTCGGCGCCGAGGCCGCGCGCTGCGCGGTGCTCGCCTACGACTACATGGTGCTCGCCGGAACACAGGGCATGTTCAATCACAAGAAGACCGACCGCCTGTTCCAACTCGCGGGCGAGTGGCGCATTCCGATCGTGCTCTTTGCCGAGGGCGGCGGCGGACGACCGGGCGATACCGACTTCAACGGCGTCGCGGGCTTGAATGTGATGACCTTCCACCACTACGCGCGCTTGTCGGGCCAACTGCCGCGCGTGGGCATCGTCGCCGGGCGCTGCTTTGCCGGCAACGCGGCGCTGCTCGGTTGCAGCGACGTGATCATCGCGACGAAGGACAGCTCGGTCGGCATGGGCGGGCCGGCGATGATCGAAGGCGGCGGCCTGGGCGTCGTCGCACCGGGCGAGGTCGGGCCGTCGGCGATGCAATCGGCCAACGGCGTGATCGACGTGCTGGCAGACGACGAGGCCGCCGCGGTTCGTGCGGCGCGGCAGTACCTTTCGTACTTTCAGGGCCCGCTCGCCGGTTGGCAGTGCGCCGACCAGCGCGCGCTGCGCCACTGCGTGCCCGAGAACCGCGTGCGCGCCTACGACATGCGCTCCGCGATCGATCTGCTGTGCGACAGCGGCTCGGTGCTCGAGTTGCGCGCCGGCTTCGGCGCCGGGATGATCACCGCGCTCGTGCGCGTCGAGGGCAAGCCGATGGGGCTCGTCGCCAACAACCCGCGCCACCGTGGCGGCGCGATCGACGCCGAGGCGTGCGACAAGGCGGCGCGCTTCATGCAGCTTTGCGACGCCTTCGGCCTGCCCATCGTCTCGCTGTGCGACACGCCGGGCTTCATGGTCGGCGTGGCGTCGGAAGCGACGGCGATGGTGCGCAAGACCTCGCGCCTGTTCGTCACCGCGGCGAGTCTGCGCGTCCCTAGGTTCACGATCGTGCTGCGCAAGGGCTATGGCCTGGGCGCGCAGGCGATGGCCGGTGGCAGCTTCGCGGCGCCCTTCTTCACCATCGCTTGGCCGAGCGGCGAGTTCGGCGCGATGGGCCTCGAAGGCGCGGTGCGCCTGGGCTTTCGCAAGGAGATCGAAGCCGCGGCCGGCGACGCGCAGCGCCAGGCGCTGTTCGAGCAGATGGTTGCTGCGGCCTACCAGCGCGGCAAGGCACTCAACATGGCGAGCTACCTCGAGATCGACGCCGTGATCGACCCCGCCGAATCGCGCCGCTGGTTGATGCGCGCGCTGGCCTCGGCGGCGCCGCGGCGCTTGGGCGCTGGGCGCTTCATCGACACCTGGTGAGGCGAGGATGAGCGCATCCTCTGGACCCGAATGGTGGTTGCGCCTCGTCGAGCGCGCAGCGCAGCCGCCCGAGCGCCCACGGCGGGCGCTGCACATCGAGGGTGCTGCGTCGCCGATCGGCTCGATCGAGGTCGAACTGGCCGAGCGGATGCGCGCTGCGGGGCTGCGGCTGTATTGGTCAGGCGACGGCAGTGCATCGCTGGGCGGGCCGGCCGACGCAACGCTTGAGCGCGCCGCGGCCTGGCTGCACGCACAAGGCGTGGTCGGCCGATGGCGCGACGAACTGCTGGCCGTCACCGACGAGGGCGGAGTTCGGCACGCCGTGATCGAGCGCGCCGCGGTGCGGCCGTTAGGCATCACGACCTATGCAGTCCACCTGATCGGCCTCGCGCCGAATGGCAAGGTCTGGGTGCAGCAACGCGCCTTCGACAAAGCGACCGACCCCGGCCAATGGGACACGCTGGTCGGCGGCCTGGTCGCCGCCGACGAGAGCAGCGCCAGCGCACTGGAACGCGAGACCTGGGAAGAGGCCGGCCTGCGCATCGCCGACTTGCAGGCGCTGCAACGCGTCGACCGCATCACGATTCGGCGTCCGGTGAGCGAGGGCTACATGGTCGAGCACATCGACGCCTTCGAGGCCGTGCTGCCCGAGGGCATGCAGCCGGCGAACCAGGACGGCGAGGTCGAACGCTTCGAGTGCCTGGCGCCGCCAGATCTGGTCGATCGCCTGGCCGACGGGCGGTTCACGCTGGAGGCGGCGCTGATGCTGGCGGTGAGCCTGCGTCGACGGCTGCTGCTGTAGCGGCAACAGGCCCACCGGCGAGGTCTTGCGCGGAAGCATCGCGCGGTGTCGAAGTTGCTTATAAGTTGACACCAAAGCGCCTGATGGTTAACAATGAGGTATGTGGAGGCTTGAGTTCAGCAGAGAGGCGTTGAAGGCGTTGCTGCGCATGCCGAGGGATCAGGCCCTGCGCGTTCGGTCCAAGCTGAACGCACTTGCCCGCGACCCGTACAACGCGCCCAACGTCAAGAAACTGACCGAGCAACCGGGCTTTCGATTGCGAGTCGGCGATTGGCGGGTGGTCTACCTACTCGACGAAGAACGCATCGTGATCCAGGTAATCCGGGTTGCGCAACGTGGCGAGGTGGTTCGATGACTGTTCAGATTCTCGAAGCCAATGGCAAGCCTGCCTTTGCGGTGCTGCCCTACGCCGAGTACAAGGCGCTGCTTGAATTGGCCGACGACGCCGACGATGCTGCGGCGTTGCTGCGCTTTTCCAAGCGAATTGCGAAGGGCGAAGTCGAAACCGTCCCGATCGACGTGGTCGACCGACTGCTGGCGGGTGAAAGTCCGTTGCGCGTCTGGCGCGAGCATCGCGCCATCACGGCGGCGCAGTTGGCCGCAGCCGTCGGCGTGACGCCGGCCCATGTGTCCAAGCTCGAGTCCGGCAAGGGCGAGCCCTCAGTCGCCTTGCTGAAGAAGATGGCCAAGCTGCTGGACGTGCAACTTGGCGAACTTGCGAGCGAAGCGCCAGGCTCCTAGGTCTTCGCGTAGGCGGGGGCCAAGCTGTCGGTTTCGAGCGGACCCGCGTTGATGCTTTGATGCTGGTTTGATGCTATGCTGCCAACCCTGCGACCGGGGAGAGGCCATGCGTACCACGATCAATTTGGCTGACGACGCCGTGCTGGTGGCCAAGCGGGTGGCTGAGCGTGAGCGCGTTTCGCTGGGCGAGGCCATCTCGCGCCTGATCCGCCAGGGCGCGAGCGCGCGCAGCGCCGCGCCTGCGGTCAGCGCGCCGTTGCGGGGCCGCTTTGCCTTGCTCCCCTGCCGCGACGAAGTGATCACGCCCGAGCACGTGCGCGAGTTGATGGAGCGCGAGGGCATTTGATGCGCGCCCTGCTCGACGTGAATGTGTGGGTCGCGTTGTTCGACGACGCGCACCTGTTCTCCGAGCGCGCCAACGCCTTCATCGAAGCGCCGCGGGTCAAGATCGCGACCTGCCCGCTGGTCGAGAACGCTGTCCTGCGCGTGCTGAACCTGCCCAGCTACGGGCGTGGCGGGGCGGTCGGTCTGGTTCGCGTGCGCGAGCGTTTGCGCGAGGCCTGCGCCACCCTGGATCACGAGTTCTGGCCCGACGACGTGAGCTTGCGCGACGACGCCAGCGCCGACTTCACGCGCATCCACGGCCACAACCAGGTCACCGATGTCTACTTGCTGGCGCTGGCGGTCAGGCACGGCGGTTGCCTCGCCACCTTCGACCGCGCGATCTCGCTCTCCGCGGTGCCGGGGGCGACGGCGCGCCACGTTAGGCAGCTTTAGTCAACAGGACACTCTCGTGGCGCTTTCTCTGAACAAACCCAAGCTCGACAACCTTGCCGGCGACATCTGGAAATCCGCCGAACGCCTGCGCGGCAAGTTCAAGGCTTACGAGTACCAGAGCGTCATCCTGCCGATCATCGTCATCCGCCGGCTCGAATGCGTGCTGCTCGCATGGCGCGAAGCCAGACGGGCCGAGGTGCTTGCCAGGCGGCCCCAACTGACCGAGCCGCAGCTTGCCAAGCTGGTCAAGGAACTCGAACTCAATCCGCAGCAGACGCCGTTTTCGAACAAGACCTCGTGGACGCTGCGCAAGGTCTACGAGGAAGACCATGCGCTGCTCGAAGCCAACTTTCGCGCCTACATCAACGGCTTTTCCAAGAACGTCGACGACATCGTCGAGCACTTCAACTACCGCGCCACCATCGGCACGATGGTCAAGAACAACCGGCTGGCGCCGATCCTCAACCAGTACAAGGAACTCGACCTCGGCCCCGACCATCTCTCGGGCCTGGAGATGGGCTACATCTACGAAGAGATGCTGCGCCGCTTCTCCGAGCAAAGCGGCGAAGAGGCCGGCGAACACTTCACGCCGCGCGAAGTCGTGCGGCTGATGGTCGATCTGCTGGAGATACCGATTCGCGAGCGCCACTTCTCGATCTACGACCCCGCCGCCGGCTCGGGCGGCATGCTCTCCGTCGCCAAGGAGCACTTGCTCGACCGCGCAGCCACGGCCGAGGAAAGGCAGCGCGTCGAGAAGTTCCTGACCGTTCACGGACAGGAGCTTTCGCCGACCAACTACGCCGTCTGCCAGGCCGACCTGCTGATCAAGAACGACAAGCAGGCGACGGTCTTCCTCGGCAACTCGCTCATCCCGCACGACCGGTATAGCCGCGACCCGGGCGACCAGTGGCCCGAAACCAAGTGGCGCTTCAACCGGATGCTCAGCAACCCGCCCTTCGGCGTCACCTGGGGCGGCAAGGACGGCTACGAAGCCGAGGCCCGCCGGCTGGAGACCACGCGCTACCGGGCCGGGATGCCGCGCGTCAACGACGGCGCGCTGCTGTTCCTGCAAACCATGCTGGCCAAGATGGTGGCGCCGGCCGACGGCGGCAGCCGCATCGCCGTCATCTTCAACGGCTCGCCGCTCTCGAACGGCGACTGCGGCTCGGGCGAAAGCGAAATCCGGCGCTGGATTCTTGAGAACGATTGGCTGGCCGCGATCGTCATACTGCCCGACCAGATCTTCTACAACACCGGCATCTTCACCTACATCTGGCTGCTGCGAAACGACCATGCCTATCCGGTTGCTTGCCAAACCGTCACACGCGCGGATGAACCCACATCCCGGAATACAACTGCTCGTAGGTTGGTGGCAGGGCGTCTATAGCCAGGCCGAGCACTGAATTGAACGCCGTCATCTGTCGGCGCCGATCCAAATTTGAGCCACCGTGCCGACCGAATATTGAGCCAGGGGTGGAAGCCGACCTTGAGAGGTTCGGCTGTGGATAAGTGTAGTTCTTGACTTGGCTGTGCTGACCTCCCGATGCTGTGAATGGCG
>CAIKUF010000091.1 GCA_903830565.1 uncultured bacterium | reverse complement strand
CGGCATTCGCCGGCCCGTCGCGGCCCTCGACTTCGACGATGCGGTTGCCATTGACTTTGTACGTTAGCTGGCAGCCGACGCCGCAGTACGGGCAGACCGAATCCACCGCCTTCTCAGCGGCGACCGCGCCCTCGCTGTATGCCGGCATCAACGCGCCGGTCGGGCAGGCGCTGACGCACTCGCCGCAGGCGACGCAGGTGCTCGCGACCAGGGCATCGCCGAGGTCGAACACAACCCGCGACTCGTGGCCGCGAAAGGCCAGGCCGATCACGTCGTTGCCCTGCACTTCGCGGCAGGCGCGAACGCAGCGCGTGCACTGAATGCAGGCGTCCAGACGCACCGCGATGGCCGGATGCGACACATCGTCCGCGGGCGCCGCCCGTGCCGCGAAGCGCGGCGCGCCGATGTTCAGCTCGCGCGCCCAGTGGTCGAGTTCGCAGGCGCGTCGATGCGGCGCGGGCGGGCGATCGGCGCACAGCAACTCGAGCACCATCTTCTGCGAATGCAGCGCGCGCGGAGCGTCGGTCGTGACCTTCATGCCGGCCTCGGGGCGGCGGCTGCACGACGGCGCGAGCGCACGCTCGCCCTCGATCTCGACCACGCAGGCGCGACAGTTGCCGGCCGGGCGCAGACCGTCCTGATGACACAGGTGCGGGATCGCGATTCCGTTGCGAGAGGCAACTTCAAGAATCGTCTCGCCCGCACGCGCGACGACCGCTTCGCCGTTCAGCGTGAACGCGACCGGCGCGACCGTTCCGTCAGGCAGTGCGGCCATTCAGATGATCTCGTGCGCGAAGTAGCGCATCACGCAACGGATGTTGTTCGGCGCCGCCTGCCCGAGGCCGCAGATCGACGCATCGGCCATCGCCTGCGAGAGGGCTTCGAGCAAGGGCTGGTCCCAAACCGGCTCGCGCAGAAGGAGTTCGGCCTTCTCGGTGCCGACGCGGCACGGCGTGCACTGGCCGCACGATTCATCGGCGAAGAAGGCCATCGTGTTCGCGGCCGCGTCGCGCGCCCGATCGTGCTGCGACAGCACGATCAACGCCGCCGAACCGATGAAGCAGCCGTGCTCGGCAAGGATGTCGAAATCCAGTGGCAGATCGGCCAGCGCCGCTGGAAGGATGCCCCCCGATGCACCGCCGGGCAGAAAGGCATACAGCTCGTGGCTTGGCAGCATGCCGCCGCAGAACTCGTCGATCAGCTCGCGCGCGGTGACGCCGGCCGGCGCGACGACCAGGCCCGGCCGGGCGACGCGGCCGCTGACCGAAAACGAACGTAGACCGCGGCGGCCGCGCCGGCCGTGGCTTGCGAACCACTCGGCGCCGCGACAGGCGATCTCGCGCACCCAGTACAAGGTCTCCATGTTGTGCTGCAGTGTCGGCCGGCCGAACAGCCCGACCTGCGCGACATAGGGCGGGCGCAGGCGCGGCAGCCCGCGCTTGCCCTCGATGGATTCGATCATCGCCGACTCCTCGCCACAAATGTAGGCCCCGGCGCCGCGCCGCAATTCGATGGGCGGCAGCGCGCAGGGCGGGTCCGTGGCCAGTGCGGCAAGCTCGCGCGTCAGCATCTCGCGGCAGGCCGCGTACTCGTCGCGCAGGTAGACGTAGATCGCGCTGATGCCGACGACATGCGCCGCGATCAGCATGCCCTCGATGACCCGGTGCGGGTCGCTCTCGAGCAGCCAGCGGTCCTTGAAGGTGCCCGGCTCGCCCTCGTCGATGTTGACGGCCATCAGCCGCGGCGCGGGCTGCTCGCGCACCGCGCGCCACTTGCGCCCGGCCGGGAAGCCCGCGCCGCCCATGCCGCGCAGGCCGGCGTGCTCCATGGTGTGCAGCACGGCGTTGGCGTCCAGCGTGCCGGCCACGCAGGCGGCGAGCGTCGCGTAGCCGCCTGCCTTGCGATAGGCCTGATATTCGAGGGTCGGCACCACCACCGCATCGACGGCATGGGTGCGCACCGCTTCGGCCACGGCGGCCGCATCTGCACGATCGATGGCGTTGCGCCCGACGACCGCCACCGGTGCAGCGTGGCAGCGCCCGAGGCACGGCGCGGGAAGCACGCGAACGCCTTCGATCAAGGCAAGGTCGGCCTGCAGTTGCGTTGCGCCGGCAAGCTCGCACGACAGCGAATTGCACACGCGCACAGTCAGCGCCGGGGGCGCCGCTTCGCCGTCGCCCACGACATCGAAGTGGTGATAGAAGGTCGCGACCTCGTAGACCTCGGCCTGCGCAAGCTGCATCTCGGCGGCGAGCGCGACGAGGTGCTTCGCCGACAGGTGGCCATATCGGTCCTGGATTCGGTGCAGGTGTTCGACCAGCAAATCGCGCCGGCGCGGCGCGTCGCCGAGCAGTGCCGCGACCTCGGCCTGCGCGTGCGGATCGAGTGCGCGGCCCTTGGGCGTCGCCTTCACGGCAGGCCTCTTGCGCGAGGCATCGGAGATGGGGATGACGCAGGGCCCCGCTGGCGAATCGGACATGGGCAATGGCATGGCTGTGCGCTGAAGACGTGCAGGCGCACGATGCAGCGCCCGATCATTAGTGTGACCCAGCCCGCCGCGAGTGACAATCGGGCATCTCCCCGTAAGGGCTTGGCGCAGGGGCTCGCCCCGGCGGCAGATCCCATTCTCTTTGGAAGCAGCATGATCTTCGGCCTCGAATGGCAACTGATTGCCGAGCTGCTGCTGCTCGGCTGCGCAACCGGCTTTCTGGCCGGCCTGCTGGGCATCGGCGGCGGCATGCTGCTGGTGCCCTTCCTGACCATGATCCTGGCCCACCGCGGCGTGCCCGCGGATCTGGCCGTGAAGATGGCGATCGCGACCTCGATGTCGACCATCCTCTTCACGTCGCTGTCCAGCGTGCGCGCGCACCACCAGCGCGGCGCGGTGCGCTGGGACCTGGTGCGCGGCCTCGCCCCCGGCATCGTGATCGGCGGCCTGCTCGCCGGCGCCGGCGTGTTCGCCTTGCTCAAGGGCGCCTGGCTGGCGATCTTCTTCGCCCTCTTCGTCGGCTTCTCCGCAACTCAGATGGTGCGCAACAAGAAGCCCTCCGCAAGCCGCCAGATGCCGGGCCTGAGCGGGCAGTTCGCCGCCGGCGGCGTGATCGGCTTCCTCTCCGGGCTGGTCGGCGCGGGCGGCGGTTTTGTCTCGGTGCCGTTCATGACCTGGTGCAACGTCAAGATCCACAATGCCGTCGCGACGAGCGCTGCACTCGGCTTTCCGATCGCGCTGGCCAACACGGTGGGCTACGTGGTCGGCGGCCGGTCGCTGCCGCAGGCGCTTGCGGGCGCGGTCGGCTACCTGTACCTGCCGGCGCTAATCGTCGTCGCCTCGATCAGCGTCGTGCTCGCGCCGCTCGGGGCGCGCACCGCGCACGCGATGAACATCGCACAGCTCAAGCGCGTCTTTGCAACGCTGCTGTACGCACTGGCCGCGTACATGCTCTACAAGGGCCTTCGCGGTTGAGGTTCGCTCGCGTCCACGTCCGCAAGGCCCGGATCGAAGCGGATGCTCGCGAGCCTGACGTGGTCGCCGCCATGCGACCGGGCCTCGGTCAGCGCCGCCTCGCACGCCTGCTGGACGTGCGGCGCGTGATCGTGCTGCGCAACTCCGGCCACACGGTCGCCAAGCTCCTGGACGCCATCCGCGTAGGCCCGAGCTTTCGCGTCGTCAACTTCACCCACCCCGAGTGCGCGCACCTGTCGGCCGAATTCGCGGCCGACTCGCACGTCAGCCTGCTCTTGACGCGAGGCACCGAAGGCGAACCCGTCGCCGACCCGCGTCGCTTGCCGCGGTTGGACGTGTTCATCGGCGGCAACCTGCGCGGCGATCTGTCGCAGCCGCCGCACGAGGGCGTGCTCAGCGAACTGCCTTTGTTGCCGCAGAGCCGCGATGCAGCGACGACGGCGGTCTACATCCAATCCGTCATCGGCAGCGAGAAGCCCGCACCGACGCCGCTTGTGCGCCAGGTGGACGTCATCGCGCGGGCCATCGCGTGTATGGCCGGCGACGCGGCGGCGAAGCCGGCGGCCTGAAGCGCGATGTCGTCTCGCCCACGCATCCATGCTGCAGCCTGACGTCGTCGTCATCGGCGCCGGCGCGGCCGGGCTGTTCTGCGCCGGCATGGCCGGGCAGCGCGGTCTGCGCGTCTGGCTGGTCGACCACGCCGCGAAGGTGGCCGAGAAGATCCGCATCTCCGGCGGCGGGCGCTGCAACTTCACCAACCGCGAGACCTCGCCGGCGAACTTCGTGTCGACCAATCCAGCGTTCTGCCGCTCGGCGCTGGCACGCTACACGCCGGCCGACTTCCTCGCCCTCGTGCAGCGCCACGGCATCGCCTGGCACGAGAAGCACAAGGGGCAGCTCTTCTGCGACGGCAGCAGCGACGAAATCATCACGATGCTGCTGCGCGAGTGCGATGCCGGTGCGGTCACGCGCTGGCAGCCGTGCGCGGTGCGCGCCGTGCGTGCGGTAGACGGCGGCTTCGAGATCGACACCGAACGCGGCCCGGTGAAGACGGCCCAGGTCGTCGTCGCCACCGGCGGGCTCTCGATTCCAAAGATCGGTGCGAGCGACTTCGGCTACCGCGTTGCGCGCCAGTTCGGGCTCGCCATCACGCCGATGCGACCGGCACTGGTGCCCCTCACCTTCGACGCTGCGCAGTGGGCGCCCTACGCCGCGCTGGCGGGCCTGTCGCTAGCGGTGCGTGTTGCGACCGGCAGCGGCCGTGCACGTGCGGTGTTCGACGAGGATCTGTTGTTCACCCACCGCGGTCTGAGCGGGCCGGCCATCCTGCAGATCTCGAACCACTGGCGATCCGGCGAGCCGCTGGTGCTCGACCTCGCGCCGGGCATCGACTTGGCACCCTTGCTGCGCCAAGCCAAGGCGACATCGAGGCGCAAGCTCGCCAACGAACTGGCGATGGTGCTGCCGCGCCGGCTCGTCGACACCTGGCTTGCGCCGCACCCCGACTGGGCCGACAAGCCCGTCGCAGAGATGCGCGACCGCGACCTGGACGGACTGGCCGCATCGCTCCAGCGCTGGACCTTGACGCCCACCGGCACCGAGGGCTATCGCAAGGCCGAAGTCACGGCCGGCGGCGTCGACACGCGAATGCTCGATTCGCGAAGCATGGAATGCCGTGGCCAGCGCGGCCTCTATTTCATCGGCGAAGTCGTCGACGTGACCGGCTGGCTCGGCGGCTACAACTTCCAATGGGCCTGGGCCAGCGCAGCGGCCTGTGCACGCGCGCTCGAGCGCGCCGTTCCGGCACAGGCCTGACCAGGCAACCGAGGGCAGAGCGAAGGTCGGGACCCTGGCATGTTGCGTGGCCCCAGTGTCCCGTCCCGCTGATACATGAGCAAAGTCGATGCAGCTTTTCGAAGATCGAATCTGCGGTGGCGGCTCACTTGAACGGCTGGAAGTTCGTGTTGTAGGCCGTGACGAAGTGGTCGATGCGTTGCACGAGCTGTCTGACGCTGGTGACCGAGCCGCGGCGTATGGCTTCGCGCACCTGCAGCACGCCCGTACCGCCTGGGCCGCCGATGATGAAACCGCCTTCGATGATCTGCGGGTAGACAAGCACCGCCTTGGCCTGGGCCATCAGGCGCGGCAGGCTGGCGTAGTCCTTGTCCGCGGCAAAGGCGTTGACCGTCGCCACTGCCTTCATGACGATACCCCTGGCGTCGCTCGCGTCATCGGCACGCGCGGAAAAACTGCTGAAAGTGGCGGCGATCGCGATCGCTCGCGCCAACCAGGGTGAAACTTCGACGAGTGTTTTTCATGGGTTCTCGATGAGGTGCCGCCGGGCGGCACGTTGCCGGCCATCAAGTCGGATCGCCACGATGTGGACATGGTGCTGGCAAAGCCTCTTGCCATGCCGACACACCGACATTGCGACGATGTGTCCGCGTTGACGACCCGCCCTTGTCGCTCGACTCGGGTATCCGCTTCATGGCGGTGGGCTTGTCGGCGCTACCGCCGCCGGCCTGCCCGTTGCGACCATTCAGTCGTCGTCTGTGAGCGCTTCAAAGCGGCCGCTCGCAACGACGATCGGCCAGCGAGCATGGCTCGGAATTACCAGAGCCGAGCGGCGCGCGATCTGTTCGTTGCCGCACAGACCGCTACGGCCCGTGCCGACCATTGCGAGCCCTCTTCCACGAACTCGATGACAACGACACGCCGATCCCGGCCTCAGCGAGCCGGCTGCTGCCCAACTCGGTAGCAGCGCAGCAACGGTCAAGAATACTGCGCTCGCCATGCAGATGAAGATGCAGATGAAGAACCTTGTCATGTCGCTTTCTCGGAGTGACATCCGTCGGGGTGCAGGCCCCAGAGAGTGAAGTATGACCATGAACGATAGCGCGTCGAAGGCATAGGTTCACAAAGCCGGCGCCCGGCAGCAAGCGTCGTAGGTCACCTTTATGGCGGGTTCGCGGACTCACGCTTCCGGCCCCGTTGCGGTCGTTCGCGCGAGCCGGCTCTGCCGCACGCGAATGTCGGTGCGAGATCAGGACGACGGGGCGCTCTGCTGCGCTCGTGTCCCCCGGCCCGGTCTCTGACCGGGCCTCCTCCTTTACCGCGCTGCGCAGAACACCCCGCCATCCCGATCCGATGCAGCGCTCGCTTTCGGCAGCCGCACGCCACCCGGGTGCTAGGCCGTGGACGATGGGTGCCTGCCGCAGCAAGGTAAAGG
>CAIKUF010000090.1 GCA_903830565.1 uncultured bacterium | reverse complement strand
GACCCGGCTGCCAACGCACATGAACAGCCGGATCGACGAGTTGCTGCCGCATCGCTGGCAACCTATGGGTTGACAGCGTCGCGAATGACCCAAGCACTCGCTGCGGTCAACTCGTCAAGGTGGGGCGGCTAGCCGCTTACGCTCCGCCGGATGTCCTGCAGCCTTAAGAGAATCGACGAGTTGTCGGCCATCCATCGCGGCCTTGAGCCACTGCAGCGCCAAGCTCTTGCCTGCGCCCTGCGGTCCAACGAGCACGGTCAAGTCTCCGAAGGCAAGATCCACTTGCCTCAAGTGTGCGAAGTTGCGGATGACCAGCTTCATTGCATTGGCGAGTGATATGGCCGCATTACGTACTTGCGCTAGGTTGTCTCTGATGGAGGTAGGGAATGAAGGATTGGGCGATGCGTCGCTTCGCGGACGAAACAAGAGAGTCCCTCAGTAATTCCGGCGATCCCTATTGCCTAGACGGGCAGCATATCGCATATTGCGTCGAACAATCCGTGTACGTTAGCCAACTCCCGAGGGAGCGCCCCGGAACCACCCATACACGCACACTCGACGACGGCTTGATACCGATCGAAGGGCTGAAGTTCAGTTCTCGACGGTTAGCGACTCGACTACCCCGGATAGCGGCTCATGGCCGAGCCTTGCCCGCTAGCGGAGTCAGCAGTCAGGTGTACCAGCCTTGGAGTCGCGGAGATGGTCAACCTCTTGCCTTGGCCGCCCGCCAATGCGCCTACCCACGAACTCAGCCGCCCAACCTAGGGGCCGACTTCACTTGCGCAAGCCGGTAGGATGCCACACCAGCAACTGGCAAGGGACTCACCCCATGCCGATACCGAAGCACCTAACCGTCAACGACAATGCGGTCGATCGTGAAGCTACGTCGCAAACGCAGCTCGTCGCTGTTTGGCGCGGCCGGCTCTGGCTGACCGGCGCCCACGGCGGCCGCGACACCGGGCAGTGCGGCGCGTGCGCCTCCGCCGCGCCGTCGCCCCCCGTTGCCCCTCAGGATGAAGTGCGGAAGTACCGCCGCAGCCACCCCACCAGCGCCGCATTGACCTCCCGCGGCCGCTCCATCGTCACCATGTGGCCGCAGCGCTCGATCAGCTCGAAATCGGCGTTAGGCACGCACTGTGCAATCTCGCGCGAGGCCTCGACGGTGGTCACCACATCGGCGTCGCCGCACAGCACCAGCACCGGGCAGCGGATCGCCGGCAGCAGCGGCCGGCTGTCCGGCCGGGCCGCAGTGGCGAGGTTCTGGCGCACCAGTTGCTCGGGGCCGGCGCGGCGCAGCATGTCGAGGTAGGCGTCGACCAGCTCGCGTTCGCCGAGGCGCTCGGGGTGGAACGAGAACGGCACGTTGCCGGTGATCATCTCTTCGTAACGGCCGGCCTCGATCATCGCGAATGCCTGCGCGCGCAGGGCGGCGATCTCGGGCGTGTCGGGCCGCGCCGTGCTGCCGAGAAAGGCAACGCCGCGCACGCGCTCGGGCGCCTGGCGCAGCACTTCGAGGGCCAGGATGCCGCCCATCGACGCGCCGCAGAGCAGCAGCTCGCCCGCGTGCTCGGCGAGCAGCGCGCTCGCCATCGCGGGCAGGGTATCGAAGCGGAAATGCACGTCGGTGATGTGCGGCGCGCGCGTGGCGGCGAGGGCTTTGCGTTGCGCGGCCCACATCGCGGCGTCGGCGGCGAGGCCGGGGAGGAGGATCAGCTTGGGCATGGCGTGCATTGTCGCGCTGGCGGCGGGCCCGGCGAAAGCCATCGCCGACAATACGGGGCTATGACCGAACTGATCGTGATCCGTCACGGCGAGACCGACTGGAACGTCGAGGGGCGGTTTCAAGGCCACATCGACGTGCCGCTGAACGCGCGCGGCCTGCGCCAGGCAGCGCGCATGGCCGAGCGGCTGGCCGCGGAGCGTGTCGACGTCTTCTATTGCAGCGACCTGCTGCGCACCCGCCAGACCGCCGAGCCGGCAGCGTTGAAGCTCGAACTTCCCGCGGCGCCCAACGCCGGCCTGCGCGAGCAGCACATGGGCATCCTCGAAGGCATGAGCTTTCCGGAAGTGCAGGCGCAACACCCCGAGGTGCTTGCCGCGTGGCTGCTCCATGACGCCGACTACGCGCTTCCCGGCGGCGAGAGCGCGCGCAGCTTTCACGCCAGAGTTATCGGCGCGGTGCTGGCGCTGGCGAGCCGCCACCCCGGGCAGACGCTCGCCGTGGTGACGCACGGCGGCGTGCTCGACATGCTGTACCGCACGGCGAACGCCCTGCCCTTGCACGGCCCGCGCGAATGCCCGATACCGAACGCGGGCCTGAACCGGCTGCGCGTGCGCGGCGAGCGCATCGAAGTCCTGACCTGGGCCGACGACGCGCACCTCGAAGGGATCGCGTGAAGCGGTCGACGCATGATCATTCGGATCGTTAGGCGCGGCACACCGCGCGCCACAGGCGAAGGGCCACGCATCGGCAGCGTGAGGCGCCCGATGCGGCGCGATCCAGCCCAAGGTTTCTTCGTGCGCCGTCTCGTTGCCCTGCTCACGTTTGCCGCGCTCGGCTTTGCCGCGACGGCACAGGCCGCGCCGCCCAGCGTCTACGTCGAAGACCTCACCTGGACCGAGCTGCGCGATGCCGTCCGCGCCGGCACCACGACCGTCATCATTCCGGTCGGCGGCACCGAGCAGAACGGGCCGCACATGGCGCTGGGCAAACACAACCAGCGCGCGCATATGCTGGCCGGCAAGATCGCGGCGGCGCTCGACCACACCGTCGTCGCGCCGGTGCTGGCCTACGCGCCCGAAGGCGGCGTCAACCCGCCGACGGCGCACATGCGCTTCCCGGGAACGATCACCATCCCCGACGACGCCTTTCGCTCGACGCTGGCCTCGGCCGCGCGCAGCTTCCGCCAGCACGGCTTCAAGGACGTGGTGTTCATCGGCGAGCACGGCGGCTACCAGAGCCAGCTCAAGGCAGTGGCCGACGCGCTCAACCGCGAGTGGGCTGCGACGCCGGCGCGCGCTCACTTCATCGCCGCCTACTACCGCAGCGCGCAGGGCGACTTCGCCGCCGCGCTGCGCGCCCAGGGCCTGACCGACGCGCAGATCGGCACCCACGCCGGCGCGGCCGACACGTCGCTGCTGCTCGCATTAGACCCGGCGATGGTGCGCAGCGACCAGTTCGCTCGCGCGGCGCGCGAGGGGCTGACGGTCGGCGTGGCGGGCGACCCGCAGCCGGCCACGGCGGCGCTCGGCCAGATCGGCGTCGACCTCATCGTCGCGCAGAGCGTGGCCGCGATACGCGCGGCGCTCGCCGAGCGCCATTGACGGACAATTCGCGTTTCGCCGCGCGCTAGTCTGCGCGCCCCGTTCACCGAGCCTGCACGCCATGCTTTCACGACCGCTCCGCATCTTCGCCGCACTGCTCGCCTCGGGCACGGCGCTCGCCGCACTCTGGACGGGCACCCGCGCCGCCGACGCCCCACCGCCCGCAGCGCGCAGCGCTTCGTCGGCGGTGGCCACCGTCCCCGGCATGGCCCCCGTGCTAGATGCGAACAACCTCTACAGCGAGACCGGCGCCGGCCACATGAGCCCGGCCGTTGCCGGCGCGCTGGTGCGCGTCTACGTGCCCAACCACACGGCGAACACGGTGTCGGTGATCGACCCGGCAACGCTGAAGGTGGTCGACACCTTCAAGGTCGGCCGCAACCCGCAGCATGTGGTGCCGTCGTGGGACTTGAAGACGCTGTGGGTCGCCAACAATGCCGAAGGCGGCACCGACGGCACGCTGACGCCCATCGACCCGCTGACCGGCAAGCCGGGCAAGGCGATCGTCGTCGACGACCCTTACAACATGTACTGGTCGCCCGACGGCGTGTATGCGATCGTCGTCGCCGAGGCGCACAAGCGGCTGGACTTCCGCGACGCGCACACGATGAAGCTCGCCTTCAGCATCGACGTGCCGCTGTGCGGCGGCATCAACCACGCCGACTTCTCCATCGACGGGCGCTACGCGGTCTTCACCTGCGAGTTCGGCGGCGCCGTCGCCAAGGTCGACCTCGTCAACCGCAAGGTACTTTCGACGATCAAACTCAGCCCCTACTTCAACCGCCCCGAAGTGCTGGATCTGATCGCCAAGCCCGGCAAGAAACCGCGCAAGGTGCCCGACCCGAGTGAGCTCGGCGCGCAGATCTGCACCACGCCCGGGATGCCGCAGGACGTTCGCGCGTCGCCCGACGGCAAGGTCTTCTTCATCGCCGACATGATGGCCGACGGCGTGCACGTGGTCGACGGCGAATCGTTCACGCAGGTCGGCTTCATCCCGACCGGCGTCGGCGCGCACGGCCTGTACCCGAGCCGCGACGGCAAGCGCCTGTACGTGGCCAACCGCGGCGGCAACGAGGTGCGCGGCAAGCCGCACGGCAAGGGCAGCGTGTCGGTGATCGACTTCCAGACGCGCAAGGTCGTCGCCAACTGGCCCATCGCCGGCGGCGGCAGCCCGGACATGGGCAACGTCAGCGCCGACGGCAAGTACCTGTGGCTCTCAGGCCGCTACGACGACGTGGTCTACCGCTTCGACACGACGAGCGGCGCGGTCGATCAGATCAAGGTCGGCCGCGAGCCGCACGGCCTGACGGTCTGGCCGCAGCCAGGGCGCTACTCGCTCGGGCACACCGGCAATCTGCGCTGACTGAGATTCAAGGAAATGCCGGGCCGCCCCAAGTTTTGTTGCTCCCCCTCGGGGGGCGGTCGCCGCGAAGCGGCGGCCTTGGGGGCCGTCAGGTGGGCGGCGCAGGCCACGGCCGCTGCGGGCCGCGCAGGTCTTCGAAGGCGCGCGCAAGCTGCAGCACGCCCAGGTCGTCGAAGCGCCGGCCGCTGATCTGCAGGCCGATCGGCAGGCCGCCCGATGTGAAACCGCAGTTGACGCTCGCCGCCGGCTGCTCGCTCATGTTGAACGGCAGCGTGAAGGCGATGTGCTCGAACGGCAACGCCGGGTCGTTGAGCGGGCTCGCCCATTCGGCGGCGTAGGACGGCACGGGGCTGACCGGCGAGAGCACGAAGTCGAACGGCAGCGTGGCGGCAATGGTCGCGTCGCGGATCGCGCCCATCTGGCTGAAGCCGCGGAACACCTCGGGGCCGGTGAGGCGCTCCGCGGTGATGATCCAGTCGCGGATGTAGGGCAGCAGCCTCGCTTGGCGCTCGGGCGGCAGTGCCGAATAATCGAGCCACGAGCGCATGCGCCAGAAGTTGTCGAGGCCTTCGATCATGGCCCGCGTCGTGAACGGCGCCAGCGGCTCGACAAAAGCGCCCGCGGCCTCGAACGCGCGTGCGGCGGCCTGCACGGCGGCGGCGGTCTCGGGTTCGACGGCCATGCCCCAGCCGGCATCCATCAGCAGCCCGATGCGAAGGCCCTTGAGCTCGCGCTGCAACTGCGTCCATGCGATGTCTGCCGGCGGCAGGCTCATCGTGTCGCGCGCGTCGGGTTGCGAGAGCACTTGCATCATCAGCGCGGCGTCGGCGACGCTGCGCGTCATCGGCCCGGCGATGCGGCCGTAGTACGCGGGCTTGATCGGCACCCGGCCGTTGCTGGGCTTGAGGCCGAACACGCCGCACCAGCCCGCGGGCAGGCGCACCGAGCCGCCGATGTCGGTGCCGATGTGCAGCGGGCCGTAGCCGGCAGCCGCCGCGGCGCCGGCACCGGCACTCGAACCGCCCGGGTTCTTGCTGAGGTCCCACGGGTTGCGCGTCAGCGCGTGAAAGCTCGACAGGCCAGAAGAGAGCATGCCGTAGTCGGGCATCGTCGTCTTGCAAAGTAGCACCGCGCCGGCCTCGCGCAGCCGCGCCGCGGGCGGGGCGTCTTCGGCGGCGGGAACGAGCGGCGTGACCGCAGTGCCGAGCGGCACCGGCACGCCCTTGGTGGCGATGTTTTCCTTGATCGTCGCCGGCACGCCGTCGAGCGCGCCGCACGGCTCGCCGGCCAGCCAGCGTCGCTCGGAGGCGCGCGCCATCGCGAGCGCACCTTCGGCTTCGAGTGCGTAGGTCGCGCGCAGATGCGGCTCCCAGCGCTCGATGTGCGCCAGCACCGCGCGCGTCACCTCCAGTGGCGACAGCGCGCGGCGGCGATAGGCTGCGAGCAGTTCGGTGGCGCTGAGCTCGTGCAGGGCGGTCATGGTCTAACGGCCAATCTCAATGGAGGCCCTCACCCCTGCCCTCTCCCGCAAGCGGGAGAGGGAGCAGGACGTGGCCTTTTACTCCCTCTCCCGCCTGCGGGAGAGGGTCGGGGTGAGGGCAGGAGTTCGCCGTTACTCCCAGGCGATCACCGACAGGTCGTTGGCGAAGATCGGCATGTCCTTCCACAAGCCCTTGACCTTCTTGTTGGCGACGGTCAGGAACTGCGGCTGGTACAAGAAGGCGGCCACCGCGTCGGTGGCGATCATCTTCTGCGCCTCGCCGAGCAGCTTGGCGCGTTCGGCGGTGGTCGGCGCGTTGTTGATCTGATCGAACAGCTTGTTGAAGGCCGGCGAGTTGTAGCCCCAGTAGTAGTCGGCCTTGGCGAAGTTGCCGAGGTCGAAGGGCTCGACGTGCGAGATGATCGTCAGGTCGTAGGCCTTGTTCGTGTACACGCCCGAGAGCCACTGCGCCCACTCGACGTTCTCGATCTTGGCGACGATGCCGACCTTGGCCAGTTGCGCGGCGATGACTTCGCCGCCCTGGCGCGAGTACGGCGGCGGCGGCAGCTTGAGCGTCAGCTCCAGTGGCAGCGCGACGCCGGCTTCCTTCAAGAGCGCCTTGGCCTTCTCCGGGTTGTAGGGGTTGATGCCCGTCGTGTCCACATAACCGAGCGCGCCCGGAACATAGTGGCTGCCGATGGGCGCGCCGAAGCCGTCGCCCGCCGCCTCGATGACCGCCTTGCGGTCGATCGCCGCCGCAATGGCGCGGCGCACGCGTACGTCGTCGAGCGGCTTCTTCTTGTTGTTGATGGCGAGGATGGTCTTCGCGCGCGTGCCGCCGACGAGCACCTGGAAGCGCCCGTCGTTCTTGATCTGGTCGAGGCTGCGCGCCGCGGCGACGCGCGCGAAGGCGTCGACGTCGCCCGAGAGCAGCGCCGCCACTTGTGCGGCCGGGTCGCTGATGAATCGGAAGGTGACCTTGTTCAGCTTGATCGCCGAGGCATTGCGGTAGCCCGGCCAGCGCACCAGCGTGACCGACGAACCCTTGGCCCAGTTCTCGAGCTTGAACGGGCCGGTGCCCACCGGCTGCGTCGCGTTGGTCTCGCTGCTCTTGGGCTCGACCATGATCGCCGTCGCCTGGCCGAGCAGGAACAGGAGGTCGGGCTCGATAGTCTTCAGGCCGAGCACGACCGTGTACGGGTCGGGCGTGCCGATGAAGGCCATGCTCTGGAACAGCCGCTTGTCCTTGTTCGTGCTCTTCTCGCCGGCGGCGCGCTCGAAGGCGTACTTCACGGTCTGCGCGTTGAACGGTTCGCCATTCTGGAACTTGACGTCCTTGCGCAGCTTGAAGGTGATGGTCTTGAGGTCGGGCGAGATTTCCCAGCTCTCGGCGAGCAGCGGCTTGACATTGCCGTCGGGGCCGATCTTGGTCAGCGTCTCGAACACGTTGTAGAGAACGATCTCGGCGATCGCCGACGCCGCGCCCGCGGTGGGGTCCAGGCCCGGCGTTGGCTCAAGTGCCATTCCGAGCACCAGCACGTCCTTCTTCACCTGCGCGTGGCCGGCGAGCGGCACCACCGCCATCAGGGCTGCAGCGAGCAGCGGGAACAGTCTTCTCATCAGCATCGCGAGTTCCTCCGGTCAATGTCCGTCAAAGTAAGGCAACGCTGAACAAGTCCCTCGCCGACGGCGCATCCTCGCTTTGGGCGGTCTGCGGCGTTGCAAATCCTCGCCATAGCTCGGGCTATGGCTGCGGTTTGCGCCTTGCAGCCCATCCCAAATCGAGGTGCGCCGCCTCGCGGAGACTTATCCAGCGTTGCCCGAAGTGTGCCTCAGTGCGGTGCCGCTTCATCCGCGGCTGCGCGCTCAAGCGGCGCATAAGCAAGCACGCTTTCCGCATGATGGCATGCGGCGAGGTGGCCGGGCTGAACACTGCGCAGCGCTGGCACTTCGATGCGGCAGCGATCCTGCACCTGGCCGCAGCGGTGCGCAAATGGGCAGCCGGCCTCGATGCGCTGCACGTCGCCGATCTGGCTTCCCGCGGCCACCGCCGTGCGCCTGCGCCGCGCTGCGCCCGGCTCGGCGCGCGGCACGGCCGCCAGCAGCGCCCGCGTGTAGGGGTGCGCCGCGGCGTGGAACAGCGCCGCGGGCCGGCCCTGCTCGACGATGCGCCCGCGGTAGATCACGGCCACCTCGTCGCACACGTGGTCGACGACGGCGAGGTCGTGGCTGATCAACAGGTAGGTGATGCCGAACTCGGACTGCAAGTCGAGCAGCAGGTTGAGCACCTGCGCCTGCACCGACACATCGAGCGCGCTCACCGGCTCATCGGCGACGATCAGCTTGGGCCGCGTGACGAGAGCGCGCGCGATCGCGATGCGCTGACGCTGGCCGCCCGAGAATTCATGCGGGTACTTGCCCAAGTCGGCCACGCGCAGACCCACCGATTCGAGCGCCTCGCCGACGCGCAGGCGCTGCGTCGGCGCATCCAGGTGGCCTTGCGCGTTCAACGGCTCGCCGACGATGCGCGCCACCTTCTGCCGCGGGTCGAGCGAACCGTAGGGGTCCTGGAACACCATCTGGAAGTGCTGCCGGGCCTGGCGCAGGCCTTCGGCCGGCAGCGCGTTCAGGTCTTCGCCGAGCAGGCGGACCGTGCCCGAGGTAGGGCGTTCGAGCGCCATCGCCAGACGCGCCAGCGTCGACTTGCCCGAGCCCGATTCGCCGACGACGCCCAGGCTGCGCCCGGCGGTGATGGTCAGGCTCACACCGCTCAGCGCATGCACCTGCGGCGCCGGGCGAAACAGGCTCTCGCGCGGCAGCGTGTAGCGGCGCACGAGGTCGGTGAGTTCGAGCAGCGGCGCGGTCATCCGCGCTCCAACGGCGCGCCGAGCGCGGCCTCGATGCGCAGGCACCGCGCCTCGTGGCCGGCGCCGATCGCGACCGGCCGCGGCACGATGTCGCGGCAGGCGTCGACGGCGATGCGGCAGCGGCCCGCGAACGGGCAGCCGGGCGGCAGGTCGGCGAGTTCGGGCACGCTGCCGGCAATGGTCGCGAGCCGCGTGCCGGGCGCCGCGCCGAGCTTGGGCCGCGCGGCGAACAGGCCTTGCGTGTAGGGGTGCGCCATGCGCGCGAAGACCTCGGCCGTCGGGCCGCTCTCGACCACCGTGCCGCCGTACATCACGAGCATGCGGGCGACGTTCTCGGCGATCACGCCGAGGTCGTGCGAGATGAGCAGCAACGCCATGCCGCGCTCGGCCACGAGGTCGGCGATGAGGTCGAGGATCTGGCCCTGGATGGTCACGTCCAGCGCGGTCGTCGGCTCGTCGGCGATCAAGAGGTCGGGCCCACAGGCGAGCGCCATCGCAATCGTGACCCGCTGCCGCTGGCCGCCGGAGAGCTGGTGCGCATAGGCGTCGACGCGCCGCGCGGCATCAGGCAGGCCGACGCGGCCGAGCAGGGCGATCGCCTCCTTGCGCGCCGCCGCCGCCGACAGACCCTGGTGCAGTCGCAGCGGCTCGGCGACCTGGCGGCCGATGGTGTGCAAGGGATTCAGCGCCGTCATCGGCTCCTGGAACACGATGCCGATGCGGTTGCCGCGCAGCTTGCACAGGTCGCCGTCGCTGCTGCCAACGAGCTCCTCGCCGTCGAAGCGGATGCTGCCGGTCACAACCGCGCGCTCGGGCACGAGGCCCAGCAGCGCGAGCGCGGTGATCGACTTGCCGCAGCCGGACTCGCCGACCAGGCCCAGCGTCTCGCCGCGCTCGAGCGCGAACGAGACGCCGCGCACGGCGTCGGCGGGGCCGCGCGGCGTGTTGAGCTGCACGCGGAGGTCGGTGACTGCTATCAGTGGCATGGCGTCGCAGGCAAGGAGGTTACCTGAGAGCTTCGCACACTCGTTGCGGAGCAGGGATCGTCCCGCCGGTTCGCGCCGGAGCGCGGTGCGGTGCGAAGTCAAGGCCGGGCCTGATCATCGGTCATACTGGCGCCCTCTCGGGCGGCCGACACGGGCCGATGCCGCCGAATCCGCGCCTTGCGCTCCCTCTTTGAACGTCAATTTCTTGATCCACGCGCACAGCAAAGACCGTCGGGTTGCCGGCGTCCCCCGCCCGACGCGGCCTTTCGCTCCGACGTCCGACGGGCGGTATGGCGAACCGGTTCTGCGCCTGCCGGCGGGCGGCGTCGAAGGCTCCGACGGCGGCACCGAACCCGCCAAGCCCCGCGTCAAGCAGCAGGCCGCGGTCAACATACTGCGAGAAGCCGCTTGAGCTACGACGTGAGCAGGCCCGCTGACGACCTGCACAGCGCGTGGGCGCAGCTCTTTGTCGCATCGCTGGTAGGGTGCGGCGTCGAGCAGGCGGTGATCAGCCCGGGTGCGCGCTCGACGCCGCTGGCGCTGGCGCTGGCCGCTCGGATGCCGACCACGGTCTTGCACGACGAACGCGTCGCGGCCTACTTTGCGCTCGGCCAGGCGCGCGTCAGCGGCCGCGCGAGCGTCGTCCTCGCGACCAGCGGCACGGCGCCCGGCCACTGGCTGCCAGCGGTGATGGAGGCGCGCGAATCGGGCGTTCCGCTGCTGCTGGTCAGCGCCGACCGACCGTGGGAGGTGCAGCAGGCGCAGGCGTCGCAAACGGTCGATCAGGCGCGCCTGTACGGTCACCACGCGCGGGCCAGCTTCGAGCTCGGCCTGCCCGACGCGCACCCGGCCGCGCTGCGTGCAGTGCCGCGCATCGCCGCCCAGGCCGTGCTCGCCACGCGCTATCCGCTGGCGGGCGCGGTGCAGGTCAATGCGCACTTTCGCAAGCCTCTGGAGCCGCAGCCTTTCGACGGGGCCGAGCCGTGGCGCGCGCGGGTGACGGCCCTCGTTCGCGCCGGCGCGCCGCGACTTGTCGCGCCGCAGCCGACGCCGCACCCCGACGCGGTGGCGCTGCTCGTCGAGCAGGTCCGCGCCGCACCGCGCGGCTTGCTCGTGGCCGGGCCAATGCACACCTGGCACGGGGCTGCGTTGCGAGCCGCAATGGCGCGCTTTCTGGTCGCGAGCGGCTATGTGCTGCTGGCCGAAGCCACGAGCCAGCTTCGCTTCGGCCTGAGTGCCGCGGCGCAACCGGCCTGCATCGGTGCCTTCGATGCGCTGCTGCGAGAACCCGCGCTGCGCAGGCGCCTGCGCCCCGATCTGGCGATCGAGATCGGCGCCCCGACGGTGTCGGCGCAATGGCAGGCCTGGATCGACAGCGACGATGCCCCCGCACGCCTCGTGCTGCCCGGCGACCGCCCGGCGGACCCTGCGGGTGGCGCGCTCGGGATGTTGTTCGGGCCGGTGGCGGCCTTGCTCGACGCTGCGGCCGCACGACTCGAAGCGTCGCCCCTGGCGGGCACAGGTGCCGCCCATCAGTACATGCGCGACTGGCGCGCGGCCGAGGCCGCCGCGTGGGCCGGCAGGCATGCGGCATTGCGCGGGCCGGATCCCACCGCACTCCACGAACACGACATCGCAGCGCTCGTGCGTGCCGGGCTGCCCGCCGGCGCGATGCTGGCGATCGGCAATTCGAGCCCGGTGCGCGATCTGGACCACGATCTGCCGCCCGACCCCGCACCGCTCGCGCTGCTGCACCAGCGCGGCGCTGCCGGCATCGACGGGCTCGTCGCCGCCGCCGCGGGGGCGCGCAGCGTCTGCGACGCGCCGTTGGCATTGCTGATCGGCGATGTCGCGCTCTTGCACGATGCCGGCGGGCTCGCCGCGGCGGCCGTCGTGCGCGGGGCGTTCGCGATCATCGTCGTGCACAACGACGGCGGGCGGATCTTCGAGCGGCTGCCGCTGGCGCGCAACGAGGCGTCGTCGGCCGTGCACGAGCGCCTCTTCGTCGCTCCCCACGGCCGTGCCTTCGACGGTCTGGCAGCCACCTGGGGCCTGGGCTACGCGCGGGTGGACACACCGCAAGGCCTGACCGAGGCGCTGGCGCGGGCCTTCACGGCCGAACGGGCGTTTCTGATCGAGGCCCGGGTCGTCGTCGGCGGCAGCGCGCGCCGGGCGGCGTTGCTCGCCGCGATGGGGCAGGCAGGCACCGCCGCGCTGGCCGATCGCACGTGATCCATTGGGCGAACGCCAGTCCGGCCCACGAGCACAAGGGTGCCGGCGGGCCGCCGCTGGTGCTGCTGCACGGGTTTCTCGGCTCGCCGGCCGCTTGGGACACGACACTGGCGACGATGGCTCATCACGGCCCGGCGTGGTGCCCCTGGCTGCCCGGGCACGGCCCGGCGGCGCCGGAGCCGGCCAGCTTCGACGCCGCGGCACAGGAGGTCGCGGACTCACTGCCCGAGGGCGCCCTACTCGCCGGCTATTCGCTCGGCGCCCGCCTTGCGCTGGCAGCCACCTTGCGTCGCCCCGGGCGCGCCCAGGCAACCGTGCTGATCGGTGGCCACGTCGGTCTGGCTGACCCCGCCGATCGCGTCGCACGCGCAGCGCTCGACGCCGAACGCGCCACCGCGCTGCGCGAGGGCGATCTGGCCGCCTTCGTCAGCGCATGGGAGGCGCTGCCGCTGTTCGAATCGCAGCGGGCGCTGCCCGCGGCGCTGCGAACCCGGCAGCGCGCCGCGCGCCTCGCGCACGACCCGCGGGCGCTGGCCTGGTCGTTCGACGTCGCCGGGCTGGCGCAGATGCCCGACCTGCGTGCGGCGGTGGCGTCCGCGCGCCAGCCGCTGTGCTTCCTGACCGGCGCGCTCGACCTGCGCTTCGGCGCGCTGGCGGCATCGCTCGTCCACGACCCCTGGGTGACGCATGAGGTAGTCCCTGGCGCGGGCCACAACCTGCTGCTCGAAGCGCCGCACGCCGTGGCGGCGCGCTTGACAGCGTCGATGCACAGCGCCTGACGCGCGACGTTCAGAGTCATGGCGTTGCCCCTGCGCTTGCTGCTCGACCCGCCCTGGCGCATCGCTGCCGACACGCTGCCGGTGCGCGGCACGCCGCGGCCTCGCGAGGCGGTGCGAATCCGCCTGCGCGACAGTCTCGGCAACGTGGGCCTCGGCGAGGCGCTGCCCTTGCCTGGATTCAGCCTCGACGATGCGAACATTGCCTGGCGCGCCCTGGCCGCGATCGCGTCGTGCGTCGCCGAGGGCGGCGGCCTGGCGGTGCCGGACGTCGCCGCGGAAGCGGGCCTGGCCGGCCACCCTGCGGCGGCGCGGCTCGACGCTGTGCTCGCGCCACATGCCGCGCTGCTCGACGGCGCGCCGAGCGCGCGCTACGCGCTCGAATGCGCGCTTGTCGACCTGCTCGCGCGGCGCGAGGGCATCAGCGCCGCGCGCTGGCTCGCCGATGGCCGGGCGTTGCACAAGGTGCCGGTCAGTGTGCTGTTGCCCGACGATGACGGCAGTGCGGTGGCCGCCGCCGTCGCCGCCGTCGAACGCGGCCACACCGTCCTCAAGCTGAAGATCGCGCGGCTCGACCGGACCGAGCGCGAGGAGGACGCGCTGCTCGCCGCCTTGCGCTGCGCGATCGACGCTGCTTCGGCAGGCCGGGGCATCCGTCCTCGCCTGCGCCTCGACGCCAACGGCGCGCTCGCCCCGGGTGCCGTTGCGGGACGGTTTGCGGCATTGCGGGCTGACGGTGTCGAACTGGTCGAAGAACCGGTGGCCGGAGCGGCGCAACTTTCGCTGCCGCCGCTGCCGCTGGCCTGGGCGGCCGACGAGTCGCTTTGCGACCACCGGCTTGCCAAGGCGCTGCTGGCACTGCCGCGCGAGCGCCGGCCCGCTGCGCTGGTGCTCAAGCCCGCGCACCTGGGCCTGGCGCGCTGCCTGATCCTGGCCGAAGCAGCGGCCCGGCACGACGTCGCGCTGATCGTCACCCACAGCTTCGACGGCGATCTCGGCCATGCTGGCGCGTGCGCGCTGGCGGCAGCGCTGCCGTCGGCCCCGTGGCCGTGCGGGCTCGCGCCGCACGCGGGCCTGCGTGCCGCGCTGCCCGCGCAAGCCTGGCTGCCGGTGCCCGACGCACCAGGCTTGGGTGAGGCCAGCGCCATAGCGTCGTCGATGGGCTAGCGCTCGCTGAAACGCATTTAGAACGACCTTTGCGGGTGTCTAGACTGAAGTTCCGCGCCCTCACATGAGGCGCGGCGCGGGCAAGTCTTTGTCACGCCTCACGAATTTGTTCCTTTCGGCCCCTCTTTGGGCCTCGATATGTAGTCACTAAAAGATATTGCTTTTGCGCATGGAATGGCG
>CAIKUF010000089.1 GCA_903830565.1 uncultured bacterium | reverse complement strand
CCGCCTACGCCGAGCACGAGGCGCAGGTGATGCAGTCGGAGATGCCCGACGCCCTCAAGGGCTTCAGCTTCTGATGGGCGCGAGCGCCGCCGAGCGGACCCACACGACGGTGCTGCTGGTCGAGGCCGTCGATGCGATGCTGACCGAGCCGGACGGCATCTACGTCGACGGCACGTTTGGCCGCGGCGGCCATTCGCGCCGTTTGCTGCAGGCCTTGTCGCATGCGGGAAGGCTCGTCGCCTTCGATCGCGACCCGGAGGCGGTGGCCGCCGCCAGCGCCGACGCAACGCGGGTCGACGACCCGCGTTTTCTCATTCGCCACGCGCGTTTCGCGCGCATGGCCGAGCAGCTCGCGGCGCTGGGGATCACCGAAGTTCACGGCGTGCTGCTCGACCTGGGTGTCTCCAGCCCGCAGATCGACAACCCCGAGCGCGGGTTCAGCTTCCGTTTCGACGGCCCGCTGGACATGCGCATGGACACGACCCGCGGCGAGAGCGCGGCGGACTTCCTGGCCCGAGCCGACGTGCAACAGATTGCGGAGGTGATTCGTGACTATGGTGAAGAACGGTTTGCTGTTTCGATTGCAAAAGCGCTTGTTGCTCGCCGCGAAAGCGGGTTCGCTGTTCGAACCACGTCACAGCTTTCCGAAGTCGTGGCTCGTGCGGTCAAAACCCGCGAGCCGGGCCAGGACCCTGCAACGCGCACATTTCAAGCTCTTCGGATTTTCGTCAACGCCGAGCTTGAGGAACTCGAACAAGGCCTGAACGCGGCGCTCGCGCTCCTGCGCCCGGGCGGGAGGCTGGTCGTGATCAGCTTTCACTCGCTCGAAGACCGCATCGTCAAGACCTTCATCGCCAGGCACAGCAAGAGCGTATTCGACCGTCGCGCGCCATTCGCCGAACCGGCGCCGGTACGACTGCACGCGCTCGCACGCGTGAAGCCGGGCGAGACCGAGCTGCGCGCCAACCCGCGCGCCCGCTCGGCGATCATGCGCGTCGCCGAGCGCACCGACGTGGCCTGGGCGGAAGCGGCATGACACGGCTGAACCTGCTGCTTCTCGTCGCGTTGCTCGCGAGTTGCGTCTTTCTCGTGCGCGTGTCGTACGACGCGCGGCGCCTGTTCGGCGAGATCGACAAGGCGCAGGCGCAGGAGCGTCAGATCGAATCCAACTACGAGCGGCTCAAGACCGAGAGGCAGTCGCAGGCCACGCCGTCGCGGGTCGAGATCGTGGCCCGCAACCAGCTCGGCATGCGCACCGCGACGCCCGCGGTCACGAACTACGTCACCTACTCGCGCTCGGCAGCGCGCGCGGCGTCGGAGGGCAGGCCATGAGAACGCCGGGCCGCCCCAAGGGCGAATACCGGAGTGCGCAGCACGAAGGTACTCCAGTGAGCAAGCCCAAGCGCTCCGCGTCGCCCGCGCAAGGCGCCAGCGTGCGCAGCGTGATGTATGCGTCCAGCCCGCTGCTGGCGTCGAAGACGCCGCCGTGGCGCTCGAAGTTCCTGGTCGCGCTCGTCGGCGCGGGCTTTTGCATCCTGCTCGGGCGTGCGCTCTACGTTCAGATCGTCGACGCGCCGTTTTTCCTGCGCCAGGGCGAGGCGCGCTACGCGCACACGCTGGAGCTGCCGGCCAGCCGTGGCCGCATCACCGACCGCAACGGCGTGATCCTCGCCGCGAGCGTGCCCGTGCCTTCGCTGTGGGCGATCCCGAAGGACCTCGACGCCGACCCCGCCGCGCGGGCCAAGCTCGCCAAGGCCCTGGGCTACACGGCGGCCGAGTTGAACACCAAGCTCGGCGACAACCAGAACTTCGCCTGGCTGCGGCGGCAGGTGGACGATTCCGTGGCCAATGAAGTGCTTGCGCTCAAGCTCAAGGGCGTGCACCAGATGCGCGAGTACAAGCGCAAGTACCCCGAGGGCGAGGCGGTAGCGCACGTGGTGGGCTTCACCAACATCGAGGATCGTGGGCAGGAGGGCGTCGAGCTCGCGTTCCAAAACGAGCTAACGGGGCGCGTGGGGACGCGGCGCGTGATCAAGGACCGCCTGGGCAACGTGGTCGAGGACATCGGCGACAGCGTCGCGCCGGAGGATGGTCGCGACCTCGAACTGTCGATCGACTCGAAGGTCCAGTTCTTCGCCTACCAGCGCGTTCGCGACGCCGTCACCGAGAACAAGGCCAAGGCCGGCAGCGTGGTCGTGCTCGACGTGCAGACCGGCGAAGTGCTGGCGCTGGCCAACTACCCGAGCTACACGCCCGGCGACCGCCGCAACCTCTCGGGCGCGCAGCTGCGCAACCGCGCGCTGACCGACACCTTCGAGCCCGGCTCGACGATGAAGCCCTTCATCGCCGGCTGGGCGATGGAGAGCGGGCGCGTGACGCCGGACACCGTCATCCAGACCGCGCCCGGCCACATTACGATCACCGGCTCGACGATCACCGACGCCCACCCGCACGGGCCGCTGACGGTGGCGCAGGTGATCCAGAAGTCGAGCAACGTCGGCACCGTCAAGTTGGCGATGCAGATGCAGCCGCGCGAGATGTGGGAGCTGTTCAGCGCCGCTGGCTTCGGCCAGCGCCCGCAGATCGAGTTCCCCGGCGCCGTGACCGGGCGGCTGCGTCCGTACAAGTCGTGGCGCCCGATCGAGCAGGCGACGATGAGCTTCGGCTACGGCCTCTCGGTGAGTCTGTACCAGTTGGCCCGCGCCTACACGATGTTCGCCCACGACGGCGAGCTGATCCCGGTGGCCATCGTCAAGAAGCCGCTCGAGGCCGGGCAGCCGGCGCCGGTGGCGGGCGTTCGCGTGCTGTCGTCCAAGACCGCGCACTCGGTGCGCGAGATGCTGCACATGGTGACCATTGAAGGCGGCACCGCGCCCAAGGCGCAGACCATGGGCTACACGGTGGGCGGCAAGACGGGCACCGCGTACAAGCAGGAAGGCAAGGGCTACTCGCAGAAGAAGTACCGCGCGTGGTTCGTCGGCATGGCGCCGGCGATGAACCCGCGCATCGTCGTCGCGGTGATGGTCGACGAGCCGAGCAACGGCAAGTACTTCGGCGGCGACGTGGCCGCGCCGGTGTTCGCCGAAGTCGTGCAGCAGACGCTGCGCACGATGGGCGTTGCGCCCGACATGGACGTGCGCGCGCAGATCGTCGCCCGACCCTTGCGCAGCGAGGACGAGAGCTTCTGATGGACGCACCGCTGCAACTGCCATCCGCAGACGCCGCCGCCGCGTGGCTGCGCCAGCGAGGCGCTCGCTCGCTCGCGTCCGACAGCCGGCGCGTGCGCCCCGGCGACGCCTTCATCGCCTGGCCGGGGCAGGTGCACGACGCGCGGCGTTTCGTCACTGCGGCGCTTGTCGGTGGTGCTGCGGCCTGCTTGGTAGAAGCCGAAGGCGTCGCGGCGTTCGAGTTCGAAGGCGATCGCGTTGCTGCGTTGCGCGGCCTCAAGGCCGCGGCCGGCGCCGTGGCGAGCGACTTCCTCGGCGCGCCCAGCCGGCGCCTCGATGTGCTGGCCGTCACCGGCACCAACGGCAAGACATCGACCGCGTGGTGGCTGGCGCAGGCGCTCGGCGCGCTCGGGCGGCGCTGCGGCGTCGTGGGCACGCTCGGCGTCGGCGAGCCACCGAACGTGCTCTCGAGCGGCCTCACGACGCCTGACCCGGTCGCGCTGCAACTCGCCTTCCACCGTTTCGCCGAAGAGCGCTTCGCCGCCTGCGCGATCGAGGCCTCGTCGATCGGGCTTGCCGAGCAGCGCCTGGCGGGTAGCGCGATCAAGGTGGCGCTGTACACCAACCTCACGCGCGACCACCTCGATCATCATGGCACGATGGGCGCCTACTGGCAGGCCAAGTCGGCGCTGTTCGATTGGCCGGGGCTGCAGGCTGCGGTCGTCAACATCGACGACGAGCAGGGCGCCGCGCTGGCCGCGCAACTGGCGCAGCGGCCGCTCGATCTGTGGACCTGCTCGGTGAACGGCGCGGCGCGGATCACGGCGCAAGGCGTGGCCTACCGCGACGGCGGCCTTTGCTTCGATGTGAGCGAAGCTGGCGCGTCGCTCACGGCGCGCAGCGCGCTGATCGGCGATTACAACGCTGCCAACCTGCTCGGCGTGATCGGCGGCCTGCGCGCGCTCGGCGTGCCGCTGGCCGATGCCGTAGCGGCCTGCGCGCCATTGACGCCGGTGCCGGGGCGCATGCAGCGCGTTGCGACTTCCGCGCCGATGCGCGACGTGCCCGAAGTGGTGGTCGACTACGCCCACACGCCCGACGCGCTCGAGAAGGCACTCACCGCGTTGCGGCCCTTCGCCACCGAGCGCGGCGGCAGGCTGCGGTGCGTGTTCGGCTGCGGCGGCAATCGCGACGCGAGCAAGCGCCCGCTGATGGGGGCGATCGCCGAACAACTGGCCGACCACGTCATCGTCACCAGCGACAACCCGCGCGACGAAGCGCCGAACTTCATCATCTCGCAGATCCTCGTTGGCGTGATCGGGCACGACGACGTCGACGTGATCGAAGATCGCCGTGCCGCCATCGCCTACGCAGTGAAGTCGGCCGGCGCGCGCGATGTCGTGCTCGTCGCCGGCAAAGGGCACGAGGCAACGCAGGAGATCGCGGGCGTCAAGCATGCGTTCTCGGATGTCGATGCGGTGCAGGCAGCGCTGGCCGCGCTCACCCACGGAGGCGCGGCATGAATGCGCCGATGATGACCCTCGCGCAAGCGCAGGCGCTGCTTGCTAACGTGCAGCATGCGGCGACCTTGGTCGGCGACGGCACGGCCGCGATCGCCCGCGTCCATTCCGACACGCGCAGCCTGCAGCCGGGCGACCTCTTCGTCGCCCTGCGCGGCGAGCGCTTCGACGGCACCGACTTCCTGCCGCAGGCGCGCGCCGCCGGCGCGGTGGCGGCGCTCGCCGAACGCGGCCTGGCTGAAGCGGGCCTGCCCGGCCTGCAGGTGGCCGACAGCCGCGCCGCGCTCGGCGCGCTCGCCGCGGCTTGGCGCCAGCGCTTCGAACTGCCGCTGATCGCTGTCACGGGCAGCAACGGCAAGACGACGGTGACGCAGATGATCGCGTCCATCCTGCTCGCCTGGCGGGGCGAAGGTGCGCTCGCGACGGCGGGCAACCTGAACAACGACATCGGCGTTCCGCTGACGCTGCTGCGCCTGCGCGAGAACGAGTCGGTGCGGCACCGCGCCGCCGTGGTCGAGATCGGCATGAACCATCCGGGCGAGATCGCACCGCTGGCGGCGATGACGGCGCCGACGGTGGCGCTCGTCAACAACGCACAGCGCGAGCACCTCGAGTTCATGGCCGACGTGGCGAGCGTCGCGCGCGAGAACGGCGCGGTGATCGCTGCGCTGCCGGCGAGCGGCGTTGCCGTGTTTCCGGCCGACGATGCGTTCGCGCCGCTGTGGCGCGAGCTGGCCGGCATGCGCCGCGTGCTCACCTTCGCATTGGGCGGCGCGGCCGACATCGGCGCGCGCGCAAGCTGGTGCGAAGACCACTGGGCGGCGGTGCTCCTCACGCCCGCGGGCGAGTGCGATGTCGCGCTGCGCGTGGCCGGGCTGCATAACGTCAAGAATGCGCTGGCGGCGGCAGCCTGCGCGTTCGCCGCCGGCTGCCCGCTGGACGCCGTGCGGCGTGGCCTCGATGCCTTCGCGCCGGTCAAGGGCCGCTCGCAGGTGCGGCGCATCGCCTTCGGCGGTCGCGAGGCGACGCTCATCGACGATTCGTACAACGCGAACCCCGACTCGGTGCGCGCCGCGATCGAAGTGCTCGCCGGCCTGCCCGGCCCGCGTTGGCTGGTGCTGGGCGACATGGGCGAGGTGGGCGACCACGGCGCGGCCTTTCACGCCGAAGTCGGTGCCTATGCGAAAGCGCAGGCGATCGAGCACCTGTGGACCGTCGGCGCGCAAAGCGCGGGGGCGGCGCGCGAGTTTGGCGGCGCGCGTCACTTCGCCGAGATGGCTGACCTTCTGGCAGCACTTGCCGACGCGCCCGCCGCGGCGTCCGTCGTCGTCAAGGGCTCGCGCTTCATGAAGATGGAGCGCGTCGTCGCCGCGCTCGAGGCCGAAGGACAGACTCATGCTGCTTAGCCTCGCCCAGTGGTTGCAGCAGCTTTCGCCCGATTTCGGGTTCTTCCGCGTCTTCCAGTACCTGACCTTCCGCGCGGTGATGGCGGCGATGACGGCGCTTCTGATCGGCCTCTCGTTCGGTCCGTGGGTCATCCGCCGCCTGACGGCGCTGAAGATCGGGCAGCCGATTCGCGGCTACGCGATGGAGTCGCACCTCGCGAAGAGCGGCACGCCGACGATGGGCGGCGTCTTGATCCTGATCGGCATCGGCGTCTCGACGCTGCTCTGGTTCGACTGGAGCAACCGCTTCGTGTGGATCGTGCTGCTCGTCACGCTCGGCTTCGGCGCCATCGGCTGGGCTGACGACTGGCGCAAGGTCGTCAACAAGAACCCGGATGGCATGCCCTCGCGCGAGAAGTTCTTCTGGCAGTCGCTGATCGGCCTCGTCGCCGCGCTCTACCTCGCCTTCAGCGTTTCCGAAACGTCGAACCTGCGTGTGCTCGAACTCTTCATCCGCTGGGTGCAGAGCGGCTTTTCGACCGACCTGCCGCCCAAGGCCGACCTGATGGTGCCCTTCATCAAGACCATCAGCTACCCGCTGGGCGTGTTCGGCTTCATCTTCCTGACCTACTTCGTGATCGTCGGCGCGAGCAACGCCGTCAACCTGACCGACGGCCTCGACGGCCTGGCGATCATGCCGGTGGTGATGGTCGGTGCGTCGCTGGGCATCTTCGCCTACGTCACCGGCAGCTCGGTGTACTCGAAGTACCTGCTCTTTCCCTACATCCCCGGCGCCGGCGAACTTCTCGTCTTCTGCTCGGCGATGTCGGGTGCAGGGCTTGCCTTCCTGTGGTTCAACACGCATCCGGCGCAGGTGTTCATGGGCGATGTGGGCGCGCTCGCGCTCGGCGGCGCGCTCGGCACCATCGCCGTCATCACGCGGCAGGAGATCGTGCTCGGCATCATGGGCGGCATCTTCGTCGCCGAGGCCTTGTCGGTGATGGTGCAGGTGAGCTGGTTCAAGTTCACGAAGAAGCGCTTCGGCAAGGGGCGCCGCATCCTGAAGATGGCGCCGCTGCACCACCACTACGAGAAGTCGGGCTGGACCGAGACGCAGGTCGTGGTGCGCTTCTGGATCATCACCATGCTGCTGTGCCTGATCGGCCTGGCGAGCTTGAAGATTCGCTGATGAGCGCGCGCCGGGCCGCCCCAAGCAAGCGTACCCCCTCGGGGGGCCGAGCCCGGACGTGGGCAGTCCGGTGGACTGACCGCGCCTGGCGAGGAGTCGGGCCACTGGCCCGGCGCGGCCTGCAAAGGTGGCGCGTGGCGCCCTGGGGGACCCAATGACCGCCCTGCAAGACGCCAACGTTCTCGTGCTCGGCCTTGGGGCCTCGGGCCTGGCGATGGCGCAATGGTGCGCGCGCAGCGGGGCGAAGGTGCGCGTGTGGGACTCGCGCCTGCAAACCCCGCAAAGCCCCCCACAGGCCGAGGTGCTGGCGGCAAGCGTGCCGCAGGCCGAGCAGTTGGCTGGGCCGCTCGATGCAGCCTTGCTGAGCGGCGTGCAGCGCATCTTCAAGAGCCCGGGCCTCGCCCCCGGCGACGAGCGCATCGCGCCGCTGCTCGCTGCCGCGGCCGCGCAAGGCATCGCAGTCGAAGGCGAGCTCGATCTGTTCGTGCACGCGCTGGCCGATCTCAAGGCCGAGCGCGGCTACGCGCCGCGGGTGCTTGCGATCACCGGCACCAACGGCAAGACGACGACGACCGCAATGACCGCGCTGCTCGCCCGCCGCGCAGGGCGCCGCGTCGCGATGGCCGGCAACATCGGGCCGACGATGTTGGCCACGCTGGCGCAGGCCTTGGACGCCGAAACCGCGTCGACGAGCGATCCCTTGCCCGAGGTCTGGGTGCTCGAACTGTCAAGCTTCCAATTGCACGGCGTGACCGCCTTCGAGCCGAGCGCAGCGACGGTGCTCAACCTCACGCAGGACCACCTCGACTGGCACGGAACGATGGACGCCTACGGGGCAGACAAGGCACGCGTGTTCGGCAGCCAGGCGACGGTGGTCATCAACCGCGACGACCCGCTCGTGGCGCAGCTCGTGCCCGCTCCCATCGCGGCCAAGCCTGCTGGCCGCAGCCGCACGCCCAAACCTGTACCGCGCGTCATCGTGCGCTTCGGGCTCGACGCGCCGCGACACCCGGGCGACTTCGGCCTCGTCGTCGAGAACGGCATGGCCTGGCTCGTGCGCGCGCTCGAAGCCGACCCGACATTGAAGCGCCGCGCCGGCGATGCCGAAGAGATTCACCTGCAGCGCCTGATGCCGGCCGACGCGCTGCGCGTTCGCGGCCGCCACAACGCGGCCAATGCGCTGGCCGCACTCGCGCTGGCGAGCGCGATCGGCTGCACACTGGCGCCGATGCTGCACGCGCTGCGCGAATACAGCGGCGAGCCGCACCGCGTCCGGCCGGTCGGCAGCGTCGGCGATGTCGAGGCCTTCGACGACAGCAAGGGCACCAACGTCGGCGCGACCGTCGCCGCGCTGAACGGCGTCGGCGCCGATCGTGCGCCGGCGAAGCTGGTCGTGATCCTCGGCGGCGAAGGCAAGGGGCAGGACTTCACGCCGCTCGCCGCGCCGGTGCGCCGCCATGCGCGCGCGGTAGCGCTGATCGGCCGCGACGCGCCGATCATCGAGCGCGCGCTCGCCGGTTGCGGCGTCGCGATGCAGCGTTTCGACAGTCTCGAAGCGGCAACACGCTGGTCTTTCGCGGAGGCGCAGCCAGGCGATGCGGTGCTGCTCAGCCCGGCCTGCGCCAGCCTCGACATGTTCCGCAACTACGCCCACCGCGCCGAGGTCTTCGTCGCCGAAGTGCAGGCGCTGGCGAGTGAGTCAGGAGCGATCGCATGAGCCGCGCAAGAGGGGCCCCGCGCAGCGGGGATCGAAGCGCGAATGCGATCGGGTCGCCGACGGCTCGGCGCTTCCAAGTGCTTGCCGCGGCGGAGGCGATCGTATGACGACGCTGCGCTTGCCCGGCTTCGACGTTCTGCGCGCGCGCTTGGGCACGCGTGGGAGCCGCTCCGCGGCCACTGCAGAGGCGGTGCCGGTGCGCGACTGGGTCAGCGTTTCCGCGGGCCAGCCGACGCGCCTGCTCGGCTTCGACCAGGCCTTGGTCACGGTCGTGCTGGCGCTGCTCGCGCTCGGCATCGTGATGGTCTATTCGGCATCGATCGCGCTGCCCGACAACCCGAAGTTCGGCCGCTACGAGGCGACGCATTTCCTTAGCCGCCACGTGCTCTCGATCGGCATCGCCTTCGTCTGCGTGCTGGTCGCGGTGCAGGTGCCGGTCGCGCTGTGGGAGAAGTGGTCGCCGTGGCTGTTCGTCGCCTCGCTGCTGCTGCTGGTGCTGGTGCTGATCCCGGTCATCGGCAAGGGCGTCAACGGCGCGCGGCGCTGGATACCTCTGGGCGTCATGAACTTCCAGCCGTCCGAGCTCGCCAAGCTGACGATCGCAATGTACGCCGCCGGCTACATGGTGCGCAAGATGGACGTGAAGGAGAACTTCCTGCGCGCGGTGATCCCGATGGCGATTTCGGTCGCCGTGATCGGCCTCGTGCTGCTCGCCGAGCCCGACATGGGCGCGTTCATGGTCATCGCCGCGATCGCGATGGGCATCCTCTTCCTCGGCGGCGTCAACGGGCGCATGTTCCTGCTCATCACCTCGGTGCTGATGGGCGCCTTCGTGCTGATGATCACGGCCAGCCCATGGCGGCGCGAGCGCATCTTCGCCTACCTGAACCCGTGGGACGAGAAGTACACGCTCGGCAAGGCCTACCAGTTGTCGCACTCGCTGATCGCCTTCGGCCGCGGCGAGCTGTTCGGGCAGGGCCTCGGGAGCAGCGTCGAGAAGCTGCACTACCTGCCCGAGGCGCACACCGACTTCCTGCTCGCGGTGATCGGCGAAGAGCTTGGCTTCATCGGCGTGGCGGCGGTGATCGTGGCCTTCTTCTGGCTCGCGCGGCGGCTCTTTCACATCGGCCGCCAGGCGATTGCGCTGGACCGCGTCTTCGCCGGCCTGTTCGCGCAGGGCGTGGGCATCTGGATGGGCGGGCAGGCCTTCATCAACATGGGCGTCAACCTCGGCGTGCTGCCGACCAAGGGCCTGACCCTGCCGCTGATGAGCTACGGCGGCTCGGCCATCGTCGTCAACATGGTCGCCCTCGCGATCGTGTTGCGGGTGGATATCGAGAACAGGCAACTCATGCGCGGAGGCCGCGCATGAGTTGCCTTTTCCGGTGGGCGATGCCCCCTCACCCCATCCCTCTCCCGCGCACGCGGTGGAGAGGGGGCGCGTTTGACCCCCTCTCCTGCTTGCGGGAGAGGGCTGGGGTGAGGGTTGTTGCCGGAGGCCGCGCATGAGTGGCCACCACCTCGTCGTCATGGCCGCCGGCACCGGAGGCCACGTGATCCCCGGGCTCGCGGTCGCGCGCGAGATGCTCTCGCGCGGGTGGACGGTCTCGTGGCTGGGCACGACGACGGGCATGGAGAACCGCCTCGTTCCGCCGAGCGGCATCGCGATCGATCGCATCGCCTTCAGTGGCCTGCGCGGCAAGGGCCTGTGGCATACGCTGACCGGCAGCCTGCGCCTGGTCGGCGCGTTCTGGACGAGCCTGTCCATCCTGCGCCGGCGATCGGCGGACGCGGTGCTAGGCATGGGCGGCTATGTGTGCTTCCCGGGCGGCATGATGGCCGCGCTGCTGCGCAAGCCGCTGGTGCTCGTCAACGCCGATGCCTCGCTGCTGCTCAGCAACCGCGCCCTGCTGCGCGTGGCCGACCGCGTGGCCTTCGGCTTCGACGGCGACGCGGCGCGCACGACCAAGAACGCCGTCGTCACCGGCAACCCGGTGCGCGCCGAGATCGAGGCGCTGCCCGCGCCCGCGCTGCGCTTCGCCGGCCGCCGCGGGCCGCTGCGCGTGCTCGTCGTCGGCGGCAGCCTGGGCGCGCGCGTGCTCAACGATTGCGTTCCGCGCGCGCTGGCGCTGTGGCCCGCGGCCGAGCGCCCGCAGGTGACGCACCAGACGGGCCAGGCGAATCTCGCTGCCGTGCAGGCCGGTTATGCCGCAGCGGGCGTCGAGGCCGAGCTGCTGCCCTTCATCGACGACATGGCGCGGCGCCTCGCCGAGTGCGACGTCGTTGTCTGTCGTGCCGGTGCGGTGACGGTCAGCGAGCTGTGCGCCGCCGGTGTCGCCAGCGTGCTGGTGCCGCTCGTGATCAGCACCACCGGCCACCAGCAGGGCAACGCCGAGCACATGGCGGGCGCCGGCGCCGCAGTGCACCTGCCGCAGACTGAGCTCGCGCCGCAGCGGCTCGCCGATCTGTTGCGCGGATTGACTCGCCCGGCGTTGCTGGCGATGGCCGAGCGGGCGCGGGCGATTGCTCTGCCGCACGCGGCTGCCCGCGTCGGCGACGAAATCGAAAGGCTGGTGGCCGCATGAAACACGCCGTCAAGCACATCCACTTCGTCGAAGGGCCACGAGTGCCGACGAAGCCTTCGCAGTCTCGAGGGGGCTGCGCATGAAACACGCCGTCAAGCACATCCACTTCGTCGGCGTGGGCGGCGCCGGCATGAGCGGCATCGCCGAGATCCTGCACAACCTGGGCTACACGGTGTCGGGCTCGGACCAGAGCGCGAGCGCGACATCGAGCCGGCTGGCGTCGCTCGGCATCCGCGTCGCCATCGGCCACGACGCTTCGCACGTCGTCGGCGCGGAGGCGGTCGTCACGTCGACCGCGGTGAAGGGCGACAACCCGGAGGTCATCGCCGCCCGCGCGCGCCGCATTCCGGTCGTGCCGCGTGCGGTCATGCTGGCCGAACTGATGCGGCTGAAGAAGGGCATCGCGATCGCCGGCACGCACGGCAAGACGACGACCACGTCGCTCGTCGCCAGCGTGCTCGCCGCGGCCGGCGTCGACCCGACCTTCGTCATCGGCGGGCGCCTTGCCGCAGCCGGCGCGAACTCGCGCCTCGGCTCGGGTGAGTACATCGTCGTCGAGGCCGACGAGTCCGACGCGTCGTTCCTGAACCTGATGCCCGTGCTCGCCGTCGTGACCAACATCGACGCCGACCACATGGACACCTACGGCCACGACTTCGCGCGCCTGAAGGGTGCCTTCGTCGAGTTCCTGCACCGCATGCCGTTCTACGGCGCGGCCATCGTCTGCAGCGAAGACCCGGGCGTGCGCTCGATCATTCCGATGATCTCGCGGCCGGTCATCGGTTACGGCTTCGGCGCCGACGCGCAGGTGCGCGCGGTCGACGTGCGCGCGCTGGCCGGCGGGCAGATGCAGTTCGTCGCCCAGCGCCGCAACGGCATCGCCATGCCCGACTTGCGCGTCACGCTCGCGCTGCCTGGCGAGCACAACGTGCTCAACGCGCTGGCCACGATCGCCGTCGCGACCGAGCTCGAACTGCCCGACGCCGCGATCGCCAAGGCCCTGGCCGAGTTCAGCGGCGTCGACCGTCGCTTCCAGCGCTACGGCGACCACCCCGCGGCCGGTGGCGGCAGCTTCACGCTCATCGACGACTACGGCCACCACCCGGCGGAGATGGCTGCCGTGCTCGCCGCCGCGCGCGGCGCCTTCCCCGGCCGGCGCCTCGTGCTCGCGTTCCAGCCGCACCGCTACACGAGAACGCGCGACTGCTTCGAGGACTTCGTCAAGGTGCTCGGCAGCGCCGACGCGGTGCTGCTGTGCGAGGTCTATTCCGCCGGCGAAGCGCCCATCGTCGCCGCCGACGGCCGCGCGCTGGCGCGCGCGCTGCGCGTGGCGGGCAAGGTCGACCCGCTTTTCGTCGATGAGGTCGACGCGATGCCCGAGGCGATCCTCGCCCAGGCCAAGGATGGCGACATCGTGATCGTGATGGGCGCGGGCTCGATCGGCAACGTCGCCGCGCAAGTGGTCGAAAGGTTGCAAGCATGAGCCCGCTGGGCCGCCCCAAGGGCGAATACCGGAGTGCGGAGCACGAAGGTGCTCCCATAAGCCCGCTGGGCCGCCCCAAGAGCGAAACCCAGAGTGCGGAGCACGAAAGTGCTCCCATGAGCGCCATCGACATCAAGGCACTCGGCAAGGTCGCCGTGCTGATGGGCGGCAGCTCGGCCGAGCGCGAGATCTCGCTGCTCTCTGGCAATGGCGTGCTCAAGGCCTTGCAGTCGCAGGGCGTCGATGCGCAGGCCTTCGATCCGTCCGAGTGCGACCTCGGCGAACTCAAGCGCGACGGCTTCGCGCGCTGCTTCGTCGCGCTGCACGGCCGCCACGGCGAAGACGGCACCGTGCAGGGCGCACTCGAACTGCTGGGCATTGCCTACACCGGCTCCGGCGTGATGGCGTCGGCGATCGCGATGGACAAGGTGATGACCAAGCGCGTCTGGATCGCCGAAGGCCTGCCGACGCCGCGCTACCTCAGCCTCGCGCCGGGCGATCTCTCGAACGAGCGCGTGCGTACGGTGCCCGACGAGCTCGGCCTGCCGCTGATCGTCAAGCCGCCGCACGAAGGCTCGTCGATCGGCGTCAGCAAGGTCCTGGGCTACTCGCAGATGCAGGACGCGGTGCGGCTCGCCGCGCGCTACGACAGCCACGTTTTGTGCGAGGAATTCATCGACGGCGATGAAGTGACCTGCCCCGTGCTCGGTGCCGGTGACGGCGCGGTGGCGCTGCCGGTCGTTCGCATCCTTGCTCCCGAGGGTGCCTACGACTACCAGAACAAGTACTTCACCGACGTCGTGAACTACGTCGTTCCGAGCGGCCTGCCGGCGGCCGAGGAAGCACAGATCCAGGCCATCGTGCTGCGCGCCTATCGAACGCTAGGCTGCCGCGGCTGGGGCCGCGCCGACCTCATGATCCGCGCCGCCGACCGCAAGCCCTTCCTGCTCGAAATGAACACCTCGCCCGGGATGACCAGCCACTCGCTGGTGCCGATGTCGGCCCGCGCGGCGGGCATCAGCTACGAGCAACTGTGCCTGCTGCTGCTGCAGGGCGCGACGCTGGACGCTTGAGGACGACACTGCGATGCGCCCCTCCGCCCTCCTTCAAGCCAACGCGCCTGCGGCCCTGCCGATGGATGTGCGGCTGATGAACGGCACCGCGTCGCTGCTGTTCGCGCTCGTCGTGTTCGGCCTCGGCGCGCTGCTGCTCGCCTGGGCGGCGCGCTTGCCGCTGTTCGCGTTTCGCAGCATTCGCATCGAGGGCGACGTGGCGCGCAACAACGCAGCGACGATCCGCGTCAACGCACTTCCAAAGTTAGCTGGCAGCTTCTTCACGCTGGATCTGCAGCAGGCCGAGCGCGCGTTCGAGTCGGTGCCCTGGGTGCGCAAGGCGGTGGTGCGCCGCGAGTGGCCGAGCCGCCTCGCGGTGCGGCTGGAGGAGTACCGCCCGGTCGCGCAATGGGGCGGCGGCGACGACGCGAGCAAGCTCGTCAGCGCCTACGGCGAAGTGTTCGACGCCAACCTCGGCGACGTCGAGGACGACCATCTGCCCACGCTGCAAGGCCCCGAAGGCAGCGCGCCGCAGGTGCTCGAGATGCTGCACCGCCTGCAGCCCGTGTTCGCCCGCCTCGACGAGGAGATCGACACGCTGGAGCTCTCGGCGCGCGGCTCCTGGCGGGTCGAGCTGGGCGGTGGCGCCGAGGTCGAGCTCGGCCGCGGCAGCGACGACGAGGTCGTCGCCCGCACCGAGCGCTTCGCGGCCACGCTGACGCAGGTGACCTCGCGCTACCGGCGCGCGCTCGAATACGCCGATCTGCGACACAACGAGGGCTACGCGCTGCGCCTGAAGGGCGTGTTCACCGGCGTGGCCCAACCCTCCGCGGCCAAGCCTGCCAAGCACTGAGAACCCACGAAGAGAGACGACATGGCCAAGGAATACAAGGATCTCGTGGTCGGCCTGGACATCGGCACCGCCAAGGTGATGGCGGTCGTGGCCGAGGTGCTGCCGGACGGCGAGTTGCGCCTCGCCGGGCTGGGCGTGGCGCCGACGCACGGCCTCAAGCGCGGCGTGGTCGTCAACATCGACGCCACGGTGCAGTCGATCCAGCAGGCGCTCAAAGAGGCCGAGATGATGGCCGCCTGCAAGATCACGCACGTCTACACCGGCATCACCGGCAGCCACATCCGCGGCCAGAACTCGACCGGCATGGTGATCGTGCGCGACAAGGAAGTCACGCCCATCGACGTGAGCCGGGTCGTCGAGACGGCCAAGGCGATCAACATTCCGAACGACCAGCGGCTGCTGCTCGTCGAGCCGCAGGAGTTCGTGATCGATGGCCACGAGGTGAAGGAGCCGATCGGCATGAGCGGCGGCCGCCTCGAGGTGAAAGTGCACATCGTTACCGGCGCGCAAAGCGCGGCCGAGAACATCGTCAAGTGCGTGCGCCGCTGCGGCCTGGAAGTCGAACGCCTGGTGCTCAACCCGAGCGCATCGAGCGCGGCCGTGCTGACCCAGGACGAGAAGGACCTCGGCGTGGCACTGATCGACATCGGCGCCGGCACCACCGACGTCGCGATCTTCACCGACGGCGCGATCCGCCACACCGCGGTGATCCCGATCGCGGGCGACTTGATCACGAGCGACATCGCGATGGCGCTGCGCACGCCGACCAAGGACGCCGAGGAGATCAAGGTCGAGTACGGCGTCGCCAAGCAACTGCTCGCCGACCCGAACGAGCAGCTCGAAGTGCCGGGTCTCGGAGACCGCGCGCCGCGCCTTCTCTCGCGCCAGGCGCTGGCCGGCGTGATCGAGCCGCGCGTCGAGGAGATCTTCTCGCTCGTGCACCAGGTCATCCGCGAGAGCGGCTACGAGGAGCTGCTCTCGAGCGGCATCGTCATCACCGGAGGCTCGGCGGTGATGCCGGGCATGGTCGAGCTCGGCGAGGACATCTTCTTGAAGCCCGTGCGCAAGGGCATCCCGACCTACCGCGGCGCGCTGCACGACATGGTGGCCAACCCGAGGTCGGCGACCGTGATGGGCCTGCTCGAAGAGGCGCGCCTCGGCCGCGCACGCGGCCAGAAGGCGGCTCAGCAGGCGGGGGCTATGAAGACCTCGCTCGGGCGCCTGAAGGACTGGTTCCTCGGCAACTTCTGAGCGCACCGCCATGAACACCAAACGATCCCATAGCGCGGCCCACCACCCCGCCGCCAGCCGCGCCCCGCCGCGACCTCGACGGCCCGGGTGCGGATAGCGCAAGACAACAAGAACGAGCAAGCAAGCAAGAAATCACGGCAACTGCATTGAAGAACTGGAGCGACAAATGGCTATCGAAATGATCGAGGAATTCGACATCAACACGCAGATCAAGGTGATCGGTGTCGGCGGCGGCGGCGGCAACGCGGTCGACCACATGATTGCGCAGAGCGTGCAGGGCGTGGAGTTCATCTGCGCCAACACCGACGCGCAGGCCCTGAACCGCAGCAGCGCACACCAATTGATCCAGCTCGGCACCACGGGCCTGGGCGCCGGCGCCAAGCCCGAGGTCGGCAAGGCGGCCGCGCTCGAAGCCGAAGGCCGCATCCGCGAGGCCATCACCGGCGCCAACATGCTCTTCATCACCGCCGGCATGGGGGGCGGCACGGGCACCGGCGCGGCGCCGGTGATCGCGCGCGTGGCCAAGGAGATGGGCATCCTGACCGTCGGCGTCGTCACCAAGCCGTTCGACTTCGAGGGCGTGCGCCGCACCAAGGCGGCCGACCTCGGGCTGGCCGAGCTCGAAGCCAACGTCGACTCGCTGATCGTGATCTTGAACGACAAGCTGCTCGACGTGCTCGGCGACGACGTGACGCAGGACCAGGCCTTCGGCCACGCCAACGACGTGCTCAGGAACGCTGTCGGCGGCATCAGCGACATCATCCATATGCCCGGCCTCGTCAACGTCGACTTCGAGGACGTGAAGACGGTGATGAGCGAGCCCGGCAAGGCGATGATGGGCACCGCCTGCGCCGGCGGCCCCGACCGCGCGGGCAAGGCGGCCGAGTCGGCCGTGGCCTGCCCGCTGCTCGAAGGCATCGACCTCTCGGGCGCGCGCGGCGTGCTGGTGCTGATCGCCGCCAGCCGCGGCACCTTCAAGCTCGCCGAGAGCCGCAACGCGATGAACACCGTGCGCCGCTACGCAAGCGACGACGCGCACGTGATCTTCGGCACCGCCTACGACGAGAGCCTCGGTGACCAGCTTCGCGTGACCGTGATCGCGACCGGCCTGTCGTCGCCGGCGCGGCGCGTGCAGGCGCCGATCAGCGTCGTCCACAGCGCGCCGCTGCAGCGCACGGGCACCGACAACATGCCCGTGATGGCGCAGCCGACGACGACGGCCGCGGCCGGCAACGGACTGGCGCAAGCGCACGACTACAGCAGCCTGACAACGCCCAGCGTCTGGCGCAACAGCCGCAGCGCCGCGGCCAAGGTCGACGCGCTGGCGAGCAACGGCATGGACGAGATCGAGATCCCGGCGTTCTTGCGCCGGCAGGCCGACTAACGACGAAGCGATGACGCCTGCGGCCGCGGCCGCAGGCATCGAGAAGGCCGAGACGCGGAGCGAGATCCCGTATGGAATCCGTCGCTCGGCCGACGAGAAGATCATCGCCGGTACGCCGCCGAAGAAGACCGGCCTGCAGGTGCTGGGCTACGGCCTTTGGGCCTTGCAGCGTTACTGTGAACGCGGCGAGCCCCGCTACGTCGGGCCGATCTGGCACAAGTTGTCGAGATCAATGACCTCGATCGCACGGAGGGCGGCCGCAAGGGTGTCGTCTACAACGGGAGTCGCCCTCCTCATTCCCGACCAGGGTGCGACCGATGATGGCTTGTGGAGTGCGGACCCGCTCACAGAAACGAGTGTGGTGCGGTTGAAGTCGTTGACCTATCGCTGTGCGGAATGCCCGCTTCACAATCGGTCAACCTCACCGCACGGCCAGACGCGGTACTACTGAGCGCGCGATTCGACTCACCAAAGCCGCCATTCAACCGCGACAACGTAAGCGGCTAGCCGCCCCACCTTGACGAGTTGACCGCAGCGAGTGCTTGGGTCATTCGCGACGCTGTCAACCCATAGGTTGCCAGCGATGCGGCAGCAACTCGTCGATCCGGCTGTTCATGTGCGTTGGCAGCCGGGT
>CAIKUF010000088.1 GCA_903830565.1 uncultured bacterium | reverse complement strand
CGATACCCCTCCTCAACTCACCCGCAGGGTGATCGGTTGTCAGGACCAACCCTGAGAGATTCGCCAATCAGATCAACAACTTGCAGGCGTCCGCGTTTGTAAGGCTCACGGATTCAGGTGTTTGACTATGCCCGTTCGGCCAACGGGTAAAGGTCTTGATTTTCTTGCTGAATACGCTGATGCAAGGTCTTGAATATAGAGTTGGCGTGGTTCTTAAAACCACTGGGATCAGCGGCAACTTTCGCGGCCAAATTCCATTTGCCTGCGAATTCGCCGTAGGCTGCTGTGATGCCGCTCATATCGGTTTGAAATTGTTTCCCCGCCCTGGAAACGGCGGGATCGGTTGACTTCGACAAGGTGGGGTAAAGGTACTGGTCTTCAGCTGCTAAGTGACCTTTGATGGCGCCACTCATCGCAACGATCTTGGTGGCGATGGCGATGGCGTTTTGAGCGACACCGGATTCCACTAGCTTTCGAAGCTCAGCGACAGTTGCCAGCACAGTAGTGTGATCGTTCTTGAATTTATCGATATTCATCATTTCTCCATTTGAATTGGTTTTGCCAAACCGCAGCAGGTGGCATCAACTGCATGCCCTGATCCATTCCGAGCAGGTGTTCGCAGCGGCACATGTTTTGTATCGACCGAATCTGCGAAAACTTGAGGCCGTTTGTTGGATGGCCGACACTAGTTCAGTGCGCCACTCTGATCTGTACCTGACAGGCTTTGAAACGCGTCTTCGCTCGGCTCGATACCGCACTGCCCGTCAAGATGGGCGTTGCCAACAGCGACATCGTTCGCAGCTACCTGGGCCTGCTGAGGTCACGGATTCAGGCGGTTAGCGCCGCGGGCCGTGGACGACTACCCGTCTGCACCGGACTGCGATTGACGAAGGACGACCGCCCCCCCGCTAGCTTAAATATCGAAACCGCCTGCACCAGTTCGCCAGCCTGGGTCTTCAGGCTGGTAGCAGCTGCGGCCATCTCCTCGACCAAGGCCGCATTTTGCTGGGTGGCCTGATCCATCTGGGTCACGGCTTCTCCCACCTGCGCCACACCAGCAGCCTGCTCGGAACTGGCCGCACTGATCTCGCCCATGATGTCGGTGACGCGGCGAATGCTGCTGACCACCTCGGTCATCGTGGTGCCGGCCTGATCCACCAGCGCCGTGCCCTGCTCGACCCGCTCCACACTGGCGTTGATCAGGGACTTGATCTCCTTGGCCGCGTCGGCCGAGCGCCCGGCCAGTGACCGCACTTCCGTGGCCACCACCGCGAAGCCGCGACCCTGCTCACCCGCCCGGGCCGCTTCCACGGCCGCGTTCAGTGCGAGGATATTGGTTTGAAACGCGATCCCGTCGATGACGCTGATGATGTCGGAGATCTTGCGCGAACTGTCGTTGATGCCCTTCATGGTGTCGACCACCTTGGAAACCACTTCACCGCCCTTGATGGCCACCGTGGACGCGCTTTGCGCCAACTGGTTGGCTTGCCGGGCGTTGTCGGCATTTTGTTTGACGGTGGCGTTGAGTTGCTCCATGGATGCCGCCGTCTGCTCCAGGGCGCTGGCCTGACTCTCGGTGCGACTCGACAGGTCCTGGTTGCCCTGGGCGATCTCGGCGCTGGCCGTGGCCACGCCTTCAGACCCCTGGCGCACGGTCGTTACCACTGCCCCAAGGCTGGTTTGCATGGCTTCAAGGTTGGCCATCAAACTGCTGGTGTCCCCTGAACGTATGTGGACTGAGCGGGTAAAGTCCCCCTGCGCTACGGCCTGTGCCAGATCGGCGGCCTGCTTGGGTTCGCCGCCAAGCTCCCGAAGCAGACTTCGAATGATGACCCATCCGATGGCGGTTGCCAGCAATAGCGATACCACACCGAGAGCAAACAAGATCGTACGGCTTTGCCCATAGGTCTCTTGTGCGGCGTTCTCTGCAACGCCAATCTCCTTATTTAAGTGCTCTATCATGGCTGAGATAGCGGCCTTGTAGGTGCCAAGGATCGGGCGCAATTCAGCACTCAGAAAGACTTTGCTCTCAGCGGCCTTGTCAGAATTGATGAGCCCCAGCAAGGTGTCTTGGCCGGCGCGGTATTTGGCCCTTTGCCCCGTCATTGCCGACAGCAGTACCTTGCCTTCAGGGCTCTTGATCGTGCTGGTAAGAACGTCAGAATTCTTGTTGGTCGTCTCTCGAGCTTTCAGGATGACGTCGACTTGCTTTTGCCGATCAATCTTGTCCTCGTTGAGCATCATGTTGCGTAGAGCGATGGCGATGGCGTCCACCTGGGAAAGCATAGAGGTGGAGGCTTGTACCTTAGGCACCTTGTCGGTTGCGAGGTCCTCCACGCCCTGGTTGAGTCGACTCATCGACACAATGCTGATTCCTGTGATGAGCAGCATCAGTAGGCAGATGATTCCAAAACCAGCGATCAAGCGGGCGCGTACACTCAAGGTACTGACGTTCATTGGGTGGCTCCTAAAAAGGGTGGGGAAACTTACGTCGAAAATGGGCGTCGTTTACTTCGAATCGAATGGCGCCACGGAAGCGAACTGGTGTCAGTTCCCTGAATCGGTGACGACGCCAAGCGCCGACGCCGCGAAGTCGTCGAGCGCATGACCAAGATCGTTGCGCACTGGTTGCCCTCCCCACGCATCTGCCACCCGTACCCGAGCCAGCGTCCGATCGTCACGACCCAAGGTAAGAGCCGTGTTCGGTAGCTCCGCATGCACGGATCTGTGGAGGGGGTGCTCGGTGACTGGCATTCTCACTCCGGTATTTGAATTGGTCTTGCCACACCGCAGTAGGCGGCATCGACTGCTTGCCCTGATCCATTCCACGCCAATGTTCGCGGCGGCACATGCTTTGTATCGACCGAATCTGCGAAAACTTGAAGCCGGTTGCTGGATGACCGACTCTCGCACCTGAATCCGTGACGACGCCGAGCGCCGACGCCGCCAAGTCGTCGATCTGACTGACGAATCTGTCGGGGTTGATGCTGACAACGCATCGCCCTGCGGGTGAGTTGAGGCGAGGCATCCGTTTCGATTCTGCCGACCCCGCCGAAGACCATGCCCCAATCGAACGTCAAACAACTCGACTGCGACCTCACGGCGGTTGCCGGCCTGGCCTTGGTGGGTTGAATGCATGCCTATCCGGTTGACGTCCAAAGACGCGACCCGTGGTGGCTATGGTTTCGCCGGGCTGGCCGGATGAGCCCAGCGCCCGCCGTACAAGGCGTCGTAGGTCGGCTCCGGCGACGTGAGTTCCGATGCCCAGTGCCGAGGCGAACGCCGTCATCGGATAGAAGCGCCGGTTGAACCGGAACACGAACTCATTGAGGGAGGCCGCAAGGTGTTGAGCGCTCGCGCCTATCCGCGCCGATTCAAATTTGACCTGCCGATCCAATATCGACCCGGGGATGGACGCTGACCGTGTGATGGTCGGCTGTGGATAAGTGCAGGGCTAGGCCGGTTTCGTGGACCGCCGGATGCGAAAATCCGCCACCATGGACCGAACCGAGCGCTTCTACAAGGTCGGCTCTGATCCGCAACCGCGGTGGCGTGAGCTTTCAGACCTTGCTCGGCGAGTTCGAAGTCTCGCCAGCGACGCTCAAGCGCGACCTGCAAGTTCTGCGTGAGCGCATGGACGCGCCCATCGTCTACGACCGCGGCGACGACGCGTACCGCTTCGCTCCCGGCGCTGCCGAAAGCTCCGCGAATCGTGCACTGCCCGGGGTCTGGTTCAGCGAGACCGAGATCCACGCGCTGCTTTCGATGCACCAGCTCATCGCCGGCCTCGACGCCGACGGCGTGCTGGGGCGGCACCTGCAACCCATGCTGGACAAGCTGGGCGGCATGCTGGGCGCCAGCGCGCAGGACGCGCGCAGGACGCGCGCAGCATGATGCGCCGAGTGTGCATCGTCAGCGCTGCGGCGAGGCCGGTGGCGAGCCGCCACTTCGAGTTGATCGGCAGTGCCTTGCAGAAGCGCCAGCGGCTGCGGCGTCTCTACCTCACGCGCGGCAAGGGGACACGTTCGCAGCGCGTCGTCTCGCCGCTGCGTCTCGTGCACTACCGCAGTACCTGGTACCTGGTACCTGGACGCCTGGTGCCATGAGGCCGACGCGCTGCGTCGCTTTGCGCTGGACGCGATCGAGCAGGCCGAACTCGTCGACCAGCGCGCCAAGGACGTCGCGATGAAGACCGTCGAGGCCGAACTCGACGGCGGCTACGGCATCTTCAGCGGCAGGGCCACGCACCGCGCGACGTTGGTGTTCGATGCCGGGCCCGCGCAGTGGGTGGCTCGCGAGACTTGGCACCCCGAGCAGCAAGGCCGCTGGCTGGACGACGGGCGCTACGAATTGCGACTGCCCTACGCCGATGGCACCGAGCTGGCGATGGATGTCCTGCGCTATGCGGGCCAGGCCGAGGTGGTTGGCGATGTGGCCCTTCGCGACACCGTCAAGGCGCGGCTGAGCGCCGCGCTGCGAAGGCACGCATGAGCATGGAGACGGTCGATGCGGTCGTGATCGGTGCCGGCGTCGTCGGCCTGGCGATCGGCCGCGCCTTGGCCCGGCGCGGGGTCGAGACCTGGGTGCTCGAGCGCGAGGGCGCCGTCGGCACCGGCGCCAGCTCGCGCAACAGCGAAGTCATCCATGCGGGCCTGTACTACCCGCCCGGGTCGCTGAAGGCGCGCCTGTGCGTCGACGGCCGCGAGCGGCTCTATGCCTACTGCGCTTCGCACGGCGTCGCTCATCGGCGCTGCGGCAAGCTCGTCGTCGCAACGGCGCCGGAGCAGTTGTCGGCGCTGCGGCAACTCGCCGCGTGCGCACTCGCCAATGGCGTCAGCGACGTGCGCATGCTCAGCGCCGTCGAGGCGCGCGAGCTGGAGCCGGCCTTGCAATGCGACGCCGCGCTCCTGTCGCCCTCGACCGGCATCGTCGACAGCCACGGCCTGATGCTGGCATTGCAGGGCGACCTTGAATCGGCTGGCGGCACGCTCGTCTTGCGTGCGCCCGTGCTGGCGATGCGCTGCGGGAGCGATGGGCACGAGATCGAGGTCGGTGGCGACGAGCCGGTGACGCTGCTCGCCCGCCGCGTGATCAACGCCGCCGGCCTGCACGCACCGACGCTGGCGACCGCATTTCGCGGCCTCGACGCCGGCCTGGTGCCGAAGGCGCGCTTCATGAAAGGCAGCTACTACGCACTGTCGGGCAAGGCGCCGTTTGAGCGCCTCGTCTACCCGGTGCCGGCGAACGCTTCACTCGGCGTTCACCTGACGCTGGACCTCGCTGGCCAGGCGCGCTTCGGGCCCGACGAAGAGTGGCTCGCCATCGACGACGCGAAGGCGATCGACTACGCCGTCGACCCCGGTCGCGCGAGCAGCTTCTACGCCGAGGTGCGCCGCTACTGGCCCGGCCTGCGAGACAGCGCGTTGCAGCCCGCGTACAGCGGCGTGCGGCCCAAGATCCACGGGCCGGGCGAGCCGCTGCCGGACTTCTGCGTGCAGGGCGCGAGCGAGCATGGCGTGCCGGGGCTCGTCAATCTGTTCGGCATCGAATCACCGGGCCTCACGAGCTGCCTCGCGCTGGCCGACGAGGTGCTCGCGCGGCTCGACTTCTGAATCGCGCGTTCAGCGTGCGGCGGCGACCCACTCGCCGCCTTGCAGCACTTCGTGCGGCCGGAACTGCGCCTTGTAGGCCATCTTCGGGCTGTCCGCGATCCAGTAGCCGAGGTACACGTAGGGCAGGTTGAGCAGCCGCGTCTGCTCGATCTGCCACAGCACGCAGTAGGTGCCGTAGCTCGTACCCGGCTCGGGTGCGTAGAACGTGTAGACGGCCGACAGTCCGTCGTTCAGCACGTCGAGGATGGACACCATCTTCAGCGTGCCGGGGCCAGAGTCCGACGGCTCGCGAAACTCGACCAGGCGCGAATTGACGCGGCTCTGGAGCAGGAACTGCGTGTACTGGTCGATGCTGTCGCTGTCCATGCCACCGCCGCTGTGGCGGCCGGCCTGGTAGCGCAGGTAGAGCTGGTAGTGCTCGGCGACGAAGCCCAGCCGCAGCACGCGCGTCTGCAGCCCGCGGTGCGCGTCGGCGGCGCGGCGCTGGCTGCGCGTCGGCGCGAAGTCGAACACCGGCACCCGCAGCGGCACGCAGGCGCGGCAGCCCTCGCAGTAGGGCCTATAGGTGAACATGCCGCTGCGCCGAAAGCCGTTCGCGACCAGCCCCGAATAGGTGTCGGCGTTGATCAGGTGGCTGGGCGTCGCGACCTGCGAGCGCGCCAGGCGCTGCGGCAGGTAGCTGCACGGGTAGGGCGCCGTGGCGTAGAACTGCAGCGAGTAGAGCGGGAGTTCCTTCGGGTAAGTCACGTGCCGGTTCCTGTGCCCGGAGCCGCCTGCCGCGCTGCGCGCATGCGGCCCCAGTGCGCTGGATCATAGGTCCATTCGCGCACTGGCGCCGCCTCCACGCGGGCATCGAGCAGGCCCTCGAACGTCGCCCGCGGGATCTCGCGGGCGCCCAGCGACGCGAGGTGCCCGGTGCGCTGCTGGCAGTCGATGAGGTCGATCCCGTTTGCCCGGGCAAAGCACACGAGTGCCGCGAGCGCGATCTTGGAGGCGTCGGCTTGGAGCGAGAACATCGACTCGCCGAAGAACATCCGGCCGAGCGACACGCCGTAGAGCCCGCCGATGAGTTCGCCACCCACCCAGGTCTCGAAACTGTGAACGGCCGGCCACGCGGCATAGGCGGCGATCATCTCGGGGACGATCCAGGTCCCGCTCTGGCCGGGCCGTGGCGATCGGGCGCAGGCCTGCATCACGCACCGCAGCGCGCTGTCGATGCGCAGTTCGCAGCCTGGCGTGCGGGCGAAGCGGGCGATCGTCTTGCGCAGTGAGCGCGTGAGGCGGAACTCGTCCGTGAACAGGACCATCCGCGGGTCGGGCGCCCACCACAGCACCGGTTGGCCGGTGCTGTACCACGGGAAGACGCCGCGCGCATACGCCTCGGTGAGGCGCCGCTGGGTCAGCTCGCCGCCCGCCGCGAGCAGGCCGGGCGCCTCGCTGCCGGCGCCCAGCGCGTGCGATGACGGTGGAAGCGCTTGGTCTTCGTCGGCGAGCCAGGCGATCACGGCACGCTCGACGAAGCCAGGCGGCCTACTTGCGGCGGGTCGTGGGCGCGGGCTTGGCCGGTGCGGCCTGCTGCAGGCCTTCCGACAAGCCGATCAGCACGCCGCTGACGAGCGCCGAGTAGCTCTGCATCATCGTCTGCGCGGCGCGCAGGCTGGCCGAGCGGCCGTCGCGCAGGGCAGTCTGTGCCTGCGCGAGCAGTTGCTCGACGCTCTGCGTGGCCTGAACGCCGGTGCTCGTGCCCTTGAGCTTCATCGATTCGAGTACCTGTTCCCACGGGCCCTGCAGCGGCTGAGCGACGCCTTGCGCGGCCTTGCCGACGGCCGCGAAAAACACGTCCTCGAGCTTCTCGAGGTTGGCCAGCGCACCGGCGATCTGCTTCTCCTGCACGTCCACGCCCTGGCCGACGAACTGCTCCAGCGCGCGGCGGTTGGCCTCGACGGTCTTGAGCAGCGCGGCGTCCATGCCGGCAAAGGCCTGGCCGAGCAGGCCCTCGACGTCGGGCAGCGGCAGGCCGCTCTTGGCGGCGCCGCTGGAGGCCGCCTCGGTGACGGTCTTGATCACGCCGCGGATGTTGGCCAGAGTCAGCTCGCGGCCTTGCAGGGCCTTGAGCGTCGCTTCGCTGACCGCCTTGCGAAGCGCCTCGCCTTGCTTGGCGGTGGCCTGCGCGAACATGTTGACCAGTGCGTCCTGGTCGATGCCTGACTTGATCATGAAATGCTCCTCGATCGGATGAATTTTGCCGTTATTGCATGTGCTGGCCGCCATTGATGGCGATGTTGGCGCCGGTCACGAACGCCGCTTCTTCCGAGGCGAGGTAGATGATCAGGCCTGCCACTTCCTCGGGCTTGCCCAGGCGCCCGACCGGGATCTGCGGCAGAATCTTCGAGTCGAGGATTTCCTTCGGGATCGCGGTCACCATCTTGGTGCCGATGTAGCCCGGCGAGATCGTGTTGACGGTCACGTTCTTCCTCGCCACCTCGAGCGCCAGCGCCTTCGTGAAGCCGTGCACGCCGGACTTGGCGGCCGAGTAGTTGGTCTGCCCGAAGGCGCCCTTCGAGCCGTTGACCGACGACACGTTGATGATGCGCCCCCAGCCGCGGTCGACCATGCCGTCGGCAACCTGCTTGGTCATGTTGAACAGGCTGTCGAGGTTGGTGCGCATGACCGCGTTCCAGTTGACGGTGTCCATCTTCTTGAATGTCATGTCGCGCGTGATGCCGGCGTTGTTGACGAGGACGTCGACCGCACCGACCTGGGCCTGGACTTCGGCGACCGCGCGCGTGCACGAATCGAAGTCCGCTACATCGCAGGGCACGGCCAGGATGTCGTAGCCGCGGGCCGCCATGCCGGCCACCCACTCGGCGTGCTTCGCGTTGCCGGGCGAGTAGGTCACCACCACGCGGTAGCCGGCATCGGCCATCTTGGTCGAGATCGTTTCACCCAGGCCACCCATGCCGCCGGTGACGAGAACCACTTTCTGCTTTGTCATGTCGTTGTCTCCTGGTGCAGTGAACGGGGCCTGCCCTCCCCGGGCGATCGGACGCTCGATCGCGTGGTGAGCATTGTCGACCAAGTTGAAGTCGGCGTGCGGCGTGGGCTTGTTGCCGACACGCCGTATCGTCATTCGTGGCGCAGCGCTTCGATCGGGTCCATGCGCGCCGCGCGGCGGGCCGGGAAGTAGCCGAACACGACGCCGATGGCGGCCGAGAAGACGAGCGAGAGCACGTTGATCGAGAGGTCGAACACGTAGGGCACGTCCGTCGCCAGCGAGAGACCATACGAAGCCGCGTTGGCGATGACGACGCCCACCAGCCCGCCGAGGGCGGACAGCACGACGGCCTCGCAGCACCTCGCCTTCGAGCGCGCCGACGGCCAGGCGCAGGCCGATCTCGCGCGTGCGCTCGGTCACGCTGACCAGCGTGATGTTCATGATGCCGATGCCGCCCACCAGCAGGCTGGCCTTAAGCGGCGCGTATCCACGCAGGGCGAGCCCGACCCAGGCGGCGAAGCAGGGCGCCTGGCGGGCGGGCTGTGTCAGCCGCGCGTCGTCGGCGGCAGCAGCGTTCCGGGCGCCGTGTTGCGCAGAGCCTGGATCAATGCCGCGAGCCTCTCGCGCTGGGCCGCGGTCGCGCCGCTCTGGCACAGTGCTGCTGCGAAGCCCTGGAAGGGGCTGGCAGGGCCCTGCGGTGTCGAGGCGCCGCGCTCGAGCGCGGCCTTCATCTCGCGCAGCTTCAGGTCGCGCCTGGCGGCCTGCCACTCGGGAGGCGCCGGAATGTTCAGCGCCACTTCGAGCTTCAGGAGCACGTCGTCGAACGCTGATGCCGACAGCGGGGCGGCCTCGGCCGCCGACGACACGCGCTGCGCGAGCGCACTCTCCCACGCCGCGGGCTAGGCATCCTGGGCGGCCCAGCGCGGCGCGAAGTCGTCGCCCGAGCAGGTTCCGCTCTCGCGGGCTTCACACAGCGCGACCTTGGCGGCAAGCGTGTCGCACTGGAACTGCCAACGCTGCTGCGCATGGTCGGCCAAGCGCCGCGAAGCGGCTTCGCTGGAAGCGCGATAGCGCGCTTCGACGGCCCCGCCCGCGCCGCGCGGCAACTCGGCCGCCTGGCGCCACGCGTGGTCGATTTCTGCCAGCGCGCGCGGCGTTTCCGGGGCGTCACCGGGCAAGGCGTCTAGGCGGGCGAGTAAGTTCTCTCGTGCCGCCAGGTTCGCGGCCAGTTCGGCCTCGCGTGCGCTGAACTCGGCCTCACGGCGCGCGAACAGCGCATCGGTGGCCGCCTTGAACCGCGCCCACAGCGTGCTCTCGACCGGGCGCGACAGCGGCAGCGAGCGCGCATGCTGCTGCCACTCGGCCTGAAGCTCGCGCACCTGGGCGACAAGCCCCGGGCCCGCCTTCAGCGCTTCGGCGCGAACGATCAATTGCTCGCGCTGCGCCTCGGCGACGCGACGCGCCGCTTTCAGCGGCGCCTCGATGCGCTCCACGCTGCTGTGCTGGCGCTGCTGCAAACTGGCGCGAGCGCTCGCCGGCGCGGTGTGCTCCAGCGGGCCGAGCTGGCGCCACGCGAGCTGAAAGCGATCCAGCGCGCGCAGTTGTTCCTTCCAGTGCGCCGCCATGTCTTCGGCGCCCTCGGATGCCGCTTCCAGCGGCACGGCTTCGAGCGCAACCAGCAGCGCTTCACGGGCTGCGAAGTTCTCTTGCCGCGCGGCCTTCAATGCGGCCTGGTGCGCGGCCACCGGCTGGTACGCCGTCTGCAGCGCCGCGTCGAAGCGTTGCCAGAGTTCCTGATTGGCGGGAGCGCCCAGGTGGTCGAGTTCCTTCCAGCGCATGCGCAGTGCATGGATCGCATCGCCGTGCGCCTTGACGTGCAGCTTGGGCGGGGCGCTCGCTTCGGGGTCAGCAGCGGCCAGCGTGATGCGCGCCAGTTCTTCGGCCTCGGCCAGAACGCCGTCGCGAGCGAGCCCGCCACCCCACTGCTGCCAGCCCTTGAGCCGCGCGCGCTCGGCGTGCAAGGCTTGCAGGCGGGCCAGCACTGCATCGTCGAGCTTGAAGCGATTTAAGCGTGCGAGGGCGGCATCCACCGCCTGCAACTGCTGCTGCATCTCGCCGAGCTGTCCGTCGGCGAGAGCGGCCTCTGCCGCTTGAAGCACGGTATCGAGTTGAAGCAACTGCTCGGCACTGGGACCTGCGGCGGCATGCGCAGGTGCCGCTGGCGACGCGGCTTCGGCGCGGGCCGGCGTGTGTGCGCGCCGCCAGCGCTCGAAGCGTTCGTCAAAGGAGCGCGCCAGTTCGGCACTCGCCAGCGGCGGCAAGGCTTGCCACTGGCGCACGGCATCCGGCGCTTCGACCACCGCGGTGTCGGCCGGCTGCTCCAGCGCCAGGAGCAAGGTCAGGCGCGCATCGACCCGTGCCGCGTCCTCAAGTGCCTGCTGCAGCGAAACGTCCAGAGCCTCGGCCGATGCGGTATCGGGCTTGCTCTCGCGCAGCGACCGAGCGGCCTCGATGGCGAGCGCAAGGTCGGCGCCCGAGCCCGTGGCAGGGGCGTCGGCGCAGGCCGTTTGCAGGGCGGCCAAGGCGCGTGTCACGTCCGCGGCCCAGCGCTGCACACGCAACTCCAACTCGCCGCGCTCGCGCACGAGTGCGTCAAGCCTCTCGCGCAATGCCGCGAACTCGGCGCGGTGAGACGCATCCAGCAGGCCCGCGTCGAGCGCCTGCCAATCGCGGTCCAGCGTCACCAGGCGGTTGACCGGCAACAGCGCTTCGCCGCTCAGCGCCTGCGCCGCGTCGATCAGCGACTGCGCGCGGGCCTTCGTCTCGCGCTTGGCGACGGCGGCTTCGAGCCGTTGCTTGGCGAGGCGATGCACGCGGCGGTCATGGCTGCGGAACTCGCGCTCGGCCTGCTTGAGCGCTTCCTCCGACACCAGCGCCTCGACGGCGGCAAGCTTGAAATCCAGTACCGGCGTGGCCTGGGCAAGGCCCAGCAGTGCTGCGTCGTTGCCTTGGGCCGACTGCAGCCGGGGCAGCCACTCGGCGCGCGCATCCTCGGCCTGCCTGGCCTTGGTCTCGGCCGTGGCTCGCGCGGTCGGCAGCGGGGCCGGCGCGGCTTCAGCAGAGGCCGTGCTGCCGCGTTTCTTGAAGAGCCATTTCAACATGGGGCGGACATGGATTGGGAAATGCGGGGAAGGCCGCGGCGCTCGCCGCACGCGGTCGATGCTTGCGGACGGAGCCGCCGTCAGGGGCGATCGAGCGGCGCCGCGCTGCGGCGCGCGTCGTGCTTTCCGAGCGCGGTGTCGAGCGCACGCTTGAGCTTGTCGACCGCACCCTCGATGGACTGGTGCACGGTGTCGGCATGCTCGCTGACGACGACCGGTTCGAGCCCGATCAACCGCGCTTCGAGCGTGCACTGGATCTCGCCCGGCCGCGGCCTCGCGTGCTTGCTGGCGTCGGAAATATGGGCTTCGACGCGCGTGACCTGATCGCCGAAGCGATGAAGCGCGCCGTTGACGACGGTCTCGACGTGTGCGGGCAGATGCGGACCGGCATCGATGTGCGAGTCGGTGTTCAGGAGTACTTGCATGGAGGCTCTCTGGGTGAGGCGTGCAGCGCGAGGGTGCGCTGTGCATCGAGCCTGATTATCCGCTCGCGAGACTATGATGGCCGTGCACCCGGACGAAGTGCCCAACGCTCATGCCGCCCGTCGATGACATCGCCGTCGTTCGCCAATGGATCGCGGACTCGCAGCGCATCGTCGCGCTGACCGGGGCCGGCATCTCCACCGACTCGGGCATCCCCGACTTCCGCGGGCCGCGGGGCTTGTGGACGCGCAACCCGGCGGCCGAAGCGCAGTCGACGCTGCAGACCTACCTCGCCGACCCGCAGGTGCGCCGTGCGGCATGGCGCAGCCGGCTCGACCATGCCGCGTGGACGGCGCAGCCCAACGCCGCGCATCGTGCGCTGGTGGCACTTGAGCGCAGCGGCAGGCTGCACGCGTTGGTCACGCAGAACATCGACGAGCTGCACCAGATGGCGGGCCATCCGCCCGCGAAGATCGTCGAAGTCCATGGCACCGTCCGGCGCGTGATGTGCTGGAACTGCGGCCGCCGGGCGCCGATGGAAGAAGCCCTGGCGCGCGTTCGCGCCGGCGAGGCCGATCCGGCGTGCGAGGTCTGCGGCGGCATCCTCAAGAGCGACACGATCTCGTTCGGGCAGGCGCTGGTGCCGCAGGTGATCGAGCGTGCGATGCAGGTGGCGGCAGAGGCCGACCTGCTGCTGGCCATCGGCACGACGCTGCAGGTCTACCCCGTCGCCGGCATGGTGCCGCTGGCCAAGCGGGCCGGTGTGCGCGTCGTGATCATGAACGACCAGCCGACGCCCTTCGACGACATCGCGGACGCCGTGCTGAGGGCGCCGATCGGCGATGTCCTGCCCGCGGTCTGCGGCGACTCAAGCCGCTCACGCCTGCGGCGCGCGGCACAGGCCGAATGGAGTGCCGACGCAACGGAACGGCCTTCTGCGCGCTGGCCGGTGTGGAACCCCGCTGCCGCTGACGATAATCATTGATGTGGCAAGGAAACTTTGTCGTCGCCTGCGGGTCTCGCGATGTGCTCTGGGACCGAGAGCATCCAGGTATCCTTGTGTAAACCCGGCGCACGGGCTTGCAGCCATGGCACCATCCGCTGGCGGCTCATGCGATACCAAAGCGGGCAGGCCTTGAAACCGACAGAACCCAAGCATCGTTCAACCATGAATCGTCGAGATGTCATCCAGCGGCTCGCCGCGACCAGCGCCGTACTCGCCATGCCGGCGCTGGCCCAGGGCAACCGCATCGTGCTCGGTCAGTCGGCCGCGTTCACCGGCCCGGCGGCGCAACTCGGGATCCAGATGAACAGCGGCGCGCGCATCTACTTCAATGCGCTCAATGCGCAGGGCGGCGTCAACGGCGCCACGGTCGAGCTGCGCACGCTGGACGACGGCTACGAGCCCGACCGCTGCAAGGCGAACACCGAAAAGTTCATCAGCGAGGACGTCTTCGGGCTCTTCGGCTACGTGGGCACGCCCACCTCGCTGGCGGCGCTTCCGCTGGTGGTGGATGCGAAGATCCCGTTCTTCGGCCCGTTCACCGACGCCGAGGCGTTGCGCGATCCGTTCCACAAGTCCGTCTTTCATTTGCGCGCGTCGTATTTCGACGAGACCGCGCTGATCGTCAAGCAGTTGACCTCGCTGGGCCTGAACAAGATCGCGGTCTTCTACCAGAACGACTCGTATGGCAAGGCCGGCCTCGAAGGCGTGGTGCGCGCACTCAAGGAACGCGAGCTGGCGCCGATCGCGCTCGGGACGGTCGAGCGCAACACGGTGGACGTGGCCCAGGCGGTGAAGGATATCGTCGCGAAGATGCCGCATGCGATCGTGCAGATCAGCGCCTACAAGTCGTGCGCCGCCTTCACCCGCCAGGCGCGCAAGGCGGGATACAACGGAACCTTCTACAACGTGTCGTTCGTCGGCACCCAGGCCCTGGCCGATGAACTCGGCAAGGAAGGCCGCGGCATCATGGTCAGCCAGGTGATGCCGTTCCCGTTCTCGCCGACGACGCCGATCTCGCGCGAGTACCTCGAGGCCGTGCGCAAGGCGGGCGGCGATGCCCAGCCGAACTACTCGAGCATGGAAGGCTATCTCGCCGCCAAGGTGCTCGCCGAGGGTTTCAGGCGTGCCGGCAAGGTTCCGACGCGCGAATCGCTGATCGCGGGCCTGGAGTCGATCCAGAACACCAGCTTCGGCGGCTTCAACGTCAACTACGGGCCCAAGGATCACGTGGCCTCGCATTTCGTCGACCTGTCGATGTTGACCGAGGACGGCAAGGTCAAGCACTGACAAGGTCGGCTCGGTCGGGCAGTATCCGCGCCGTTTTCAGGGTGAGTTCATTCGCAACTTTGAGGGGAATCAACATGCAAGCATTTCGCAACCCGTGGCTGTCGCGTGCCGCCGCCGCGGCACTTCTGGTCGTCCTCGCTGCCTGCGCGGCGCCGACCGTGATCAACACGCAATGGGTCGATCCGACCTTCACCGCGAAGCCGATCCGCGCGATCCTGGTCGTCGGCATCGCGAGGGACGCGACGAATCGCCGCATCTACGAAGACGCGATGGTGGCCCAGCTCGGCGCGCGCGGCGTCAAGGCCGCACCGTCCTACCGCTTCGGGTCCGAGGTCGGCCCGATGTCGCAGGAGGCGATGCAGTTGGCGGTGAAGGAAGCCGGTGCCACCGGCGTGCTGCTGACGCGGGTCGTCAACGTCGCCCAATCGGTGCAGGTGACACCGGGTGCGTTCAGCGGTCCCGCGCCGGGCTTCGGTTTCGGCGGCTTCTACGGCTTTTATGGCGGCATGTGGGCGAGCAGTTTTCAGACCCCGCCGACGATCACCGTGCAGGACAACGTGGGTGCCGATACTCGCCTGTTCGAAGTGAAGAACTTCACCGTCGTGTGGTCGGCCTCAACGACGACCACGACCGCCGCGGGTTCGGGCGGCAGCAGCGCGCTGTTGCAGCAGTTCGCGACGCTGCTCGCCGATGCGCTGGCCAAGGACGGAATGGTCTGATCTGCTCCTGGCTCACGCCTGCGAAGGCAGGGCCCGCCGCGCAGGCTCGCGCATCAGCACGAATTCCTCTGCCACCGTCGGGTGCACGGCGATCGTGCGGTCGAACTGTGCCTTGGTTGCGCCGCAATTCAGCGCCACGGCCAGGCTCTGCACGATCTCGGGTGCGTCCGCGCCCAGCATGTGCACCGCCAGCACGCGGTCGCTCGCGGCATCGACAAGCAACTTCATGTAGCTGCGCTCCGCGCCGCCGAAGAAGGTCTGTCGCATCGGCCGGAAGTCGGCCTCGAACACGTTCAGCGCATGACCCGCGGCCAATGCCTCGGCCTCGGTGGGCCCGACAGTGGCGATCGGCGGCAGCAGGAACACCGCACTCGCGACGAGGCTGAGGTCAACCGCGCGCGGCGTCGACCCGAACAGCGAATCGGCAAGCGCGCGGCCTTCGGCAATCGCAACAGGCGTCAGGTTCTTGCGGTCGGTCGCGTCGCCGATCGCGTAGACGCCGGGTGCCGGCGTGCGGCAGGCGCCGTCGACCGGCACGGCGCCCTTGGCGCCGAGCGTGAGGCCTAGCGTTTCGAGGCCGAGCCCGTGCGTGTTCGGGCGCCGGCCGGTGGCGTTCAAGACGAACGGGAAGGCGAGCCGGCTGCCGTCCGCGAGTTCGAGGGCGAGGCCGGGGCCGTCCGTGTGCACGCCCACCGGAGCGGCGCCGGGATGAAGTGCGATCCCGGCCGCCTGCAACGCGGCTGCGGCGCGGCGGCGCAAGTCTTCGTCGAAGCCGCGCAGCGGCAGGCGGTCTCGATAGAACTGGCTCACTTCGACGCCGAGCCGGGCCAGCATGCTCGCGAACTCGGTCGCGATGTAGCCGCCTCCGACCACCGCGGCGCGCTCGGGCAGGGCGCTGAGGTCGAGCAGGCCGTCCGACGTCGCGCAGTGCTCGATGCCGGGGATGCTGTCCAGCACGGGCGAGGCGCCTGTGGCGATCAACAGGTGCTGCGCGCTCAGCGTGCGCTCGCCGACGACCGCGCGGTGCGGCCCGACCACGCGCGCCCAGCCCTCGATCAACTCGACGCCGCTGCCCGCCAGCAACTTGCGGTAGACGCCTTCGAGGCGCTGCGTCTCGGCGGCCTTGGAAGCTGCCCAGCGCGCCATCTCGAAGCGCGTCTCGCCGACGAGCCAGCCGTAACCTGGCGCCTCGCGAAGGGCGTCGCCGTATTGCGCTGCGTACATCAGGAGCTTCTTCGGCACGCAGCCGCGGATCACGCAGGTGCCACCGACGCGGCTGCCTTCGACGACGGCGACGCGTGCGCCGTGGGCCGCGGCGCGGCGCGATGCGGCGACGCCGCCCGAGCCGGCACCGAGGACGAGCAGATCGAAGTCGAACGACATGGCGGTTCCTCCGCAGCCCGCGATGGGCGTTGCCGGAACTGTCTCACAGGCGCTGGCGGCATGCAGGCTTGCAGCCTGTCTACACTTGCCGCATGGTGCGTCACGAAGCAAAAGCTCGACTGAACCCGCAGGGGCGAGGGGGAGTTGCTGCATGCTGCGCATGTCCAACGGGTGAGAGTCCCGTCCCGGTAGGCGTCGGAGCGCCGGGTAGCAGGCCCCAGGTATTGGAGGGAGACCTCTGTGCCCGAGCGGGG
>CAIKUF010000087.1 GCA_903830565.1 uncultured bacterium | reverse complement strand
CGGCCCCGCCCATGGCAGCCTGACTGTCAACGCCGATGGCAGCTTCAGCTACCGCCCCGAGGCGAGCTACGTGGGCAGCGACGCCTTCACGTACAAGGTCAACGACGGCCAGGCCGATTCCAACGTCGCGACGGCCACGCTGACGATCACCGCCGTCGACCAAGCGCCGGTGGCGCAGGGCGGCAGCGCGACGCTGGCCGAAGACGCGAGTCTGGTCATCGACCTGCGCAGCCTGGGCTCGGATGCCGAAGGCGAGACGCTGCAAGCCGCGGTCCTCGCCGGCCCGGCGCACGGCACGCTGGCGCGCAACACCAATGGCACCTATATGTACACGCCGGCTGCCAACTTCTTCGGCGACGACACGCTGCGCTTCACGCTGAGCGATGGCGAACTGGTCTCAAACGAAGCCACGCTGAGCATCGTCGTGACGCCGGTGAACGACGCGCCTGTGCTGAGCGACGGCGCAGCCACCTTGGCCGAAGACACGACTCTCGTGTTCGCCCCGCTCGCCTCGTCGAGCGACGTGGACGGCGACACCCTTGCCGCCAGCATCGTCGCCGGCCCGGCGCACGGCAGCTTGGCCGTCAACGCCGACGGCAGCTTCGCCTATACGCCCGAAGCCAACTACTTCGGTGCGGACAGCTTCACGTACAAGGTGAACGACGGGCAGGCTGATTCCAACGTCGCTACCTTGACCTTGACCATCACGCCCGTCAACGACGCGCCGGTCGCCCACGACGGAACTGCCATGCTCGCTGAAGACGCAAGCCTGATCGTCGATCTGCGCAGTTTGGGGTCTGACGTGGACAGCGCCGTGCTGCAGGCAGCGATCGTTGCCGGCCCCGCGCACGGCACGCTGGACCGCAATGCGGACGGCACGTTCACATACACGCCGGCTGCCAACTTCAACGGCAGCGACACGCTGCGTTTCACGTTGACCGATGGCGAACTCGTCTCGAACGAGGCCACGCTGAGCCTCACCGTGACGCCGGTGAACGACGCGCCGGTGCTCGCTGACCGCGCCCTCACGCTGGCCGAAGACACGACGCTCGTTCTCGACCCGCTCGCCGCAGCGAGCGACGTGGATGGCGACACCCTTGCCGCGAGCATCGTTGCCGGCCCGGCGCACGGCAGCCTGGCCGTCAACGTCGATGGCACGTTCAGCTACACGCCCCAAGCCAACTACTTCGGCGCCGACAGCTTCACGTACAGGGTGAGCGACGGCCAGGCCGATTCCAACGTCGCCACCGTCACGCTGGCGATCGCGCCCGTCAACGACGCGCCGGTCGCCCACGACGGAACCGCCATGCTCGCTGAAGACGCAAGCCTGATCTTCGATCTGCGCAGTTTGGGTGTTGATGTCGACAGCGCCGTGCTGCAAGCCGCGATCGTCGCCGGTCCCGCGCACGGCACGCTGGTCGGCAGTGCGGACGGCACGTTCACATACACGCCGACTGCCAACTTCAATGGCAGCGACACGCTGCGCTTCGCGCTGACCGATGGCGAACTGGTCTCAAACGAAGCCTCACTGAACATCGTCGTAACGCCGGTCAACGACGCCCCGACCGCGGCGAACCTGAGCGCCACCGTCAGCAAGGGCGGCGTGGTCACGCTGGCGCCGCTGGCCTTGGCGGCCGATGCCGAGGGCGATGCGCTGACCGCCCAAGTGGTCGCCGGCCCCGCCCATGGCAGCCTGACTGTCAACGCCGATGGCAGCTTCAGCTACCGCCCCGAGGCGAGCTACGTGGGCAGCGACGCCTTCACGTACAAGGTGAACGACGGCCAGGCCGATTCCAACGTCGCCACCGCTACGCTGACGATCACCGCCGTCAACCAAGCGCCGGTGGCGCAGGGCGGCAGCGCGACGCTGGCCGAAGACGCGAGCCTGGTCATCGACCTGCGCAGCCTGGGCTCGGATGCCGAAGGCGCGACGCTGCAAGCCGCGGTCATCGCCGGCCCGGCGCACGGCACGCTGCTCGCCAACGCAGACGGCACCTTCACATACACGCCGGCGGCCAACTTCAACGGCGGCGACAGCCTGCGCTTCACGCTCAGCGACGGCGAGTTCACGTCCAACCAGGCCACGCTGAGCATTGCGGTGACGCCGGTCAACGACGCGCCGCTCGTGAGCGACAGCCAAGCCACGCTGGCCGAAGACACGACCTTGGTGTTCGATCCGCTGGCCGGCGCCAGCGACGTGGAGGGCGACGCACTCCTCGCACGCATCGTCGCCGGCCCGGCGCACGGCGCGGTGACGGTCACCGACCAGGGCGGCTTCGCCTATCGCCCCGATCGCGAATACAACGGCAGCGACAGCTTCACGTACAAGGTCAGCGACGGCCAGGCCGATTCGCGCATCGCGACCGTTGCGCTGACGATCGGCGCCGTCAACGACGCCCCGGTGGCGCAGGGCGGCAACGTCGCGCTGGCCGAAGACGCCAGCCTCGTCGTCGATCTGCGCAGCCTGGGCTCGGACGTCGACAGCACCGCGCTGCAAGCCGCCATCGTCGCCGGCCCTGCGCACGGCACACTGGCGCGCAACGCCGATGGCACCTACACGTACACGCCGGAAGCGAACTTCTTTGGCGCCGACAGCTTGCGCTTCACGCTGAGCGACGGCGAGCTCGCATCCAACGAAGCCACGCTGAGCTTTGGCGTCACGCCGGTGAACGATGCACCGACGGCGGCGAACCTGAGCGCCAGCGTCGGCAAGGGCGGCGTGGTCAGGCTGGCGCCGTTGGCCTCGGCGGCCGATGTCGAGGGCAACGCGCTCAGCGCGCAGGTGGTTGCCGGCCCAGCGCACGGCAGCGTGACCGTCAACGTCGATGGCAGCCTCAGCTACCGCCCCGAGGCGAGCTACGTGGGCGGTGACGCCTTCACGTACAAGGTCAGCGACGGCCAGGCCGATTCCAACGTCGCCACCGTCACGCTGACGATCAACGGCGGCGACGCAGCACCGGTGCTGACGCTTACCGCGGGCGACGTGAGCGTGAGCCGCGAAGTGCTCTCCGGTGGCTGGGGCGGTGTCGGCAGCGGCACCCCGGTCGATGCCAACACCGGCCTGAATGGCTTGACGCTCGTGGGCTCGGGCGGGGGCACGGCCGCCGGCTTCGGCTTCTGGTCGGGCGGCGTCGGCACCGCAACCGCGGTCGGCAACCGCGGCGAATGGAGGTCGGCGAACAGCGGCACGGGCACCAGCTACCAGACCCTGGGCATCGAGCGCAGTGTGGCAACCATTGCCGAGGCGATCTACACGCTGAGCCTGGCTTGCGGCGGCGAGATGGGGCTGGCGGCCGAGGACGCGCAGATCGGCGTCTACGTCGACGGCCAGCGCGTTGCGCTCTTCTCCACCGCGACTTTGGGAGACGGCCTGACCTGGCTGCCCCTGAACGTGCAGTTCGCGGGCAATGGGCAGCAGCGCACGGTGCGCATCGTGCTCGAAGGCGGCGCCAACGCGGCGGCCGCGAGCGGCGTCGCCATCGACTACGCGCGTCTGGTGGAGACAATGCCCACCGGCGCCGGCACGGTCTACGGGATGGCCGGGGAAGCCATCGCGTTGCCCGCGGTCGAGGCGCGCCTGGCCGAAGCGGAGGGCTCGCAAGTGCTCAGAATCGAACTCGCCGGCCTGCCGGCGGGTTCGCGCGTCAGCGATGGCGAGCACAGCGTCACCCTTGGCAGTGGGCAGAGCAGCGTGGACCTGAGCGGCTGGAACCTCGCCAAGCTGAGATTCATGCCGCCGCCGGGCGGGCAGTGCAGCGCGGCCGCCGAAAGCGACGCGGGCAAGGGCGCTGACGACGGCAAGGCTGGCGGCGCTGAGGAGGGCGAACGCTTCGAGTTGCAGGTGCGCGCCACGGCCACCGACTCCCGCACCGGCTCCATGGCCAGCGCGACGCAGGAACTGACGGTGGTGGCGCTCGCTGGCACCGCGGTGCCCACGCCAGTGGGATTGAACCCGTATGTGACGCTGCTGAGCGGCGCGAGCGTCGATGGCACGGAGCGGTCGCTGGCGTCGCCGATCGCCGTGGCCGGTGCGCTCGCCCTCGTCGGCGCGGGTTCCCTGTACGCTGCCCGGCGCACGCGGGATGAAGAGGAAGCCGCCGTCGACCCGGAAAGCTCACAAGCGCCCGAAGGCTGGCTGCGCAGCCTGGAGGCTTCCGCAAAGCGGCAGTGGGCGGCGTTGATGGGGGGATAGACCAGCCTTGCCAATCTTCTCCGGGTCGAGCACGGTCTACTTGCACTCAATGCTCGCCGGAGTAAGGGTTGAAGAACGTCGCGCAACTGCCTGGAGGCTTGCGGACGCCGATGGCAAAGACATTCCATTGCAGGACTATGCCGTCCAGGCTATATTGACGACATGAGTTGGGAGGTCGAATACACCGACGAATTCGGCGACTGGTGGAGCTGTTTGTCGGAAGAGGAACAGGAGACGGTGGATGCATGCGTACACCTGCTGGAAGAGCGTGGGCCGGCGCTGGGCTTTCCGCACAGCAGCGCGATCAAGATGTCGAAGCACGGGCATATGCGGGAACTGCGCACCCAGCATCGAGGAAAGCCACTGCGAACCTTGTATGCGTTCGATCCCCGGCGGTCGGCGATTCTGCTGATCGGCGGCGACAAGACCGGCGACGATCGGTGGTATGAGGTGCATGTTGCCATCGCCGACCGGCTCTACGACGAACACCTGGATCAACTTCGCAAGGAAGGGCTGATCGATGGCTAAGAAATTTGCAGAACTGCGCTCGCGCATGTCACCTGAATCCCGGGCACGGGCCGAAGCCAAGGCGCAAGCGCTGCTAGCTGAAATGCCGCTCAACGAACTGCGCCAGGCCCGCGGCCTGTCGCAGAAGATGCTCGCGGATGTGCTGAATGTCCAGCAGCCCTCGATCGCGAAGATGGAGAAGCGGACGGACATGTACTTGTCCACGCTGCGCAGCCACATAGAGGCCATGGGCGGCGAGCTGGAAGTGGTCGCGCGTTTTCCAGACGGTGCGGTCAAGATCACCAACTTTTCCGATCTCTGCAACGATGCCGCGAACTGATCCACGACGCTTGGCTCTTGGGCAGCAGAGAACGGGCTGCGCAAGGTCAGGCAGTGACGCGCGCCACACCTGAAGTGTCAGCCGAACCGGAATTCGGGCCAGCTGCGCCTACGCCTGCCCCCGAACTCGGGCCGGCACTTGCGGCCTGGATGCAAAGGCTCAACGCGTGCGGCGTGGCTTGCCGCAACGCGGCGTTCCACAGCGCCGATTTGCGCTGGAACTTCCCATTCCCGCAATCCGACCGCGCGCTTACAGAGGCCTGGGCAAGCCTGCGCAAGCGCGTCACGCCAGAGAACCCCGTGGCACTGGGCAAGGCCGACGGCGACGCGGACGCCGACCTGCTGGTCGCCACCAGCCTCCAGTTGCCCGGCGGCCAGCCCGCCGTCGTTGGCGTGGCGCTGGCGCCGCCGCACAACGAGCGCAGCATTCAGCAGGTGCTCTTGTCGCTGGGTTGGCTGCAGTTGTCACTGCTTGCGGCCAGTCTGGCGCACAACCAGCATGCCGCGCGGCTGCTTGAACTGATGGGCCATGTGAGTTCGCAGCACAGCGCGCGCGCGGCCGCGCAGGAGTGGGTCAATCGCACCGCTGCCTGGGCGCGTGTCGAGGCGTCGGCGCCGGGCAGTGGCCTCGCACTGGTGTTGATGGAAGTGCGGCGGCAGGCGCCGCACTGGTGGGTCGCTGCCGACACCTCCTGGGCCGAGCAGGCGTCGCCCGCGGCGCGCGACGCGGGCGAGATTGCGCAGCAGGCGTTGGTCGAGATGCAGGAGGTGACTCAAGGCGACGCCTGGGCGCTGCCGCTGTTCGACGATGGGGACGCCGTGGCCGCGCTCGTGGCGCAGCAGCCCGGCGGCGTGCCGCCGGAAGCGTTGGCCGTGTTGCGCGCCAGTGCCGGGTTGTGTGAGCCTTTGCTGCGCCATTGGCGCGAGTCGCAGCGAAGCCTGCCGCGCCATGCGCTGCAAGCCGCGCAGGATGGGGTGCGCAAGGTGTTCGGCCCCGGGCACTTGACCTGGAAGCTCGGTGCGGGTGCCACCGCGCTGGTGGCGCTGGTGCTGCTGGTGGTGCCGGTGGCCGACAACGTGACCGCGGCCACGGTCATCGAAGGCCGCACGCGTCAGATCGTGACCGCGCCGCAGGAAGGATTTATCGCCCAGGTCGCCGTGCGTCCGGGCGATCTTGTGAAGCGCGGCGAGTTGCTGGCGCGTCTGGACGACCGCGAGCTGTTGCTGGAGCAGCAACGCTGGCGCAGCGAGCGCGACCAGGCCGCGGGCAAGCTGCGTCAGGCGATGGCCGAACGCGACGCCCCGGCGGTGGCGATGACGGCGACGGAACTGCAAAGCGCCGAGGCCCAACTGGCGCTGGCCGAAGCCAAGCTGGCGCGTACGGCGCTGCGGGCGCCAATGGACGGCCTCGTCGTCTCGGGCGACTGGGTGCAGCAGATCGGTGGCCCGGTCGAGGCCGGCAAGGAGATGTTCGAGATTGCCGCCACCGACGGCTACCGCGTGGTGCTGCATGTCGGTGATGCCGACATCGCCCGCGTGAAACTGGGGCAACCTGGCGTGCTGCGCCTGACCGGCCAGCCGCAGACCGGCCACGCCTTCGAGGTCACGCGGGTCACCGCCACGGCGAGCGTGCAGGAAGGCAGCAACGGCTTTCGTGTCGAGGCCGCCTGGCGCGGCGAGGCACCACCACTCAGCCCGGGCATGCAAGGCATCGGCAAGATCGAAGTCGGCCGCGCCAATCTGCTGACCGTCTGGACGCGGCCGACCGTCGATTGGCTGCGGCTCAAGCTTTGGCGCTGGCTGGGGTAGGGATGCACAGTCTTCTCTCCGAGCATTGGCACGCGGTACGCTTCCTGCGGCCCCGCTTGCGCCCAGGAGTCGAACCGCTGCACCGGCGGCTGCGCGGCAAGACCTGGGTGTTGTTGGTGGACCCCGTCACGCAACGCTTCCATCGCGTCACGCCGGCGGTGTGGCGCGTGCTCGAACTGCTGGACGGCCAACGCACGCTGGACGAAGTCTGGGCCACCGCTTGCGAGCGTGTCGATGCCGACGAGGGCGGCAGCATCTCGCAGCACGAACTCGTGCAACTGATGTCGGCGCTGTATTCGAACGACCTGCTGCAGACCCAGGTCTCGCCAGACGCCGGCGAAGTGTTTGAGCGCTTTCGGCGCCAGCAAAGCGCCAAGCAGCGCCAGAGCTGGCTCAACCCGATGAGCGTGCGGCTACCGCTGCTGCACCCCGACCCGTGGTTTGAACGCTGGGCCGGCTTGGCGCGCGTTCTGTTCAGCCGTCCCGCGCTGCTGCTGTGGCTGATCTTCGTGACGCCGGCTGGCGTGCTCGCCTGGCAGCACTGGAGCGCACTGACCGACAACCTGTCGGACCGCGTGCTCTCGGCCAACAACCTGGCGCTGCTGTGGTTCACGTACCCGCTGGTGAAGCTGGTGCACGAATGGGCGCACGGCATGGCGGTCAAGGCGTGGGGCGGCAGCGTGCGCGAGATCGGGCTGATGTTCATCGTTTTCACGCCGGTGCCCTACGTCGATGCCACATCCTCCTACCGCTTTCCATCGAAGTGGGCGCGCGCAGCGGTGGCGGCGGCGGGAATCATGGCCGAATTCGTGCTCGGCGCGGCGGCGGTCTATGTCTGGTTGATGGCCGAGTCGGGCCTGGCCACCGCGGTCGCGTTCAACGTCATCCTGATCGCGGGCGTTTCGACGCTGCTCGTCAATGGCAATCCATTGATGCGTTACGACGGCTACTTCATCGCCTGCGATCTGCTGGAGATGCCCAACCTGGCGCAGCGCTCGACGCAGTATTGGGCTTACCTGATCGACCGCTACGCTTTCGGCTCGCGCGATGCGCAGCCTCCGATCGAGGCCCGCGGCGAATGCGCGCTGATGTTCGTCTACGGGGCCGTGGCGCCGGTATACCGCCTGCTGATCTCGATCGGCCTGATCTGGTTCGTGGCCACCGAGTACCTGCTTGTCGGCGCCGTGATGGCGGTGATGGCCGCCTTCAGCACGCTGGTGATGCCGCTTTGGAAGGGTTGGCAGCATCTGCGCGAAGGTCCGGCGCTGGCGCGGCGGCGCGAATCGGCGCTGCGTCGCACCGGCCTGGCACTGGCGCTGACCGCCGCCTTCGTCGGCCTGGTGCCGATGCCCTTCTACTCGATGCACGGCGCCGTGGTTTGGCTGCCCGACGAGGCCATCGTGCGTGCCGAAGCTGCCGGGCAGGTGGAGCAGGTGCTGCTGACTTCGGGTGCGATGGCGCAGCCCGGACAGCCGCTCTTGACGCTGGACAGCCCGCGTGCCACGGCCGATCTCGCCACCGCCGCGGCTGCGGTGGCCCAGGGTCAGGCACAGTTGCGCAAGGCCGAAGTGGACGAGCCGGTTCGCACCGAGCCGCTGCGCGCCGAGCTGGCGTCGCGCACGGCGCGCCTGGTCGACGCCGAGCGGCGCGTGCAGTCGCTCACGATCAAGGCTGCCGCTCCAGGCAACTGGACGCCTGCGGCGCCGACGGAGCTCGAGGGGCGCTACGTCAAGCGAGGCGAGGTCGTCGGCTTCATCGTCGCTGGGCCGTCGGCGTTGGTCCGTACGGTGGTCACCCAGGACGACATGGACTTGATTCGCTCGCGCCTGCGGGGTGTCCAGGTGCGACTGGTCAACGATCTTTCCGACTCCGTGCCGGCCCAGGTGAAGCGCAAGGCGGCAGGGGGCGGCTTCGATCTGGTCTCGTCCGCGCTGGGCACCAGCGGCGGCGGCGAGATCGCGGTCGATCCGTCGCAGCAAGGCGGCACGCGCAGCTTGAAGCGCGTCTTCGACATCGAGCTTGCGCTCGAACGCCCGTCGCGTGCGCCGGTGTTCGGCGACCGCGCGCATGTGCGCTTCGATCTCGGCCCGGCACCGCTGGCTTGGCAGTGGTACATGCGCTTGCGCCAGCTCTTCCTCTCGCAGTTGAACCTGTGACGCGATGGCGACCTTGACGCTGGACCCGACCTTCGTGCGCGCGATGGCAGGCACTGCCTTTCGCCGCGCCGACACGCAGCGCGACGAGCGTGGCGCGGAGCGCGGCCACAAAGTCGAAGTTTTTCTTCGCAGCCTTGCCGGCTGGCTGCCGCCTGGGCGCGAACGGCGCGCGCGCATTGCCGCTTTCGATCGTGCCGTGACTGGTGAGGCCAGTGCCATGCGTGAGCAACCAGACGATGTCGTGGCGCAACGCTTCCGCGCTGAAATGCAAGCACTCAAGGCCAGCGGAAGCGACGTGCTTGACCCAGCGCGCCTCGCGGCCGCGTTTGCCTGCATCGGCGAGGCGAGTCGCCGCAGGTTGGGCCTGTGGCCGCACCCGGTGCAGTTCGTCGGCGCGCGGGTGCTGCTCTCCGGCCGGCTGGCCGAGATGCAGACCGGCGAGGGCAAGACGCTGGTCGCAGCGCTGGCGGCCACCGCAATGGCCGGTTCCGGCGCTGCGGTGCATGTCGTCAGCACGAACGACTACCTGGCCCGTCGCGACTGCGAGGAGATGCAGCCGCTGTTCCAGTTCTTTGGTCTGTCCGGGGCCTGCATTCAGGGCGGGATGGAAGCTGACGAGCGGCGCGCGGCCTACAGCGCTGCGATCTGCTACGTCAGCGGCAAGGAGCTCGTGTTCGACTACTTGAAGGACAGGCTGGCAGGGCACGGCACGCAGCCGCTGCAGGTCGACCGGCTGCGTCGGCTTTGGGCTACGACGCCGGACAATCGGGCGATCGACGATGCCGCCAAACCACTCATTCCCGCGCTTCACTTCGCGATCGTCGATGAAGCCGATAGCGTGCTCATCGATGAAGCGCGCACGCCGATGATCATCTCGCGAGAGGCGCCTGCCTTGTACGAACCCGAACTTCTGCAATGGGCGATCGATGCGGCGCGCGGCTTGCAGCGTGACCGCCACTTTCGCATCGGTGCTGCGCGCGACCTGGAGTTGCTGCCAGGGGCTGCCGACGCCTGCCCGCCGCTCCCTGAGGGCGCGCGCGCCGTCTGGCGGGCGCGGACGTGGCGTGAACTGTTGTTGCGCCAGGCGCTCACAGCGCTGCATCTGTTTGAACTCGACCAGCACTACATCCTCGCCGACGGCAAGGTTCAGATCGTCGACGAAAGCACGGGCCGGGTGATGGCCGACCGTTCGTGGGAGCAAGGGCTGCACCAACTCATCGAGGCCAAGGAGGGCGTTGAACTGACGCTTGGCCGTGAGACGATGGCACGCATGACCTTCCAGCGCTTCTTTCGCCGCTACTACCTGCTGTCGGGGCTGACCGGCACGGCAGCGGAAGCCTCGCGCGAGCTCTGGACCGTGTATCGGCTGGCCGTGCGACGCATCCCGCCGAACCGGCCGAGTCGTCGCCGTCGACTGCCGGACGTCTGCGTTGCGAGTGCCGCTGCGAAGTGGCAGTTTGTCGCTGAAGAGGCGCAGGCGGCATCGGCGCGTGGCCAACCGGTGCTGGTGGGCACGCGCAGCGTCGAGGCTTCAGAACAGGTGGCGGCGGAACTGTCCTGCCGCGGCCTGCCGCATGTCGTGCTGAACGCACGCCAGGATGCCGAGGAAGCGCAGATCGTCGCCGAAGCCGGCTTGGGCGGGCGTGTCACGGTGGCGACCAACATGGCTGGGCGCGGTACGGACATCAAGCTGGATGCCGCCGCTCGTGAAGCTGGCGGTCTGCACGTGATACTCACGGAGTTCCACGAATCGCCACGCGTCGACCGCCAGCTTTTCGGGCGCTGCGGCCGCCAGGGCGAGGTCGGCTCGACGCGAGCGATCGTGGCCAGCACGGACGCACTGTTCATCCAGCACGCGCCGTGGCTGCGCCGGTTGCTGAGGCTGCACATGCCCGCGCTGCGGCATGTGGGGCTGCGGATGACGGTGTGGCGTGCGCAGCAGCGGTCCGAGCGGCGGGCCTACCGCACTCGCATGCAGACGCTGCGCCAGGACCGCGAGCTGAGCCGATTGATTGGGTTCTCAGGACAGATCACATGAAGCTGGGTGCAATGGTCGTCGCGGCGCTTTGGTGGCTCGTGCCGGCGGGTGCACAGGCTGCGGATCGAGAGTTCGATTGCATGATCGAACCGGCGCAGATCGTCGAGGTCCGCAGCCCCGTGTCCGGGTTGCTGCAGCAGGTGCATGCGCGGCGCGGCGACCTGATTCGAAAAGGGCAGCTGTTGGTGACGGTCGAATCGAGCGTTGAGCGCAGCGCGACCGACACGGCGCGGTTTCGAGCAGAGGCCCAGGGCGCACTGTTGACCGCTCGCAACAAGGTCGCGGCAGCGCGCGAGAAGTCGCGCCGCATGAGCGAACTCTACAAGGAGGAATTCGTCTCGGCGCAGGCCCGAGACGACGCCGCGGCTGAATTCAAGCTGGCCGAGTCTGAACTGCACACCGCCGAAGAGAGCTCACAACTGGCGCGCCTTGAACACCGTCAGTCCGTCGACCAGTTGCGCAGGCGTGCGATCTACAGCCCCTTCGACGGCGTTGTGATGGAGCAATATCTTTATCCCGGTGCCCTGGTCGACGGGGTTGAAGGTACCAAGAAGCCGATTCTCAAGATTGCACAGACGCAACCACTGGCCGTGCAGGCGATCCTGCCGTTCAAGATGTTCCCGCTGGTCAAGCCCGGTATGCCGGCTGTGGTGCTGCCTGAAGCGCCGTTCACCGGCTCGATCCCCACGCGCATTCGCACCGTGGACCGCGTCATCGATTCAGCCGCCGGCACCTTCGGCGTCGTTGCCGATTTGGACAACGCAAGCCAAGCACTCCCGGGTGGTATACGCTGCAAGTTGAAGATTGCGACGCCTTGAGTCTGAGTCGGAAGGATGGAGCAACCGCACACACGAGTAGTGAAGGCGACGCTGGCATTCATGCGCCCAGCCGCCGGATCTCCGCTTTGCGGCGGCGAATATCCTTGGTTCTACGTCGGCAACGGGTCGAGGTTTGCCGGCCGGCCGCGCGGACTCGATGCCCGTCAGCTGCCATCTGCATTCCCGATGTCGAAGTGCTGACGATTCACCTAGACCGTGCCTGCAGTGTTGACGCCGGCCGGAAATTGACCAGCAAGCGAGGGTGATGCCGACTGAATATTGACCAGGGTGAACAACCTACCCTGCCCACATTTGTGGCAGGGGAGACAGAGGTGATCACCATGGCATTGATAGGCAAGATTCGCGGCATGCGACTGCGCGACGGCAAGTCGATCAGCGAGATCTCCAGGCTGACCAGCCTGTCGCGCAACACGATCAAGAAGTGGCTGCAGACGCCGCAGGGGGTGGCGCCGAAGTACCGGCGGCGCGACGTGTCGACCAAGCTCGCGCCATTCATTGCGACGCTCACGCAGGCATTGGAAGTCGACGCGCGTCGCGCCAAGCATGAGCGCAGAACCGCCCGCGCACTGCACATCCAACTCACCAGCCAAGGCTACGACGGTGGCTACACGCGGCTGACAGACTTCATTCGTCAGTGGCGCGACAAGCAGGGCAAGCTCATCAGCGCCCGTGCCTTCGTGCCGCTGGCCTTCGAGCTCGGCGAAGCCTTCCAGTTCGACTGGAGTGAAGAGGGCCTGGTCGTGGGCGGCATCTACTACCGCCTGCAGGTCTCGCACCTGAAGCTGTGCGCCAGCCGGGCCTTCTGGCTCGTGGCCTACCCGAGCCAAGGCCACGAGATGCTGTTCGATGCGCACACCCGCTCGTTCGCGGCGATGGGCGGCATCGCCCGGCGCGGCATCTACGACAACCTGAAGACCGCCATCGACAAGGTCAAGAAGGGCAAGGGCCGCACCGTCAACAAGCGCTTCGCCGTGATGTGCGCGCACTCGCCTGTCGATGCCGACTTCTGCAACGTGGCCTCGGGCTGGGAGAAGGGTGTCGTCGAGAAGAACGTTCAGGACAGCCGGCGGCGCATCTGGATCGAAGCGGGCCAGCAGCGCTTTGGCTCCTTCGTCGAACTCAACGCCTGGCTGGGCCAGCGTTGCCGGGCCTTGTGGGACGAGGTGCGTCATCCCGAGCACGAGCACTTCAGCGTGGCCGAGATGCTGGAGAACGAGCGGCCACACCTGATGCCGATGCCCGAGCCCTTCGACGGCTATGTGGAGAACCCGGCCAAGGTGAGCAGCACCTGCCTGGTCGTGGTGGCGCGCAACCGCTACTCGGTGCCGTGCGAGTTGGCCGGGCAGGCGGTCAGCACCCGGCTGTACCCGGGCAAGATCGTCATCGTGGCGGACGACGCGGTGGTAGCCAGCCACGAGCGTTTGAGCGACCGCGGCCAGACCAAGTACGACTGGCAGCATTACATCCCGCTGGTGCAGAGAAAGCCCGGAGCGCTGCGCAACGGGGCGCCCTTCGCCGACATGCCCGAGCCGTTGCAGCAGTTGCGCCGGGCCTTGCTGCGTGACCCGGGCGGTGACCGCGTGATGGCGCAGGTGCTGGCCATCGTGCCGACGGCCGGGCTGGATGCCGTTGTGGTGGCAGTCGAACTGGCGCTAGAGAGCACGCGCAGCGGGCGGGTCAGCGTCGAGCACGTCCTGAACGTGCTGGCGCGGCTGAACGCCGAGCCGGCGCCCGAGAGCGCCGCAACGGCGCTGCAGGTGGCTACCAAACCGCTGGCCAACACCGAGCGCTATGACAGCCTGCGCGCAGCCAGCACCGAGGAGGCCGACCATGCGTGAGATTGGCGTCGAACTCAAGCAGTTGCGCATGCACGGCATGGCCAGTGCCTGGGCCGAACTGGTCGAGCAAGGAGGCAGCGCGGCGATCGAGAGCTCGCGCTGGCTCATCGAGCATCTGCTGCAGGCCGAGACCACGGACCGCGCCATGCGCTCGGTGAGCCATCAGACGCATGCCGCGAAGTTCCCCGTGCACCGTGACCTGGCGGGCTTCGACTTCGAGGGCTCGCCGGTGGACCGTAAACTCATCCACACGCTGGCTGAACTGGCGTTCACCGAGCAGGCGCACAACGTCGTGTTGGTTGGCGGACCTGGCACGGGCAAGACGCACTTGGCCACGGCCATTGGCGTGTCGGGCATCACCCGCCATGGCAAGCGCGTGCGGTTCTACTCGACGGTGGATCTGGTCAATGCGCTGGAGCAGGAGAAGGCTCAGGGCAAGGCGGGACGCATCGCGCTCAGCTTGCTGCGCATGGACCTCGTAATCCTGGACGAGTTGGGCTATCTGCCATTCAGCCAAGCTGGCGGGGCGTTGCTGTTCCATCTGCTCAGCCGCCTGTACGAGCACACCAGCGTGATGATCACGACCAACCTGGACTTCGCCGAGTGGTCCAAGGTGTTCGGCGACGCGAAGATGACGACGGCGTTGCTGGACCGGCTCACGCACCACTGTCACATCGTCGAGACGGGCAACGAGAGCTACCGGTTCCTGCACAGCACGGCGGTGGCCAAGAAGCGCATCAAGGCACGCGAGCAGGCGCGTCGGGCCGACAAGCAGCCGCAACCCGAGGCCGACAGCTGAGCGAGCGCCGCGCGGGGGAATCCGCTACGACCTACGGCCTTCACGTCTTCCCCCGCGCGAATAGCAGTGCCCCTGGGAGGTCAACGAACCAGACATAGACCTACACTTATCCACAAACGGCCGCACTCCGAGCGGCCTTCCATCCCTGGTCAAGGTTCAACCGGCACGGATGGTCAAAGTTCGGCCGGCGGCGACAGAACAGGAAGCCCTGGCTTGCCGCAAGGTCCGCCTTCAGGCGTGTCACCGCCGCAGCCGGGCTGCCGTCGTCGTCCTGGCTGTACAGCGGCAGATCGCCGATCGGGACTTGCCTGAACGAGAACTCCGGCGGCGCCAGCTTCACGACGGCTTCGGCCAGCTTGCGGTTGAACGACTCGCGGCGCAGGCTGCCGACGATGACGGCGATCTGGATTTGGCTCATGGGCTTCACCTTTGACGTTTGGGTTTGATGAATCAGCGGTCAGCGCCGCAGCGCCTCTTCGAGCTGCGCCTTGTTCATCGACGACCGGCCTCTGAGCCCGCGCTGTCGCGCCTCATTGCGCAGCTGCAGCAAGGTTCGACCGCCAGTGCCACTGTGGGAGCGCAATCCGCCGCGCCGGCTGGCCGGCATGTCGTTCAGCGACGACGCACTGGCCGAAACCGACTCACCATGCTGCGCACGTTCCTTGTTGACGACTCGCCCCGCGATCTCCTCGGCCAGCGGCGCGGGCTTGCCACGCTGGATCAGGCTGTCCTTGATGTGCGCGTACTGGCGCTCGCGCTTTGCGCTCCAGTATTGCTGTGGAATGTGCATTCCCTCCCCGATGGCGGGTCACTGCCGATCAATCCGCCTGTTCGTGGCGGATATCGACCGCAGTGGTCGCAAGACCGAGTTTGTCGCAGGCGAACGTGGAGAGCGTCAAGCAGCGTGTCCGGTAGAACGACATTCAGCGTGGCCGGTTGGACGGGGATGAATGTCGCTGGTTCAGTGGGTCATGGGTTGAGGTCCTTTGGCTGTTTGTCGTTGTCGTTGGATGATTGACGTTGGCGG
>CAIKUF010000086.1 GCA_903830565.1 uncultured bacterium | reverse complement strand
GAGGTAAAGGAGGAGGGACGGGCGAAGCCCGGCCCGGGGGACACGAGCAGCGGCGGGCACCCATCGTCCATGGCCCGCGCGAAACCGTGTACCAGGAACGACTGCAATGGGCCGAATGCGGACCTTCAGCCCGATCCCGCGTGCAATTGGTTCACGTCAAAAGAGTTCGGCCTGCCCGTCCTTGCGGAAGCGCTGTGGGCGCTTGAACTGCGTCAGGTCGAGTTCGACGCGCTGCCGGTTCAGGCCGAGGCGCGCGCAGGCCTTGTGAAAGCGCTGCGCGAGCCGATCGGCCCACACGCCCTCGCCGCGCATGCGCGCGCCGAAGCGTGAGTCGTAGTCGCGGCCGCCGTGCATCTCGCGCACGCGCGCCATCACGCGCGCTGCGCGATCCGGGAAGTGCTGCTCCAGCCAGCGCTGGAAGATAGTGTTCACCTCCCACGGCAGGCGCAGCACGATCGCGAACGCCGTGCCTGCGCCGGCCTCGGCGGCAGCGGCGAGAACGCGTTCAAGGTCGGGTTCGTTGATGAATGGAATCACTGGCGACACGCTCACGCCCACGGGCACGCCGGCGCGGGCGAGGGTTGCGATCGTGCGCAGACGGCGCGCCGGCGAGGCAGCGCGCGGCTCGAGGATGCGCGCCAGCGCCGCATCGAGAGTGGTCACCGACACGATCACCGAGGCGAGGTGCCGCCCGACCATCGGCACGATGAGATCGAGGTCGCGCTCGACACCGGACGACTTGGTGACGACGGTGAACGGGTGCGCACACTTGGCCAGCACCTCGATCACGCGGCGCGTGATGGCGAGCCTGCGCTCGACGGGCTGGTAGGCGTCGGTCGCCGAGCCGAGGTTGAGCGACTTCGCCTCGTAATGCGGGCTCGCGAACGCCTCGCGCAAGCGCTCGGCGGCATTGACCTTGGCGACGATCCGTGTCTCGAAGTCCAACCCCGGCGAGAGGTTCAGATAGCCGTGTGTCGGCCGAGCGAAACAGTAGACGCAGCCGTGCTCGCAGCCGAGGTAGGGGACCTTGCCACCGACGCGGCGCCCGTGGATGCTGCGGCTCTAGTAGTCGCTGCCCGCAGACCCCGGTGCGAGGTTGTCGAACTTGGTCAGCGGCTTAAGGAAGGTGAGCTTGATCGTGCCGACCGGCCCGTTGCGCTGCTTGCCGATGATGATCTCGGCGACGCCCGGCTCCTTCGACGCTTCCTTGGTGTAGTAGTCGTCGCGGTAGATGAACATGATCACGTCGGCGTCCTGCTCGATCGCGCCAGATTCACGCAAGTCGCTCATCATCGGCCGCTTGTCGGTGCGGCTCTCGACGCTGCGGTTGAGCTGCGAGAGCGCGATCACCGGGCACTGCAACTCCTTCGCCAGCGCCTTCAGGCCGCGCGAGATCTCGCCGAGCACGGTGGCGCGGTTTTCTTCGCTGTTCGACGAGCCGCTCATCAACTGCAGGTAGTCGACGACGATCAGGCCCAGCGTGCCGCCGAACTGGCGCGCCATGCGGCGCGCGCGTGCGCGCAGCTCGCTCGGGTTGAGCGCCGGGCTCTCGTCGATGAACATCTGCACCTTTCCGAGCTTGTCCACCGCTTCGGTGAGCCGCCCCCATTCGTCGTCGCGCAGCGCGCCGGTGCGCAGGTGCTGCTGGTCGATGCGGCCGAGCGAGCCGACCATGCGCAGCGCCAGTTGCGAGGCACCCATTTCCATCGAGAAGACGACGACGGGCAGGCCTTCGGTCACCGCGACCTGCTCGGCAATGTTGAGCGCAAATGCTGTCTTGCCCATCGACGGCCGGGCCGCGAGAACGATCAGGTCGCCCTTTTGCAGGCCGGCCGTCATGCGGTCGAGGTCATAAAAGCCCGTGCGAACGCCGGTCACCTCCTCGGCGCCGTTCTCGTGCAGTTCGTTGACGCGGTCGATCAACTGCACGATCAGCGAGTCCATGCTCTGAAAGCCCTGGCGCGCGCGCGAGCCCTCTTCGCCGATGGTGAAGATCTTGCCCTCGGCCTCGTCGAGGATCTGCGCCACCGGGCGCCCCTGCGGGTTGAAGGCGGTGGTCGCGATGTCGTCGCTCGCGGCGATCAGCTTGCGCAGAATGGCGCGCTCGCGAACGATCTCGGCATAGCGGCGCAGGTTGGCCGCGCTCGGCACGCTCTGCGCCAACGCGTTCAGGTAGACGAGGCCGCCGCAGTCGTCGGCCTTCCCGAGGCTCTGCAACTGCTCGTAGACCGTGATCACGTCGGCCGGCTTGCTCGCATTGACCATCGCGCCGATGGCGGCGTAGATCAGGCGGTGCTCGTAGCGGTAGAAGTCGCTCTCGGTCAGCAGGTCGCCGGCGCGGTCCCAGGCGCTGTTGTCGAGCAGCAGACCGCCGAGCACGCTCTGTTCGGCTTCGATCGACTGCGGCGGAACACGCAGGCGCGCCACCTCGTCGTCGTGGGAAGGGACGAAGGCCTCGGAAGGCTGGAAGACGGCGGACATGGATCTGATCCTCGGAACCCGATGGCACTAAGCGTAGCGGGAAACTCGCCACCCGCGGTGGGCAAGCCTGTGCATATCCGGTGGTAATGCGTAGGAAAACGCGGGAAAACTCGCGCCCCAATGAAACAGGGCCGGCATTGCCGGCCCCGCGTCATCGACGAGCGGCGGACGCTTACTGCGTTTCGCCCAGCACGACCACCTTCACTTCGGCCAGCACGTCGGTGTGCGGCGCCACGGTGACGGTGTGTTCGCCGACGACCTTGAGCGGCCCGCCCGGCATGCGGATCTGCGACTTCTGCACGTCAAAGCCAATGCGCTTCAAGGACTCTGCAATGTCGTGGTTCGTCACCGAACCGAACAGGCGCCCGTCGACGCCGGCCTTTTGCGTGATGTGAACGGTGCGCCCGTTCATCTTCTCGCCCAGCGCTTGCGCGGCAGCGAGCTTCTCGCCGGCAGCGCGCTCGAGTTCGGCGCGCTTGAGCTCGAACTCCTTGATCGCCGATTCGGTGGCGCGGCGCGCCTGGCGGCTCGGGATCAGGTAGTTGCGGGCGAAGCCGTCCTTGACCTTGACCACGTCGCCGAGGTTGCCGAGGTTGGCCACTTTTTCCAGCAGGATTATTTGCATGTTGCCCTCCGCAGAGCCGCCTCAAGGAGGGCAAGCGCCCCCTTGGGGGGCAGCGAACGAATGTGAGCTTGGGGGTTCATCGATCGTCTCCTTCAGACCTTGTGCTGGTCGCTGTACGGCAGCATGGCCAGGAAGCGGGCGCGCTTGATGCAGTTCGTCAACTGGCGCTGGAAGAAGGCGCGCGTGCCGGTCAGGCGGGCCGGCGTGATCTTGCCGTTCTCGCCGATGAAGTCGCGCAGGGTGTCGATGTCCTTGTAGTCGATTTCCTTGACGCCGGTCACCGTGAAGCGGCAAAAGCGCTTGCGGCGAAACAGCAGCGACTGGGTGTTGCGTTTGGGTTTGCGGTCCTTGGAGAACCGGCCTTTACCACGTGGCGGGGGCATATTTCACCTCTCTTGAATCTGTATCGGATGGGGTTCGGGTCGAAGCGGTCGGGCCGTTAGGGCCTCAAGCCAGTTCGGTCACATGAAACACGACGCCTCGGCCGTTGCGCTGGGCACTGATGAAGCCGGCGAAACCCATTTCGGTTCCGATTTCCAGCTTCGCCAGCGGCTGCGTGATGTCCCCGATGGCCAGCGCGCGGATCTCGACCGAGACCTTGCGCGGGTGGCCGGCTTCGCTGAGCGTCGATTCGTGCCTCAGCACCATATCGAGCGCCGCAAGCCCGGCCGGGGTGTATCGCACAGCGCCCCGCTCCAGCAACTGCGCCTGCAGAACCAGCCGGTTCATGCGGCGAGCGCTGAAAGCGCACGGGCCGCGGTCATGCGCGGGCCACGGCCTCCTGTTGCAGTTGCGATGGCGGCGGCGACGAGCGACGCGAATCCTCGCGGTCCACCGTCTTCATCATTACCGACGGGCCGGTCTCGGCCTGCGCCTTGCTCACCGTCAGGTGGCGCAGCACGGCGTCGTTGAAGCGAAAGCCGGTTTCGAGTTCGGTCAGCACGGCCGGGCCGCACTCGATGTTCAGGCACAGGTAGTGCGCCTTGCCGAGCTTCTGGATCATGTAGGCCAGTTGGCGACGGCCCCAGTCTTCCACCCGGTGCACCTTGCCGCCGCCGACGGTCACGACCCCCTTGTAGCGTTCCAGCATGGCCGGAACCTGTTCGCTCTGATCCGGATGGATCAGAAGCACGATCTCGTAATGACGCATCGCATCTCCTTCTGGTTGGCGCCCGGCGGCGACCGCGTCGCCGCCGTGGGCTGGGCAGCCACCCCGCGGCGCGTGGCCGGGGCCGCGTGCATTTACCGGGTGTGGCAAGGTAAGCCGGGCATTATAGCCCGGCTGAGAGATCCGCCCAGGCGGCGGCGTCAGCGTGCGGCCAGCCTCTGCCAGGTCCG
>CAIKUF010000085.1 GCA_903830565.1 uncultured bacterium | reverse complement strand
TCAAGCCCCATGCCGGTGTCGACGCTGGGCTTGGGAAGCTTGTGCATCACGCCCGCTTCGTCGCGGTTGAACTGCATGAACACGTTGTTCCAGATCTCGATGTAGCGGTCGCCGTCTTCCTCGGGCGAGCCCGGCGGGCCACCGGGAATCCCGGGCCCGTGGTCGTAGAAGATTTCGGTGCACGGGCCGCAGGGGCCGGTGTCGCCCATCATCCAGAAGTTGTCCGACGCATAACGCGCACCCTTGTTGTCGCCGATGCGAACGATGCGCTCGGCGGGCACGCCGACGACCTTGTTCCATATCTCGTAGGCCTCGTCGTCCTCGGCGTAGACGGTGACCCACAGCTTCTCTGCGGGCAGCTTGAAGACGGTGGTGAGCAGTTCCCACGCGTACTGGATCGCGTCGTGCTTGAAGTAGTCGCCGAAGCTGAAGTTGCCCAGCATCTCGAAGAAGGTGTGGTGGCGCGCCGTGTAGCCCACGTTCTCGAGGTCGTTGTGCTTGCCGCCGGCGCGGATGCACTTCTGCGAAGTCGCAGCGCGGCTGTAGGGCCGCTTGTCGAAGCCGAGGAACACGTCCTTGAACTGGTTCATGCCGGCGTTGGTGAACAGCAGCGTCGGATCGTCGCCGGGCACGACCGGGCTAGACGCGACGACGGTGTGGCCCTTGGCCTCGAAGAAGCTCAGGAACTGGTGTCGGATCTCGGAGGCTTTCATGCCGGGGCTTTCGAAGGACGATGCAGGTTTGCGGCGGCGCCGCGCAGAGCAGTCGATTTTAGCTGGCGCACCCTTGTCGGCGGTGACGCTTGGGTGGGCCTCACCCCTAAGGCAACGCTGAACAAGTCCCTCGCGGACGGCGCATCCTCGCTTTGGGCGGCCTGCGGCGTTGCAAATCCTCGCCATAGCTCGAGCTATGGCTGTGGTTTGCGCCTTGCAGCCCATCCCAAACCGAGGTGCGCCGCCTCGCGGGGACTTATTCAGCGTTGCCCTAAGCTCAGCGCTCGCCGATATCGCCGTCGTTCGCGGCGCCGGTGTCGTGCCACACGCTCTCGCGCCAGTTGACGAAGCCGCCGCGCCCCGAGGCCTGCGCCGCCACCGAGGCTGCGATGGCCTGGCGCATCAGCACGTCAGCGTCGGTGCCATCGGCGGGGAAGCGGCTGACGCCCGCGCTGGCCGCCACCGCGACCTGCTGCCCGGACAGCGTGAACGGCTCATGCAGCGCGACGAGCAGTTTGCGGGCCACTCGTTCCGCATCGAGCGGCTCCTCGGTGGATGCGAGCAGCAGCGCATACGAGTCGGCGGCGAGCGCGGCCACCACGTCGCTGGCGCGAACCGCGGCGCGCAGGCGCACGGCGACCTTGCGCCGCAGCACGTTGGCCGACTCGCGACCGAAAGCAGACTCTAGGGTGGCGAAGCCTTCTACCCTGATGACCAGCAGCGCCATCGGTGCCGGCTCGCGTCCACGCAAGGCGAGCAACTGGCTCATGTGCTCGATCAATTGCTGGCGGTTCGGCAGGCCCGTGCGCAGATCGGTCGCATAGGCCTTGCGGGCGGCGCGTTCGATGCACTTGCGTTCGACCGCGAGGCGCAGTGCGCGCGCGACATCGCCTGCGTCGGCGCGCGGCGCCAGCACATCCTGCACGCCGGCATGAAGCAAGCTCAGCGCGAGGTTCGCCGCGCACGGGACGACCGGTAGCACGACGACGGCCGCGTCCGGCGTGGCCTGCGCCAGCCCGGGCCAGAGCGAAAGACGCTCGAGTTCGGTTTCGCCGACACAGAGCAGCACGGTGTCGAACGACCGCTCGCCGAGTATGCTGCTGGCTTCTTCCAGGGTGGCGCATGGTTCGACCGCGAACCGCCCGAACCCGCCGGAGTCGAGCGACGATGGGGCGAGTGCTCCGGGCCCGCGAGCGCTGTCCATCCACAAGAGTCGCAAAACGTCGTCGCGCACAAGAACCTCCGCGCCGCATTCTGCCAGCCTGCAGCCGGCGGGGCTGCGATCATCGGAGCTTGGCGACGGTCGACCTCTATAATCGCGCCCCGACGCGGGTGTAGTTCAATGGCAGAACGGCAGCTTCCCAAGCTTCATACGAGGGTTCGATTCCCTTCACCCGCTCCATAGCGCAGCCGCGATCCTTGGCGGCCAGCCTGCCTCCAGCGATCGAGCCGCTACACCTCACCCGCGAGCTTGCTTGGTCCTGTCGAAGCGGCAACAACGGTGGCAGCTTGGCGCCCGATTCCCGCCCACGCACCGGCCGCAACGCTGTCATCGGCCTACGCATGCGCACCGTCCTCACGCTTGCGAGCCTTGCCAACCATGCCTAACGCCACTGTTCCGCTGCGTGCCCAGATCCTGCTGGCCACATTGACGCTGGTCTGGGGAACGAACTGGCCCTTGTTCGCCCTCGCCGTGCGCGAAGTCTCGGTGTGGACATTTCGCGCGGTCGCCGTCACCGTTGCCGGCCTCGTGCTGCTGGCGATCGCGCGTCTGCGCGGTCAATCGCTCCTGATTCCGCGCCAACATCGCGTTCGGATCTGCGTCGCGACCTTCTTCTACCTCGTGTTGTGGAACATCGCCAGCACCTACTCGGCGATCCTGATTCCCTCCGGCCAATCCGCGGTGCTCGGCTTCACGATGCCGCTATGGTCGGCGCTCATCTCTTGGGCTGTGCTCGGCGAGCGCCTGGGCAAGCGGCTCGTGCTCGCCGTGGCGCTCGGCGCGGCCGCGGTCACGCTGCTCATGGTGCCGAGCTTTGCGACCTACGCCCAGGCACCGCTCGGCCTGGCTCTCGGCCTGCTGGCGGGCCTGGGCTGGGCGATCGGCACGCTGATCCTCAAGCGCGGCAAGGTCGACGTGCCAGCCACCGTGCTGACCGGCTGGCAACTGTTGATTTCGGCGCTGCCGACGGCGATCGGCGCGCTCGTGCTCGGCGACGGCCACTGGTTCGTTCCATCGTGGCAGTCGATCGCCGTGATCGCCTACATCGCGCTCGTTCCGATGGCGCTTGGCAACGTCTGCTGGTTCGCGATCGTCGGCATGCTGCCGGCCAACGTCGCCGGCTTGTCGGCGGTGATGGTGCCGGTCGTGGCCATGGTCTCGGGCGCGTGGGTCCACGGCGAGCCGCTGGGGCCATCGCAGTGGCTCGCCATGGCATGCTGCGTCGGGGCCTTGTGGCTTGCGTTGGTAAGGCCTGCCGTTGCCGCACCGGCGCGTGCCTGAACAACGTCAGTACCGCGCTGAATGCCGGAATGAAAACGGGCGCGGCCGCGGCAAGCTGCAGCCGCCGCGCCCGCGATGCAAGCCGGGTCAGGCGTGCTTCTTGTCGAAGAACTGCTCGTCCTCGGTCGAGCCCTTGAGCGCGGCGGTCGAAGACAGCGCTTCGATGGTCGTCGTCACGGCGTCGAAGTATCCGGTGCCCACTTCGCGCTGGTGCTTGACGGCGGTGAACCCGCGCTCGGCGGCGGCGAACTCGGCTTCCTGCAACTCGACAAAGGCGGTCATGTTGTTGCGCGCATAACCGTGGGCGAGGTTGAACATCGAGTAGTTCAGGCTGTGGAAGCCCGCCAGCGTGATGAACTGGAACTTGTAGCCCATCGCACCGAGCTCGCGCTGGAACTTGGCGATGGTCGCGTCGTCCAGGTTCTTCTTCCAGTTGAAGCTCGGCGAGCAGTTGTAGGCGAGCAGCTTGCCGGGGAACTTCTTGTGGATCGCATCGGCGAACGCCTTGGCGAAGGCCAGGTCGGGCTTGCCGGTTTCGCACCACACCATGTCGGCGACCTCGGCGTAGGCCAGGCCGCGCGAGATGGCTTGATCGAGGCCGGGCTTGGTGCGGAAGAACCCTTCGACGGTGCGCTCACCGGTCAGGAAGGCGGTGTCGTTGTCGTCGACGTCGCTCGTCACCAGGTCGGCCGCTTCGGCGTCGGTGCGCGCGATCACGAGCGTGGGCGTGCCCATCACGTCGGCAGCGAGGCGCGCGGCGACGAGCTTGGCCACCGCTTCGCGCGTGGGCACCAGTACCTTGCCGCCCATGTGGCCGCACTTTTTCACCGAGGCGAGTTGGTCTTCGAAGTGCACGCCTGCGGCGCCGGCGTCGATCATCGCCTTCATCAGCTCGAAGGCGTTGAGCACGCCGCCGAAGCCGGCTTCGGCATCGGCAACGATGGGCGCGAAGTAGTCGATGTCGTTCTTGCCTTCGCTCCACTGGATCTGGTCGGCGCGCAGGAAGGCGTTGTTGATGCGCTTGACGACCTTGGGCACCGAGTCGACCGAGTACAGCGACTGGTCGGGGTACATCTCGCCGTTGTCGTTGGCGTCGGCGGCGACTTGCCAGCCCGACAGGTAGATCGCCTTCAGCCCGGCCTTGACCTGCTGCATGGCCTGGTTGCCCGTCAGCGCACCCAGCGTGTTGACGAAGGGTTCCGTGTTGAGCAGCGTCCACAGCTTCTCGGAACCGCGCTTGGCCAGCGTATGTTCGACGGCCAGCGAGCCGCGCAGGCGCACGACGTCGGCGGCGCTGTAGCCGCGCTTGATGCCCTTCCAGCGCGGGTTCTGGGCCCAGTCCTTCTCGAGGGCGGCAATCTGCTGTTCGCGGGTGAGTGAGTTCATGAAAGCTCCTAGGTCGGGGGTCGGGTTGAATGAGGTTCGCGGCCGCGCTGAAAAGCGCAACATCGATGACCACAGATTACGCCCGAGCAAAGCGCCTGGGAAGACCTATGTCTTATATAAGACAAAATAGTTGTCCTATATGAATCAATGACTTAGCGCGTGCATCCCATGATACGGAACGACATTTTCCCCAATGGAAGAGTTTGCTGCAGAGCAGCATTGTGATATTCCGCATTGCGGAAAGCAGAGTTCACGGCACGAAATTGGCGGCTGATAGGCGCCTACGCAGCGAAGCGCAAACCGCTCAGACCTGCAACGCCGTCGTGCGCTTCACCGTGCGCAGCACGAGCATCGAATTCGAGCGGACGACACCTGGAAGACGCATCAACACATCGCTGTGGAATCGCTCCAGGTCGGCGGCATCGCGGTAAGTGAAGCGGATCAGGTAGTCGCTGGTGCCCGCCACGTAGAAGCAGTCGAGGATTTCGGATCGCCGACGAACCGCCGACTCGAAGGCCTCGATCGCCGCTGCCGTCAGGCGCTCGAGATTGACGATCGTGAAACTCGTGCCGGGCTGGCCGACGCTCTTCGGGTCGACCATGGCGACGTACTGCGCGATGACGCCGCTCTCTTCGAGGCGGCGCACGCGGCGCAGGCAGGCTGATGCCGACAAGTGCACGCGTGCCGCGAGGTCAAGGTTGGAGACGCGGCCATCGCGCTGCAACTGCTGCAGGATGGCGCGGTCGATCGCATCGAGGTGCACTTCGGTCGGTCTGCGCGGCATATCGTGCCAATGGTCGCCCGGTTGTTCGCATGATATTGCGCCGGGCGGGGTTCGCCCTCAGCGATTGCGCAAGCACATTGCGCGTCGGCGCGCATAGACTCTGCCCTTGTTGCAGACCCTCGCATTGGAGTGCGCCATGACCAAGAACCCCGACCTGCGTACGAACGCCGCGCTGTCTCTCGACGCGTATTGGATGCCGTTCACGGCTAACCGCCAATTCAAGCAGGCACCACGCATGCTCGCCCGCGCCGAAGGCATGCATTACTGGACACCTGAAGGGCGCAAGATCCTGGACGGCATCGCCGGCCTGTGGTGCGTCAATGCAGGGCACGCACGCCCCAGGATCGTGCAGGCGATCCAGCAGCAGGCCGCTGAGATGGACTTCGCCCCGCCCTTCAACATGGGCCACCCCAAGGCCTTCGAACTGGCGCGGCGTCTGATCGAGATCGCACCGGCTGGAATGAGCAAGGTCTTCTACACGAACTCGGGATCGGAGTCCGTCGAGACGGCGCTGAAGATGGCCATCGCCTACCACCGCGCGCGCGGCGACGGCTCGCGCACCCGTTTGATCGGGCGCGAGCGCGGTTACCACGGCGTGAACTTCGGCGGCATCTCGGTCGGCGGCATCGTCGCCAACCGCAAGATGTTCGGCACGCTGCTCGCCGGCGTCGACCACATCCGCCACACGCACGACCTGGCCCGCAACGCGTTCAGCCGCGGCGTGCCCGAGTACGGTGCGGAACTCGCGGACGACCTCGAACGCCTGGTCGCGCTGCACGACGCGTCGACGATCGCCGCGGTGATCGTCGAGCCGGTGGCGGGCTCCACCGGCGTGCTGCTGCCGCCCAAGGGCTACCTGCAGCGCCTGCGCGACATCTGCGACCGCCACGGCATTCTGCTGATCTTCGACGAGGTGATCACCGGGTTCGGGCGCCTAGGCTCGCCGTTCGCCGGCCAGCACTTCGGCGTCACGCCCGACTTGATGGTCGTGGCCAAGGGCCTGACCAATGGCAGCGTGCCCATGGGCGCGGTTTTTGCTAACCAGCACATACACGATGCCTTCATGAGCGGGCCCGAGCACTTGATCGAATTCTTCCACGGCTACACGTATTCGGCCCACCCGCTGGCCTGCGCTGCCGCGCTCGGCACGCTCGACACCTATGCCGAAGAAGGCCTGCTCACGCGCGGCGCGACGATGGCGCCCTACTTCGAGGACGCGCTGCATTCGCTCAAGGGCGCGCCGAACGTGATCGACGTGCGCAACATCGGCCTCGTCGGCGGCATCGAACTCGATCCCATCCCCGGCCAGCCGGGCAAGCGCGCCTTCGACGCCTTCCTGCACTGCTGGGAGCGCGGCGCGCTGATTCGCACGACCGGCGACACGATCGCGCTGTCGCCGCCGCTGATCATCGAGAAGGAGCACATCGACGAACTCGTCGGCATCGTCGCCGGGGCGCTCAAGGCCACGCCTTGAGCCGAACGCGATGCCACTTCCCGATCAACGCGCCGGAGCGATTGCCTAGCGCAACGCATCTATGTCCTTGTTCAGAGTCGACCAGTCGTTGACATCCAACTCGTACTACGCCGCCACCGCGCAGCGCGACTTGCACTTTCCGCAGCTTGAAGGGCGCGTCGAATGCGACGTCGCCATCGTCGGCGCTGGGCTCGCCGGACTGTCGGCCGCGATCGAGCTCGCGGACAGAGGCTTCTCGGTCGTCTTGCTCGAAGCGCGCAGCGTCGGCTACGGCGGCTCGGGCCGCAACGGCGGCCAGGCGCTGGCCAGCCTGGCCTGCGAGCAGTCGGTGATCGAAAGCGAACTCGGTCGCGACGATGCGCGCACGGTGTGGAACATGACGCTCGAGGCCATCGGCCTGATCCACGAGCGCTGCCGCCGGTTCGGCATCGACTGCGAGTGGCGCAGCGGCTACCTCTCGCTCGCGGAGGGTGCCCGCAAGGGGCGCAAGCTGGCAGCGTGGCACGAGGCGATGCAACGCGACTACGGATTCGAGGCCACGGCCATCAGCCCGAAGGACCTGCCGCAGTGGATCGCGAGCCCGCGATTTCACAGCGGCCTGCACGACCCGCTCTCGGGTCACATGCATCCGCTCAAGTACTGCTTCGGTCTCGCCCGCGCGGCGGTATCGCTGGGCGTGCGCATCTTCGAGAATTCGACGGTGACCTCGCTCACCCCCGGCGCGAGCACGCGCGTCGCCACCGAGAAGGGGGTTGTCGCCGCGCGCCATGTGCTGCTGGCCGGCAACGTCTATCTGCAACGCGTGGCGCCTCGGCTCGAGAAGCGCATCATGCCGGTGGGCACGTATGTGGTCGCTTCCGAGCCGCTTGAGCCGGATCTCGCGAAGTCGCTGATCCCCTCGCAGTCGGCGGTGTGCGACACGAATTTCGCGCTCGACTACTTTCGCACGACGTCCGACGACCGCATGCTCTACGGCGGCCGGGTGAGCTACAGCACGCGCACGCCGGCCAACCTGGCCGAGAGCATGCAGGCGCGCATGGCGCGCACGTTCCCGCAACTGGCGGGCACGCGCGTCGAGTACGCCTGGGGCGGGTTCGTCGACATCTCGATGAACCGGGCGCCGGACTTCGGCCGCCTCTCAAGCCTCGGCGCCGGGCCGGCCTACGCCAACGTCTACTACCTGCAGGGCTTCTCGGGCCACGGCCTGGCACTAACCGGCCTGGCGGGCAAGGTCGTTGCCGAAGCCATCGCCGGCAACGCGCAGCGGCTTGACATCTTCGCGCGCATCCGCCACCGCGACTTCCCCGGTGGCCCGATGCTGCGCATGCCCGCGCTCGTGCTCGGCATGGCGTATTACCGCCTCAAGGATCTGCTGTGAACCGCTGCTGCGCGTTGCCACGAATTGACTTGCGAATGCCGTCTGGCACACTCTTGCACAACGCTGCGTCACGCACGCGGTCCAGTCAGAGCCGCGTGCCGCTTGCTGCATCAACCGCACGATGAACTCCCGGTCCACGACCCCGCCCGCCAACCGGCCTATCGTGCTGGTCCCGGCCGACAACCGCATGCTCGGCCAGCACCCGTACCACGTCGTCGGCAAGAAGTACGTCGACGCCGTGCGCCTGGCCGGCTGTCTGCCGCTGGTCGTGCCCTGGGCCGCGGCGGACGAAGTCGACGAGTTGCTGCTGCATGCGGATGGCATCTTGCTCACGGGTTCCGCATCCAACGTGCACCCCAGCCACTTCGGCGAGGAAGTCCGCAACCCCGAGTTGCCGCTGGACCCCGAACGCGACGAATGGACGCTGCCGCTGACGCGCGAGGCCCTGGCCCGCGGGGTGCCGCTGCTGGCCATCTGCCGCGGCTTTCAGGAAACCAACGTCGCCCTCGGCGGCACGCTGCACCAGGCGGTGCAGGATCTGCCGGGCAAGGCCGACCATCGCGCACCCAGCGACGCCCCGGCCGATGTGCAGTACGGTCTCGCGCACGACGTTCACGTCCTGCCCGGAGGTCTGCTCGAAGGGATCGTCGGCGCGGGTTCCGTCCGCGTGAATTCGGTGCACGGCCAGGGTGCCAACCAACTCGCTCCCGGTGCGCGCGCCGAGGCACTGGCGCCGGACGGCCTGGTCGAGGCGTTCACGCTTCCTGCCGCCAGCGGGTTCAACCTGTGCCTGCAGTGGCACCCCGAGTGGCGAGCGGCGGAGAACCCCGTTTCGATGAAGCTGCTGCGTGCCTTCGGCACCGCCTGTCAGCGCTTTCGCGATCAGCGCCGGGTGCCCGAGCGCGACCCGGATCGCTAGCGGGCTGCACCCTTCCCCCCAGGCTGCCAGCGCCCGGCGCGGCATCCGCGCCCGAAGACACAACAGGACCCCCACCGTGGACAAGAGCAATTTCACTTTCAGCGACCTCGAACAGTGGTTCGACCAGCGGCGCGTCACCGAGATCGAATGCCTGGTGCCCGACCTCACCGGCGTTGCGCGCGGCAAGATCCTGCCGCGCGAAAAGTTCACCGAAGATCGCGGCATGCGGCTGCCCGAGGCCGTGGTGGCGATGGGCGTGACGGGCGAGTTCCCCGAGGAGGGGCCGTACTACGACGTCATCAGCCCGAACGATCACGACATGCACCTGCGTCCCGACCCGAGCACGGTGCGCATCGTTCCCTGGGCCACCGACCCGACGGCGCAGGTCATTCACGACTGCTTCGACAAGAACGGCACCTTGATCCCGTTCGCGCCGCGCTCGGTGTTGCGCCGTGTGTGCGACCTCTTCGACGCCGAGGGCTGGGCGCCCGTCGTCGCGCCCGAGCTCGAGTTCTATCTCGTCGCGCGCAACGCCGACCCGGACATTCCGCTCAAGCCGCCGATCGGGCGCAGCGGGCGGGCAGAGACCTCGCGCCAGGCCTATTCGATCGACGCCGTGAACGAATTCGACCCCCTGTTCGAAGACGTCTACGACTACTGCGAGAAGATGGAGCTCAACGTCGACACCTTGATCCACGAGGTCGGCGCCGGGCAGATGGAGATCAACTTCTTCCATGCCCACCCGCTCGGGCTCGCGGACGAGGTGTTCTTCTTCAAGCGCACGCTGCGCGAGGCGGCGATGCGGCACGACATGTTTGCCACCTTCATGGCCAAGCCGATTGCCGGCGAGCCGGGCAGCGCGATGCACATCCACCAGAGCGTGGTCAACAAGGCCACCGGCAAGAACATCTTCAGCAACGAGGACGGCACGCCGAGCCAGGAGTTCTACTGGTACATCGGCGGCTTGCAGAAGTTCGTGCCGGCGGCGATGGCGCTGTTTGCACCGTACGTGAACTCGTACCGCCGGCTGGTGCGTTCCAACGCCGCGCCGATCAACATCCAGTGGGGCACCGACAACCGCACCGTGGGCATCCGCTCCCCGGTGGCCACGCCGGCCGCGCGGCGCATCGAGAACCGAGTCATCGGCGCCGACGCGAACCCCTATGCCGCGTTCGCGGCGACGCTCGCCTGCGGCTACCTCGGCATCAAGAATCGCATCGAGCCCTCGCCCGAATGCAAGGGCGACGCCTACCTCGGCGACTTCTCGCTTCCGCGCAGCCTCGGCGAAGCGGTCGACCTGTTGCGCGCGAACAAGGAACTGGCGGCGGTGCTCGGCGAGGCCTTCGTCACCGTCTACACCGAGGTCAAGGAGATCGAGTACGCCGAGTTCATGAAGGTCATCTCGCCGTGGGAGCGCGAGCACCTACTGCTTCACGTCTGAGAGCAGCCCTCGCCGCTATCCGTCATCGAACCGGAGACACCATGACCCAAACCCGTACGACCGAGGAATGGCAGGCCGCCGACGCGGCGCACTACCTGCACCCGTTCACCGACTTCAAGTCGCTCGCGCAAAAAGGCTCGCGCGTGATCGCGCGCGGCGACAACATCTACCTGTGGGACAGCGACGGCGCCAAGCTGCTCGACGCGATGTCGGGCCTGTGGTGCGTGAACGTCGGCTACGGGCGGCAGGAACTGATAGCCGCGGCGACGCACCAGCTCAAGGAACTGCCGTTCTACAACTCGTTCTTCCAGACCGCGACACCGCCGGCGATCGAGCTCGCCGAGCTGCTGACCGAAGTGTCGCCGCCGCAGTTCAAGCACGTCTTCTTCTCCGGCTCGGGATCGGAGGGCAACGACACCGTCGTGCGCATGGTGCGCCGCTACTGGGACCTGCTCGGCCAGCCCGAACGCACGATCCTGATCAGCCGCAACAACGCCTACCACGGCTCGACGATGGCCGGCGCGTCGCTGGGCGGCATGAGCGGCATGCATGCACAGGGCGGGCTGCCGATTCCGGGCATCGTCCACATCGAGCAGCCGTTCTGGTTCGAACACGGAAAAGGCATGACGCGCGAGGCCTTCGGCCTCAAGGCCGCCGGATGGCTGGAAGAGAAGATCGTCGAGCTCGGTGCCGACAAGGTGGCCGCCTTCATCGGCGAACCGGTGCAGGGCGCAGGCGGCGTCATCGTTCCGCCGTCGACCTACTGGCCTGAGATCCAACGCATCTGCGACAAGTACGGCATCCTGCTCGTCTCCGACGAAGTCATCTGCGGCTTCGGCCGCACGGGCCAATGGTTCGGCTGCGAGACCTTCGGCTTTCGGCCCGACCTGATGACCTTCGCCAAGGGCGTGACGTCGGGCTACATCCCGCTCGGCGGCGTGATGGTCGGCGACCGCATTGCCGACGTCCTTATCGGCCAGGGCGGCGAGTTCAATCACGGCTACACCTACAGCGGGCACCCGGTGGCCTGCGCGGTCGCGCTGGCGAATATCCGCCTGATCCAGCGCGATCACTTGGTCGAAGGCGTTCGCAACGATCTCGGGCCTTACCTCGCAGAGCACTTCAGCGCGCTCGCCGAGCACCCATTGATCGGCGAAGCGCAGAGCGTCGGCCTGATGGGCGCGCTGCAGATCGTGCGCGACAAGGCGACGGGCCAGACCTTCGATCCCAGCCTTGAGGTCGGCATGCTCTGCCGCGGCCACTGCTTCGGCAACGGGCTGATCATGCGCGCGGTGGGGGATCGCATGATCATCGCACCGCCGCTGGTGATGACGCGGGCGCAGATCGACGAGATGGCCGGGCTGATACGCAAGTGCCTGGACCTCACGCTGGTCGACGCGTGCGGGCGCGGCTGGCTGTGAGGCACTTCGGTCACGGCCCGCGAGCCAGCCTGGCACGGGGTTTGCACGTAGGCTCGGCTTCAAGCCGAGTGGCTAGACTCTTCTGACTTTCTTACGCTCTTTTCGACACCTACTTTCCTTTCTTGGAGACCCTGGCATGAACGACAAGTTGGCGAAATGGATGTTCGGCGCGCTCACCTCGATGGCTGCGGCCGCGGCGGCGGGCCTCGCGGTCTGGGCCGGACCGGCGGTTGCGCAGGAGGAAGAGAAGATCGTCAACGTGTACAACTGGTCGGACTACATCGCCGACGACACGCTGAAGAACTTCGAGAAGGAAACCGGCATCAAGGTCCGTTACGACAACTTCGACAACAACGAAATCCTGCACGCCAAGCTGGTCGCCGGAAAGACCGGCTACGACGTCGTCGTGCCGTCGTCGTATTGGGCCAAGATCCAGGCCGACGGCGGCCTGTTGCGCAAACTCGACAAGGCGCAGTTGCCGAACCTGAAAAACCTCGACCCGGCGATCCAGCAGACCATGGCCGCGCTCGACCCGGGCAACCAGTACATGGTCAACTGGCTGTGGGGCTTCACGACGGTGGGTATCAACGTCGACAAGGTCAAGGCGGCGCTGGGCGGCATGCCGATGCCCGACAACGCCTGGGACCTCGTCTTCAAGCCCGAGTACATCTCCAAGCTCAAGAGCTGCGGCGTGAGCTTCCTCGACTCGTCGACCGAGATCATCCCGGCCGCGCTGCACTACCTGGGCAAGCCGCCGTACAGCAAGAACCCGGCGGACTACACCGGTGTCGCGCCGCTGCTCAAGAGCATCCGCCCCTACGTCACGCTGTTCAGCTCGTCGGGCTACATCAACGACCTGGCCAGCGGCTCGATCTGCGTCGCCCTCGGCTGGTCGGGCGACATCAACATCGCCAAGCAGCGCGCCATCGACGGCAAGACCGGGCAGAAGATCGAAGCCTTGATCCCGAAGACCGGCGGCATCGCCTTCTTCGACGTGATGGTCATCCCCACCGATGCACCGCACCCCGGCAATGCGCACAAGTTCATCAACTTCATCATGAAGCCCGAAGTTCACGCATCGCTGACCAACAAGGTCTTCTATGCCAACCCGAACAAGGAATCGCGCAAGTTCGTGCAGCCCGAAGTGGCGAGCAACCCGACGGTCTTCCTGCCCGACGCAGAGCTCAAGCGCTTGCAGTTGCCCGACGCGCTGAGCAACGACATCCGGCGCACGATGACGCGCCTGTACACGAGCTTCAAGACCGGCCTGTGATTCACCTCTCGGAGGCCGCGGCATGAGCAGCGAGGCAACCAGCGCCGCGGCCGGCACGGAGCCGGCGTTCCTGCAGATCGTGGATGTGGTCAAGGACTTCGGCGGTGGCGCGATCGCCGTCAACCACGTCAGCATAGACATCGCCCAGGGCGAGATCTTCGCCCTGCTCGGCTCGTCGGGCTGCGGTAAGACGACCTTGCTGCGCATGCTCGCCGGCTTCGAGACGCCGACCTCCGGCCGCATCCTGCTCCAGGGCAAAGACCTGCAGGGTCTGGCGCCCTACGAGCGGCCGTTCAACATGATGTTCCAGTCGTACGCGCTGTTCCCGCACCTCACGGTGTGGGACAACGTCGCCTTCGGCCTGCGCCGCGACGGCATGCCCAAGGACCGGATCGCCGAGCGCGTCGAGTCCATGCTGAGGCTCGTGCAGTTGTCCAAGTTCGGCAAGCGCAAGCCGCATCAACTCTCCGGCGGCCAGCAGCAGCGCGTCGCGCTCGCGCGCAGCCTGGCCAAGCGGCCGCAGATGCTGCTGCTCGATGAGCCGCTCGGTGCGCTCGACAAGAAGCTGCGCGAAGAGACGCAGATCGAACTCGTCAACATCATCGAGGACGTCGGCGTGACCTGCGTGATGGTGACGCACGACCAGGAAGAGGCGATGACGATGGCTTCGCGCATCGCCGTGATGAGCGAAGGCAAGGTGCTGCAGATCGGCGCCCCGAGCGAGGTCTATGAGACGCCGGCGACGCGCTTCGTCGCCGACTTCATCGGCAACGTGAACCTGATGGACGGCACACTGGTTACGGATGAGGCGGACCACTGCATCATCGATTGCGGCGATGTGCGCCACTTCGTCGGCCACGGCATCACCGGAACGGTGGGCATGAAGGTCTCCGTTGCCGTGCGGCCGGAGAAGATCCACCTCTCGCGCCACGCGCCCGCACGCGAGGCCGACCCGGGCATCGACGGCGCCGAGCTCAACCGCGCCCGGGGCACCGTGAAGAACCTTGCGTACTTCGGAAGCTTCACCGTCTACCACCTCGAACTCGAAGGCGGCCGCGTGCTCAAGGTGAGTCAGAACAACACCCAGCGCTACCGCGACGACGACCTGACCTGGGGCGATCAGGCCTGGGCCCATTGGTCGCGCCAATCGCAGGTCGTGATGACGCAATGAGCACCGCGAAGGGCCTGTCTGCGGCGCAAGTTCCCGGCGGCGCTGGCGCCAAATCGGGCGTCGGCGCGTGGCTAGCTCGCGCCCTCGCGTACGCTCGCAGGCTGCGTGGCCGCACTGCGGTGATCGGCATCCCTTACGTCTGGCTGCTGGTGTTCTTCATGCTGCCGTTCCTGATCGTGCTGAAGATCAGCGTGTCCGAGGTCGAGGGCGTGCGCTTCAAGGACGTGCTGACCTTCGGCGATGGCCTCGTGCAGTTCACGCTCAAGTTCAGCAACTACGTCTTCATCACGCAGGACGACCTGTACTTCAAGACCTACCTCTCCAGCATCAAGTACGCAGGGATCACGACGCTGCTGTGCCTTGGCATCGGCTACCCGTTCGCCTACTTCATGGCGCGCGCCAAGGCCACGCTGCAGCCCACACTGCTGATGCTCGTGATGCTGCCCTTCTGGACCTCCTTCCTGCTGCGCGTCTACGCCTGGAAGGGCCTGCTCAGCGAAGGCGGCTGGGTGGCCGGGCTGCTGAGCACCTTCGGCATCGACAACCTGCTGCTGGCGGCCGGGGTGATCCCGGCGCTGGGCAAGTACATGAATTCGCCGTTCTCGCTCGTGCTCGGAATGACCTACACGTATCTGCCGTTCATGATCCTGCCACTGTACGGCAACCTGGCGAAGATGGATCTGCGACTGCTCGAAGCCGCGGCGGACCTCGGCGCGACGCCGGCGCTCGCCTTCTGGAAGGTCACGGTGCCGATGTCGCGCGCCGGGATCATCGCCGGCTCGATGCTCGTCTTCATCCCCTGCGTCGGCGAGTTCGTGATTCCCGAACTCCTCGGCGGCCCGCAGACGCTGATGATCGGCCGCGTGCTGTGGGACGAATTCTTCAGCAACAACGACTGGCCGATGGCGTCGACCGTCGCCGTGGTGATGATTCTGCTGATCATCGTTCCGCTGGCGGTGTTCAACCACTACCAGGCCCGCGCGCAGGAAGCCACGCCATGACCCGGCGAAGCTACTTCGACGCCGACTTCAACCGCCAGTTCGCGCGCGTCTGGCTGGGCGCCGGCTATGTGTTCCTGTTCCTGCCCATCGTCGCGCTGGTGGTGTTCTCGTTCAACGACTCGCCAGTGCCCAACAAGTGGAGCAACTTCAGCTTCAAGTGGTACGCGGGTCTCGTCAACGACAACGAGATGGTCGGCGGCCTGTGGCTCTCGCTGCGCATTGCGTTCTTCACCGCCTGCTCGTCCATCGTGCTCGGAACGCTGGCCGCGTTCGCCCTCGTCAAGTACCGTCGATTCAAGGGCCGTGCATTGTTCTCCGGCATGATCAACGCGCCGCTGGTGATGCCCGAGGTCATCATCGGGCTGTCGCTGCTGCTGATGCTGGTCTCGGTGCAGCGCGCGATCGGCGTTCCCGAGCGCGGGATGATGACGATCTGGCTCGGCCATTTGCTGCTCGGCATGTCCTACGCCACCGTTGTCATCCAGGCCAGGCTGCTCGACCTCAACCCGCAGCTCGAAGAGGCGGCGATGGATCTCGGCGCCCGGCCGTGGCAGGTCTTCACCCTCGTCACGCTGCCGATGATCGCGCAGTCGCTGATGTCGGCCTGGCTGCTGACCTTCACCTTGTCGCTCGACGACGTGGTGCTCTCGGCCTTCCTGTCCGGCCCGGGTTCGACGACCATGCCGCTGGTGATCTTCTCGCGCGCGCGGCTCGGCCTGAACCCGAGCGTCAACGCCATCGCGGCGTTGACCGTGCTCTTCGTTTCGATCGGCATCGTCGCCGCCAGCCTGGCCCTGGCGCGTGCCGAGCGGCGGCGCGCGAGCGATGCCGCCGCCGCCGCCCGCGCAGGCGGCTAGGCGGAGTTTTCGATTCCCGGTTCACATACCAAGCAAGAGGAGAAACCTGATGAAGCTATGGCAACCGACCGCAATCGCACTGGCCCTCGCGGCGGGCTTCCCGTCCCTCGGGCTGGCGCAGTCGAACGAAGAACTGCTGAAGGAAATCCGTGCGCTGCGCGATCGCGTCAACGATCTCGAAGCCAAACAGAAGGCGATGGAGGCCAAGGGCGATAGTGGCCAGTGGGGCATGACGCCAGCGCAAACCGCTGAGCTCAATCGTGTTTCCGTCAAGACCGAGGCCTTGGAGGACTCGCGCGAAGCGAACGGTTTCATGGGTCTCAAGATCAGCGGCCAGATGCAGGTTCCCTACATCTACAACCAGGCGCAGAACACGTCCGGATTCCAATTTCTCGACAACGTCTATGCCAACGGATATAACTATTACAATGGTTATCTCGGCATGGTGATGATCGACTTCCAGAAAGAAATGGAAGGCGGCACTAAATGGCGTTTGACGCTCGCTCCGCAGCGCGGCGTGGGCGCCGTGATCGACGGCACGTCGATCGTCAATGAAGCCAGCGTCTCGGTACCCCTGACCGATCTTCAGACCCGATTCATCGCTGGACAGATCCCCGACTGGTCGGGCTATGAATACCTGCAACCGACACAAAACAAACTGATCACGCACAACATGTTGTTCGACTTCACGCTGCCGACCGGCTACATCGGCGCGGGCTTCGATATCACAAGCGGCAAGTGGGGAACAAAGGCAATGCTCGCTCAGTTGAACTCGAACGCGAACACCACGGGATTCAAGGGCTCCGTGCTCGCAGTGCGCGTCGACTACTCCAAAGGCGAGTACGACGGCTTCGGCAGTGCCGCCGTCATCGGCCAGGCGCCCAATCTTGTCAACCCCGACGCCGGAAACACGAACGTCGGCCTGATCGAGGTCGACGGCTACTACATCCGCGGCGACTGGACCCTGCAAGGCCAGTTGTCTTACGGAACGCAGCGGAAGGCGGCCATCACACCGGCTGCCGACGGCAGTTTCCAGAATTCATCGTGGTACGGCCTGTCGACGCTGGCCGCATACAAGTTCACGCCGCGCTTCGAAGGTGTGGCCCGCTTCGACTACATCAACAACGCGAAGAACGGCGGCGGCATGCTCGGATTCGGCGGCGCAGCGACTGGAACGAACGCCACCGACAGCGACGTCGCGTACGGCGGCGACTACAAGAACGGCATAGGCCCCAGCGGGACGCTCGGATGCGGAGCGGCGGGCGTTTATGCGGATGGCTGCAACCAGGGCGCGAACCGGTACGCGCTGTCGGTCGGCATGAACTATGTCTTCAACCAGTACACGACCTTCAAGGCCGAGTACCGCTACGACTGGTCCAACCTCGACGTGTTCCAGTACAACGCTGGCGGCAGCTACCGAAAGTACAACAACGTCCTCGGTGCGGCGGTGGTATTGGGCTTCTGATCGACCCAAGACCCGCCGGGCGTGCCGCTGGCGCCCGGCGTGCCGCGATGACCGCCGACGCACGCCCAACCACCGTGCCGCTGCTGCGGCATGACCCCGGCGACGCTGCTCCGGTGAGTTCAAATCGCCTTCTCGAGGGCGACCCGGCACCGCTGGCTTGGAACCTGTACACCGACCGCACTGGCCAGTTCTTCGCGGGCCAATGGCAGGCTGGCCCAGGCCGTTGGCGCGTCGTCTACGCGCCTCACGAAGAAGGGTTCTGCGTGCTCCTTGAAGGCGAGGTGCGGTTGACGGATGCCACCGGCTCGTCACGACACTTCCGGGCCGGAGATGCGCTCGTCGTCCCGGGTGGGTTCGAGGGAGAATGGTGCAATCTCGCACCGGTGCGCAAGCACGACGCGGTCATGAACGTCAAGGAACCCAGATCATGAATGCTCGCACCCCCGACTGGCATGTTGCCGCCGCCGCGATGCAGGCCGACGGCCGCATGTTCATTGGCGGCAAGCGCTTGCACGCGCAGGCCGGCGAGACCTTCGATTGCCTTTCGCCCATCGATGGGCGCAAGCTCGGTGCGGTCGCTCGCGGACGCACTGCCGACATCGACGCCGCCGTCGCTTCGGCACGCAGCGCCTTCGAAGACGGCCGCTGGGCTAAGAAGGCGCCTGCGGTGCGCAAGAAGGTCTTGCAACGCTTCTCGGAGAAGATCCTCGCCGCACGCGATGAACTCGCTCTCCTCGAGACGCTGGACATGGGCAAGCCCATCCAGTACAGCCTCGCCGTCGACGTCGGCGCCGTTGCGCGCACGATCGCCTGGTATGCCGAAGCCGTCGACAAAATCTACGACGAGATCGCGCCCACCGCGCACACTGCGCTGGCGCTGATCACGCGCGAGCCGATGGGCGTGATCGGCGCCGTCGTGCCCTGGAACTACCCGATGATCATGGCCGGGTGGAAGCTCGGGCCGGCGCTCGCCGCAGGCAACAGCGTCGTCCTGAAGCCGAGCGAGAAGTCGCCCCTGACGGCGCTGCGCCTGGCCGAGATCGCCGTCGAGGCCGGCCTGCCCGAGGGCGTGTTCAACGTCGTCCCCGGCTACGGCCACGAGGCCGGCGAAGCGCTTGCGCTGCACATGGACGTCGACGCCATCGGCTTCACCGGCAGCACACGCGTCGGTCGCAAGATGCTTGAGTACGCCGGGCGCAGCAACTTGAAGCGCGTCTACAACGAACTCGGCGGCAAGTCGGCGTTCGTCGTGTTCGAGGACTATGCGGACATCGCGCGCGCCGCCAAGACCGTTGCCGGCAGCATGTTCTTCAACCAGGGCGAGAGTTGCAACGCACCTTCGCGCGTGTTCGTGCACGAGAGCGTGGCCGACGAGTTCCTCGCGGTGGTTGCCGCCGAGGCCCCCAAGTACCAGCCGGGCGACCCGCTGTCGGGCAAGGCCGCGATGGGCGCGATCGTCGACGCGGTGCAATTGCAGACCGTTCTCGGCTACATCGACGCCGGGCACCGCGAAGGCGCTCGCATGCTCACCGGCGGCAAGCAGGTTCGCGCCGAGACCGGCGGCTTCTTCGTCGAGCCGACGGTGTTCGAGGGCGTCACCAACCAGATGAAGATCGCGCGCGAGGAGATCTTCGGCCCGGTGATGAGCGTGATTCGCTTCAAGACCGAGGACGAAGCCGTCGCGATGGCCAACGACTCGACCTACGGCCTGCAGGCCAGCGTCTGGAGCCACAACATCGACCGCGCCCACCGCGTCGCGCGCGCGCTGCACGCGGGCACCGTGCATGTGAACCAGTACGATGAGGACGACATGACCGTGCCCTTCGGCGGCTTCAAGCAGAGCGGCAACGGGCGCGACAAGTCGTTGCACGCCTTCGACAAGTACACCGAACTCAAGACGACCTGGATCCGCATCGATGGCCAGTAAACGGAGAGCGCAATGAACGAATCCCTCAACGAACAACTGATGATCCGCAAGGCCGCGGCGACGCCGCGTGGCGTCGGCGTGATGGCAAGCTTCTTCGCCGACCGCGCCGAGAACGCCGAGCTGTGGGACGTCGAAGGCCGGCGCTACATCGACTTCGCCGGCGGCATCGCGGTGATGAACACCGGTCATCGCCATCCGAAGATCGTCGCTGCCATCGAAGCGCAGTTGCAGCGCTTCACGCACACCTGCTACCAGGTTGTGCCCTACGAAGGCTACATCGCGCTGGCCGAGAAACTCAACGCGATGACGCCGGGCAGGCACGCGAAGAAGACCGCCCTCTTCTCCACCGGCGCCGAGGCAATCGAGAACGCGATCAAGATCGCCCGCTACTACACCAAGCGCTCGGGCGTGATCGCGTTCAGCGGTGCCTTCCACGGTCGCAGCCTGTTCGCGGTCTCGCTGACCGGCAAGGTCCAGCCCTACAAGGCCGGCTTCGGGCCCTTCCCGCCCGAGATCTACCACCCACCCTTCCCGAGCCAGGGCGCGAGCCTGGACGACACCAAGAAGGCCGTGCAGCACATCTTCAAGTCCGAGATCGAGCCGAGCCGCGTCGCCGCCGTCGTGTTCGAGCCGATCCAGGGCGAAGGCGGCTTCAACGTCATCCAGGCCGAGGCCGTGAAGTGGCTGCGCGAATTGTGCGACGAGCACGGCATCGTGCTCATCGCCGACGAGATCCAGACCGGCTTTGGCCGCACGGGCCGGATGTTCGCGATGGAGCACTTCGAGGAACGGTTCGGCATCGTCCCCGACCTGATGTGCATCGCCAAATCGCTGGCGGCCGGCATGCCGCTATCCGCGGTGACAGGCAAGGCCGAGATCATGGATGCACCCGCGCCCGGCGGCCTGGGCGGAACTTACGCCGGCAACCCGATGGCGATTGCCGCCGCCCACGCCGTGATCGACGTTATGCAGGGCGAGAAGCTGCCCGCACGCGGCCAGGCCTTGGGCGACAAGCTCAAGGCCGTGCTCGAGAACCTGCGCGCTGAAGTACCGCAGATCGCCGACATCCGCGGCCTGGGGGCGATGGTGGCGGTCGAATTCAACCGCGCCGGCACCGGCGAGCCCGACCCCGAGATGACCAAGCGCGTGCAGGCCGAGGCGCTGCAGCGCGGGCTGATCCTGCTCTCCTGCGGCGTCAATGCCAACGTCGTGCGCTTCCTGTTCCCGCTGACGATCTCGGACAGCGTGTTCGCCGAAGCGATCGACGTCCTGCAGACCTCGCTGCGCGCCGCGGCCCGCCAGTGAAGAACATCAAGGAGGCGCTGGGCGCACAAGGCGTGCACACGCTGATCGCGCAGTTCACCGACATCCACGGCGTTGCCAAGGGCAAGTGGGTGCCGCTGGCGCACCTTGATGACCTCTTGACCGAGGGCGTCGGATTTTCAGGCCCGTCGATCGCGGGCACGGGTCTGCCGCGCATGGGCCCGCGATCCGAGTACTACGGCCGCGGCCTGGCCAGCACGGCGCGCGCCCTGCCCTGGATGCCGGGCTACGCGCGCATCGTTTGCGACGGCTTCGTTGCCGGCGAGCCCTTCGACGCCTGCCCGCGCCAAGTGCTGCGGCGCCAGGTCGGGCGCCTCGCCGACCGAGGCTGGACGCTGCACACCGGCATCGAGCCCGAGTTTTTCCTGCTGCGCCGCACGGCGCACGGCTTCGAGCCCGCGGACGCGGACGACCGCCTCGCCAAGCCGTCCTACGACCTGCGCAGCCTGCCGCGCCAGAGCGAGTTCCTGTCTCAACTCAGCGCCGGCCTGATTGCCTGCGGGCTCGACGTCCTGCAGGTCGACCACGAAGACGCGAACGGGCAGTACGAGATCAACTTCGAGCACGCCGACGCGCTGGCCAGTGCCGACAACGTGATGCTGTTCAAGCTCGCCGCGCACACGCTGGCGGAGCGCCACGGCATGCAGTTTTCGATGATGCCCAAGCCGTTTTCCGACCAGCCGGGCAGTGGCATGCACTTCCACGTTTCGCTGTGGGAGGGTGCGGGCGACAACATGCGTTGTCTGTTTCGCGACCCGGGCGGCAACGCCTCGCGCGGCTTGTCGCCACTCGCGCGGCACTTCATTGCAGGCGTCCTGCAACACAGCACGGCGCTGTGTGCGCTGGCGGCGCCGACCGTCAACTCGTACAAGCGCCTGACCGTCGGCAACAGCCTATCCGGAACGACCTGGGCGCCGGCCTATATTGCACACGGCCCGAACAACCGCACCGCGCTCGTGCGTACGCTTTCCGACCGCTTTGAGTGGCGCCTGCCCGACGCGAGCGCCAACCCCTACCTCGCCACCGCGGCACTGATCGCCGCCGGGCTCGACGGCATCGACAGACAGCTCGACCCCGGAGCAGCATGTACGAGCGACCTGTTCGACAGCACGCCGGCGGAGCGCGGCGATCGCGGCATCACGTCGCTGCCGAGCAACCTCTTCGAGGCCGTGTGCGCGCTCGACGCCGACACCGTCTTGCAAGCAGCGCTCGGCGATGCACTGTGCGAGCAGTTCATCGGCGCCAAGCGTGCCGAATGGATCACGTATTCGAACCACGTCAGCGATTGGGAAATGCAGCGCTATGCGACCGCGTTCTGAACCCGTTCGAATTCGCTGGGCAGTGCGATGAAGCGCCGCCATCTGCTCGGCTTGGCGGCAGCCGCGCCTTGGGTTGCGCAGGGGCAGGCGCCGGGCCGCTCCGAGGGCGACGGCAACACCATCGTCGTCGGCCAGTCGGCTCCGATCTCGGGTCCGGGGCAGCATTTCGGGATCGAGTACACGCGCGGGCTCAAGCTGCGCTTGGACGCTGCCAATGCGAGTGGTGGCGTGAATGGCCGGCGCATCGACCTGGTCACCTACGACGATCAGTACGAGGCCGAGACGGCGGCCTTCAACACCGCGGACCTGATCACCTCGGACAAGGCGTTCGCGCTCATCGGCTACGTGGGCGCCGAAATGGCGCTGCGCTCGCTGGCCGTCCCGCAAGCGGCGGGTGTGCCCTTCATCGCACCGCTGTCGGGCGCCGAAGTCTTTCGCGGTCCGACGCAGCGCAACGTCATCAATTTCCGGCCCTCGCATGCAGCGGAGGTCGGCGCCCTGGTCAGGCAGATGAGCATCATGTCCGTGCGCAAGGTGGCAACCCTGGTGCAAAGCGACAGCGACGGACGTGGCCTGCTCGAATCACTGCGCACGGCGCTGGCATCGGAACACATTCAGCTCGTGGCCGAAGCCGAGACCGAACGCAACTCGACGATCAACGTGACCTTGAACTTCCGCGACATCAAGGCCGCGGTGGCCAAGCTGCTCGCCAAGCAACCGGATGTGATCGTCTTCCTCACCGCACACGCGACGGCGGCCCAAGCCATACGCGAGGCACGCGCGGGTGGCTTCAAGGGTAGCTTTTATGCCACCAGCCTGGGCAGCGCGGCCGGGATCGCCAAGCTGCTCGCCGAAATGGTGCGCGGCGTGGTCGTGTCGCAGGTCGTGCCGTGGCCATTCGGCACCACGCGCGCGGTCGTGAACGACTATCGCGCTGCCCTCGGCACCACCGCGCCAGACCACACCAGCCTGGAAGGATGGCTGGTCGGCGCGATGACCGTCGAAGCGCTGCGCCGCTGCGGTGCCAACCTGACGCGCGCGCGCTTCATGGACGCCATGCTCGGCCTGGGAACGCTGGATCTGGGCGGCTTCGGGCTCAACATGCAGCCGGCCCGGCGGCAGGCATCGAGCTTCGTCGAACTGACGATCATGGACGACAAGGGCCGCGTGCTTCGCTGAGCCTTGCGCGGCCAGTGGCTTGCCACGTGGCCCGGTCGGACACTGCCAGCGCGTCGCATCGTGCGATGTCAGAACGCTCGCGTTGCATCGCTTCGTGCATCATCGCGGCATGCTCCTGACTCGACCCGCGCCTGCGCCATGGTGGGCCTACCTCTGCCTGGCTGCAAGCATGTCGCTGGTCGGAACCTATGTCGGCCTTTCCAAGCTGCTGGTCGCTGCATTCCCGGTCTTCCTTCTCGCCTGGCTGCGCTTCGGGATCGCGGCGCTGGCCATGTTGGGATGGCTCCGGCGCGGGCCGCGCGAGGCTCCGCTTTCGCGACGCGACCAGCGCCTGCTCTTCTGGGAGAGCTTCCTCGGCAATTTCCTGTTCTCGATCTGCATGCTATTCGGCGTCGCGCTCACGTCCGCTGTTGCGGCCGGCGTCATCCTGGCCGCGATCCCGGCAGCGGTGGCACTTCTCTCGCGCGTGTTTTTGCGCGAGCGCATCAACCCCCGTGTGGCGGCCGGCATCGCCTGCGCCATGACGGGGATTGCCCTGCTCGCGCTCACCCGTGGCAGAACTCAGACCGGGACCGACCACGCCGCGGCGCCTTGGCTGGGCAACGTGCTGCTGCTGGCTGCCGTGCTGTGCGAGGCGAGTTACGTGGTCATCGGCAAGCAGCTCACGGCTGCGGTGTCGCCCAAGCGGATCAGCGCCCTCGTCAACCTCTGGGGCCTGGTGCTGGTCACGCCGCTCGGTGCTTGGGCGGCGCGGTCGTTCGACTTCGCCTCCGTGTCGCCGGACGGGTGGGCTCTGCTGCTCTTTTACGCGCTGGCAGCGAGCATGGTCACGGTGTGGCTGTGGATGACGGGCCTGCGGCACGTACCCGCCGCCTCGGCCGGCGTGTTCACGGTGATGCTGCCGATCAGCGCCGCGGCCGTCGGCGTGCTGGTCCTCGGCGAACCGTTCGGCACCCTGCACACGACGGCCTTCGCGCTCGCGCTCGCCGGGGTCGTTCTGGCCACGCGGCCCGAGTGAGGGATTAAGCCTCAGCCCCGTCCGGCGATCCCGGCCGCCGACAGCCGTGCCGCTGTCGCACGTCGTGCCACTTGCTCCGGCGGCTCGCTGCGCATGCGGTGGTCCGACCACACCTGCCGCCACCGGCGCGCTCCGGGCGTGCCGTTCCACAGGCCGAGGGCATGGCGCATCGCGTGCGGCCACGGCGTGCCTCGTGCATGCAGCGCCTCGAGGTAGGCCACCCAGCGCGCCTCCACCTGCTCGCGCGACGCGGCCATGCCTGGCGCGTCAAAGAACGCACTATCCCACCGCGCCATCGACCATGGCTCGTGATACGCATGGCGCCCCAGCATCACGCCGTCGACCTGCAGGAGGTGATCGGCGATCGCCGCGTCGCCGGCAATGCCGCCATTAAGCACGATAGTCAGCGCCGGAAAATCGCGCTTGAGGCAATAGGCGAACTCGTAACGCAGCGGCGGCACGTCGCGGTTTTCCTTCGGGCTCAGGCCCTTGAGCCAGGCGTTGCGCGCATGGACGATGAACGCCGAGCAGCCGGCCTCGGCCACGGCGCCGACGAAGTCGCGCACGAACTCGTAGTTCTCCTGCGTGTCGATGCCGATGCGGTGCTTGACCGTGACCGGCAAACCGCCAGCGGAGTCGTTCATCGCCTTCACGCAGTCGGCCACGAGCATCGGCTCGGCCATCAGGCAGGCACCGAACGCGCCGCGCTGAACGCGCTCGCTCGGGCAGCCGCAGTTGAGGTTGACCTCGTCGTAGCCCCATTGCCGCGCCAGCCCGGTGCAGGCCGCGAGGTCAGCCGCCTCGCTGCCGCCGAGTTGCAAGGCCACTGGGTGTTCCACTGAGTCGAGGGCCAGATGGCGCGCCACATCGCCGTGCAGCAGTGCGCCGGTCGTGACCATCTCGGTGTAGAGCCGCGTGCGCACCGTCAGCAGGCGATGGAAGGCCCGGCAATGGCGGTCGGTCCAGTCGAGCATCGGCGCCACCGACAGGCGCCAGCGCGAATCGACGGTCACGGCAGCATCCATGCGCGCATTTTGGCCGATCGCCATGATGCGTCCTTTCTAGCCCGCCAGCGGCAACGGCCTACTCGCCACGGCAGCATTGCCGAGGCGACGGCCTGACGCGGCTCAGGCCGGTCGCGCCCGGCCGGCCAGCTCGGCAACGTCGGCGACGAAGCGTGGCCAGAGTTCGAGCGGCAGGTCGTGCCCCATGCCGTCGACGACGTCGATGCGCGCGCCGGGAATCTTGCGCACGAGGTCGTGCCCGGCGGCCACCGGCACCAGTGGGTCGGCGGCGCCGTGGATCACCTGCGTCGGCGCCTTGACGCGCGCCAGGAGCGGCGAGCGATCCCCGTCGGCCATGATGGCCGTCAACTGGCGCGCCATGCCGTCCGGGCGATAAGCACGGGCCAGCGACATGCGCAAGCGCACGTCCATCGCTTCGCCGCTCGGGCGGAACGCCGGGCTGCCGATCAGCGCATAGAGCTTGCGGTAATAGGCCAGCAGGCCGTCGATGTCGCGCGGGTCGTGCGGCCGCGACATCATCGCCTGGCGCACGCGAAGCGAGGGCTGGGGCAGGCTGCGCGCGCCGCTGTGGGTCATCATCAGCGTCAGGCTGCGCACGCGCTCAGGCCGGCGCACGACGATGTGCTGGGCGATCATGCCGCCCATCGACGCGCCGCAGACATGCGCCGATGCAATGCCCAGCGCATCCAGCAGGCCAAGGCTGTCGTCGGCCATGTCGGCCAGCGTGTACGGCGGGCGCACCGGGAAGCCGAGCATGTGCCGAATCCCGGCCAGCGCGAGATTGGGCGCGCCGAGTGCTTCGAAGCCCTGCGACAAGCCGCTGTCGCGGTTGTCGAACCGGATCACCCGATATCCGCGAGCGACAAACTGCTGCACCAGATCATCTGGCCAGGCGATGAGTTGCATGCCGAGGCCCATGATCAGCAGCAGCGGCTCACCGCCTTTCGAGCCGTGATCTTCGACTTCGAGTTGGACACCGTTGGCAGAGACTTTCATAGGCGTATCGCTTCAGGTCGAGTAACGTACCGGCGCGGCTCGCAGCGCCAATGCCTGGTTCACGACCAGCGCAGCGATGACGAGGGCGCCACCGCTGAGCGTCGCGGCGCTCGGCTGCTCGCCGGCGAACAGCCAGGCCCAGGTGACGCCGAACATCACCTCCAGCAGGCCGAGCAGCGAGATCTCCGGGCCGGGCAGGACGCGGGCCAGATGCACGACCAGCAGGCAGGGCACAGCGAGCTGGAACACACCGAGCAGCGCGAGCAGCGACAGGTCGTGTACCGAGGCCTGGAACGGCAGCGACAGCGGCAGCATCACGGCCATCGAGATCAACGCGCCGATCAGCACTGCACTGAGCATGCCTTCGTCGTCGTCGGCAGCCGATTCGCCATGCTGGCTGCGCTGCAACAGCGTCCAGTTGATCGCCGCCGAGACCGGCACCCCGAGCGCAACGACGATGCCCAGGAGTTGCCCTGGCGCCGAGGCCTGCGCTTCGCGCCAGAACATCCACGCGATGCCGATGCCGGCGACGCCGATCGCCGCCCAAGTGCGCGGCAGCAGGCGGTGGCCGAGAACGATGCGCGCGAGCAAGGCCGTGAGCAGCGGCCCGATGGACATCGTGACCAGCACGTTGGCGACCGAGGTCAATGTGATCGCGACCATGAACGCGGTGTACATCACCGACCAGCACACGCTCGAAGCCCAAACCGGCCATGGCGCCTTGGCGATGCCGACCCACAGCGCACGCCCGCGCAGCACGCTCAACGCGACGATCAGCGCGGCGGCGTTGAACGCGCTGCGCCAGAACGTCACCTCGAAGCTGCGCGCCGCCTCGAGGTGACGCGTGACGACGCCGGCGCTGCTCCATAGCAGCGTCACCAGGATCATCAGCGCCACAGCCTTGCGATGCGTCATCGGAATTCAGAGGGCCGCGCAGCGGCCCGGGCGTCGTTCAATCTGGAACCCCCGCTCGGCGGGGGCAGGGGGTGCCCAGGGTCAAGGCCGCTCAGGCAGGATCGAAAGCGCGCGCAGCGCGCTTGCGGTCATGTTCCCGCAAGAATCGCTTGCGCAGCCGGATCGACTTCGGCGTGATCTCGACCAGCTCGTCTTCCTCGATGAACTCGACCGCGTACTCGAGCGTGAGCTGGATCGGCGGCGTGATCTTGATCGCATCTTCCTTGCCCGAGACGCGGAAGTTCGTGAGCTGCTTGCCGCGCACCGCGTTGACGACGAGGTCGTTGTCGCGGCTGTGGATGCCGATGATCATGCCTTCGTAGAGCGGGTCGCCCGCGCTGACGAACATGCGCCCGCGGTCATCGAGCTTGCCGAGCGAGTACGTCACCGCCTCGCCATCGTCTTGGCTGATCAGCACGCCGTTCTTGCGCCCGGCGATCTCGCCCTTGTAGGCCTCGTAGCCGTCGAAGATGTTGCTGATGAGGCCGGTGCCGCGGGTCAGGTTCAGGAACTCGTTCTGAAAGCCGATCAGCCCACGGGCCGGAATGCGGTATTCGAGCCGCACGCGGCCACGGCCGTCGGGCTCCATGTTGACGAGATCGGCCCGGCGCAGGCCGAGCGCCTGCATCACGCCGCCCTGGTGCTGCTCTTCGACGTCGGCGGTGACCATCTCGATCGGCTCCATGCGCACGCCGTCCTCTTCCTTGAAGACGACGCGCGGCTTGGAGACCGCGAGCTCGAAGCCTTCGCGGCGCATGTTCTCGAGCAGGATGGTCAGGTGCAGTTCGCCGCGGCCCGAGACTTCGAAGATGCCGTCTTCGTCGGTGTCGCGAACCTTGAGCGCGACGTTGCTCTGCAGCTCGCGCTCCAGCCGGTCGCGGATCTGCCGGCTGGTCACGAACTTGCCCTCGCGCCCGGCGAGCGGCGAGTTGTTGACGCAGAAGTTCATCGTCAGCGTCGGCTCGTCGACGAGCAACATCGGCAGCGGTAGCGGCTCTTCGAGGCTGGTCAGCGTGACGCCGATGCCGATGCCCTCGATGCCGTTGACGAGCACGATGTCGCCCGGCCCGGCGGCGTCGGTCTGGCGCCGCTCCAGGCCTTCGAAGGTCAGCACCTGGTTGACGCGGGCGCGGATCGGCGCCCCGTCGGGGCCGCTGTAGAGCGCCACCTCCTGCATCGGCTTCAAGGTGCCCTGGTTGATGCGGCCGATGCCGATGCGGCCGACGTAGGTCGAATAGTCGAGCGAGCAGATCTGCAGTTGCAGCGGATCGTCCGGGCTGCCCTCGTGCGCAGGGACGTGCTGCAGGATGGCGTCGAACAAGGGTCCGAGGTCGGCGCCGACCTCGCCTTGCGTCAGGCTCGCCCAGCCGTTCAGGCCGGAGGCGAAGATGATCGGGAAGTCGAGCTGCTCCTCGCTCGCGCCGAGCTTGTCGAAGAGGTCGAAGGTGGCGGTGATCACGTAGTCCGGGCGTGCGCCGGGGCGGTCGACCTTGTTGACGACGACGATCGGCTTGAGGCCCAGCGCGAGCGCCTTCTTGGTCACGAAGCGCGTCTGCGGCATCGGGCCCTCGACGGCGTCGACGAGCAGCAGCACGCTGTCGACCATCGACAGCACGCGCTCGACCTCGCCGCCGAAGTCGGCGTGGCCGGGGGTGTCGACGATGTTGATGTGAGTGCCCTTCCACTCGACGGCGCAGTTCTTGGCGAGGATGGTGATGCCGCGCTCGCGCTCGATGTCGTTGCTGTCCATCACGCGCTCGGTCACCTTCTCGTTCTCGCGGAAGGTGCCGCTCTGGCGCAGCAACTGGTCGACCAGCGTCGTCTTGCCATGGTCGACGTGGGCGATGATGGCGATGTTGCGGATTTGCTTGTGCATTCTCGAAGAGTCTCAGGTTCTCGCTGGAGCATCAAGGAGGCCTTGCACCTCCAGCGGACTCAGCAATCGGGTGGGAATCAGTTCACTGGCTTGAATGTGGCCGCTGCCGAGGAAGGCGCGGCGCTCGCTGCCGTCCGGCGGCGCCTTCGACGCCGGCCCATAGACGCGAACGCAAGGCGCGTCGCTCGCGTTCAGTCGCCGCCGCAGGCCGCTCAGGAAGCGCCCCGCGTCGTTGTCGTCGAGGCGGACTTCGGGGCACCCCGACAGTAGCGTGTCAGCGGGCAGCACAAGCGCGTCACGCCCGGCCTCGTCCAGCGCGGCCAGGCTCTCCAGCGTGTGCGAATCGGCGACCCGGAGTGCGCCGCTGGCGGTGCGGCGCAGCGCGGAAAGATGAGCACCGCAGCCCAGTGCTTCGCCGATATCCTCGGCCAGTGTGCGGATGTAGGTGCCCTTGCTGCAGCGCACATCGAGGATGAGCGTGTCGCGCTGCCACTCGACGATATCGATGGCGTGGATCGTCACTTCTCGCGGCGCGCGTTCGACCTCGACGCCGGCACGTGCATAGTCGTACAGCGCCCTGCCCTCGTGCTTGAGGGCCGAGTGCATCGGCGGAACCTGCGCGATCGGCCCGACGAAGCTTGCGCAGGCAGCGACGATTTGTTCACGCGTCACGCCAACCTCGCGCTCGCGCAGCACGTCGCCCTCGGCGTCGCCGGTGCTCGTCGTCGCACCGAGCTTGAGCGCCGCCCGATAGGACTTGTCGGCCTCGAGACTCAGCTGCGAGAACTTGGTCGCCGCGCCGAAGCACAGCGGCAGGAGGCCGGTCGCCAGCGGGTCGAGCGTGCCGGTGTGGCCGGCCTTCTCGGCGCGGTAAAGCCACTTCACTTTCTGCAGCGCGTCGTTGCTCGACAGGCCGAGCGGCTTGTCGAGCAGCAGCACGCCGTGCACCGGGCGGCGAAGGATGCGGGGGCGATCGGCTCTCACGGGGTCAGTGGTGATTGGCGACAGCCCTCACCCCGACCCTCTCCCGCTAGCGGGAGAGGGGGCAATCGAGTGCGACCGGCTCCCTCTCCCGCTTGCGGGAGAGGGCGGGGGGTGAGGGTCGATCGCATCAATTCGCTACTCATCGTCTTCCTTCGCCCGCGTGGCGTTGGCCTGCTGGATCAAGGCGCTCAATTCGGCGGCGCGCTCGGTCGTGCGGTCGAACAGGAAATGCAGCGTCGGCACGGTGTGGATCTGCAGGCGCTTGAAGAGGCCGTTGCGCAGGTAGCCGGCGGCTTCGTTGAGCGCGGTCTCGCACTCCGTCGCGTCGCCGACCAGCACCGAGAACAGGATCTTCGCGTGCGCGTAGTCCGGCGTCACCTCGACGGCGTTGAGCGTGACCATGCCGATGCGCGGGTCCTTGAGATCGCGGATCAGCTCGGCCACGTCACGCTGGATCTGGTCGGCAACGCGAAAGCCGCGGTTGGGGATGCTTCGTTTGTGTCGCATGGTTGCTGTTCCGTCCCTCAAAGTACAAACCCCGCCTTCGTGCGAAGAAGGCGGGGTTTGCGGTCGAGAGCAAATCCGCCTTACAGCGTTCGTGCCACTTCCTTGACCTCGAAGAACTCCAGTTGGTCGCCCTCGGCGATGTCGTTGTAGTTCTTCAGCTTGATACCGCACTCGAAGCCTTCCTTGACTTCGCGCACGTCGTCCTTCATGCGCTTGAGCGACTCGATCTCGCCCGTGTAGACGACCACGTTGTCGCGCAGCAGACGGAAGCGCGCGCTGCGGTTGACGACGCCCGCGGTGACCATGCAGCCGGCCACGGTGCCGATCTTGGAGGCGACGAACACCGAGCGGATCTCGGCGTTGCCGATGATCTCCTCGCGCTGCTCGGGCGCCAGCATGCCCGTCATCGCCGCCTTCACGTCGTCGACCGCGTCGTAGATGATGTTGTAGTAGCGGATGTCGACGCCGTTGCTCTCGGCCAGCTTCCTCGCGCCGGCGTCGGCACGGGTGTTGAAGCCGATGATCACCGCCTTGGAGGCGATCGCGAGGTTGATGTCGCTCTCGCTGATGCCGCCCACCGCGCCGTGCACGATCTGCACCTTGATCTCGTCGGTGGAAAGCTTGGCCAGTGCCTGCGCCAGTGCCTCCTGCGAGCCCTGCACGTCGGCCTTGACGATCAGCGGCAGCGTCTGCAAGGTGCTGCCCACGGCATCGAACATGTTCTCCAGCTTGGCGGCCTGCTGCTTGTTGAGCTTGACGTCGCGATAGCGGCCCTGGCGGAAGGTGGCGATCTCGCGCGCACGCCGCTCGTCGGCGAGGACCATGAATTCGTCGCCCGCCCGCGGCACCTCGGTCAGGCCCTGGATCTCGACCGGGATCGACGGCCCGGCCTCGGTGCAGGCCTTGCCGTTTTCGTCGAGCATCGCGCGCACGCGGCCGTAGCTCGAACCGGCAAGCACGACGTCGCCGCGCTTCAAGGTGCCCGATTGCACGAGCACCGTCGCCACCGGGCCGCGCCCCTTGTCGAGCTGGGCTTCGATCACCAGACCCTTGGCGGGTGCATCGGCCTGTGCCTTGAGTTCCAGCACTTCGGCCTGCAGCAGCACCTGTTCGAGCAACTGGTCGATGCCGAGGCCGGTCTTCGCAGACACGGGCACGAATGGCGAATCGCCACCGAAGTCCTCGGGCACCACGCCTTCGGCGACGAGCTCGGACTTCAGGCGCTCGATGTTGGCCTCGGGCTTGTCCATCTTGTTCATCGCGACGACGATCGGGACGCCAGCCGCCTTCGAGTGGGCGATGGCCTCCTTCGTCTGCGGCATCACGCCGTCGTCGGCGGCGACGACCAGGATCACGATGTCGGTCGCCTTCGCGCCGCGCGCCCGCATCGCGGTGAACGCGGCATGGCCCGGGGTGTCGATGAAGGTGATCATGCCGCGCGGCGTGTCCACGTGGTACGCACCGATGTGCTGTGTGATGCCACCGGCCTCGCCGGCCGCCACACGCGCGGTGCGGATGTAGTCGAGCAGCGAGGTCTTGCCGTGGTCGACGTGGCCCATCACGGTCACGACCGGCGCGCGCGGCAGCTCTTCGCTCTCATGCTCGTCCTCGCCGGCCTCGAGGAAGGCTTCGGGGTCGTCGAGCTTGGCGGCGAATGCCTTGTGGCCCATTTCCTCGACGAGGATCATGGCCGTTTCCTGATCGAGCTGCTGGTTGATGGTGACCATCTGGCCAAGCTTCATCAACTGCTTGATGACCTCGGATGCCTTGACCGACATCTTGTGAGCGAGGTCGGCGACGCTGATCGTCTCGGGCACGTGCACCTCCTGCACCTGCTGCTCGACCGGGGCCTGGAACACCGGGCCGCCATCGTTGCGCTCGCCGCGGCGACCGCCGCGAGGAGCGCGCCAGCCCGGACGGGAACCGCCGCCGCTGTTCAGGGTCTTTAGCCCACGCCGTTTGGCGGCATCGTCGGCCCAGCTCGAGGACAATTTCTCGGACTTGAGCGACTTCTTCTCGCCCGGCTTGACCGCGCCGGGCGCAGCCGGCGCGGCGCCTGCCGCCCCGACCTTCTTGTGGATCGTGCCCTTGATCTCGACCGCGGCGGGCTTGGGCGCCTCCGGCACTTTGTGCGGAACCAGCACCCGCTTGGGCGCATTCATCATCGCGCGGATCGCCGAGGCTTCGTCCTCGGCCGTCTTGCGGCGTTTGGCCAGATCGGCCAGATGCTGCTTTTCCTCGTCGACCACGTCGGCTGCCTTGATCACGCGCAGCGCGGGCTTGGCCGGCTCGACCGGGGTAGGCGCAGGCTCGGCGGCCGCAGCAGCAGCAGCGGCGGTGGCAGCGGCCTTCTCGGCGGCCTTCTCGGCCGCGGTCTTGCGCGGCGCCGTCGCCGCAGCCAAGGCAGCAGCGGCAGCTTCGGCTGCAGCCTTCGCTGCGGCCTGCTCGGCAGCCTCACGCGCCCGCTGTTCGGCGGCCTCGCGCTCGACGCGTTCCTGCTCCTCACGCATGCGGCGGGCCTGTGCAAGGTCCTCCTCCTGCTTGCGCAGCAATTCAGCCTCTGCCTTGGCCTCGTCCTCGCGCCGCTGCAGTTCGGCCTGTTCGGGTGCGGGCTCGGCGACGGTGTCGTCGCGCTTGATGAAGGTGCGCTTCTTGCGCACCTCGACCTGGATCGTGCGCGCCTTGCCGCTGGAATCGGCCTGCTTGATCTCGCTCGTCGACTTGCGCGTGAGCGTGATCTTGCGGCGCTCGGCCGTGCCCGTGCCGTGCGCGGAGCGCAGGTGATCGAGCAGACGCTCCTTGTCGGCGTCGGTCAGCGCGTCGTCGGTCGACGCCTTCGCCACGCCGGCCGACTGGAGCTGCTCGAGCAGCGCCGCAGCGGGGCGGTTGAGCTCTGCGGCGAACTGGGCGACGGTGGTCACGGCCATTGTTGCGTTCCTTGCTGGGTGCTTGCTATGAGGCGCTGTGCGGGCTTCAGGTGGTGAACCAGTGCTCGCGCGCCTTCATGATCAGTGTCTTGGCCTGCTCTTCGCCGACGCCCGAGATCTCGGTCAATTCGTCGACCGCGAGGTCGGCCAGGTCGTCGCGTGTGTGGATGCCGCCGTCGGAGAGGCGGGCAATCAACTCGGCGGTCACGCCTTCGAGGTCGCGCAGGTCCTGCGACACGTCCTCGACCTTCTCCTCGCGCACGATCTCCATCGTCAGCAGCGCGTCCTTGGCCCGCGTGCGCAGCTCGCTCACGGTGTCTTCGTCGAAGCTCTCGATCTCGAGCATCTCCTGCATCGGCACGTAGGCCACCTCTTCCAGGCTGGTGAAGCCTTCGGCAATCAGGATGTCGGCCACCTCGGCGTCGACGTCGAGCTTGTCGACGAAAAGCTTGCGCAGGCTTTCGGTCTCCTCGGACTGCTTGGCCTGCGACTCCTCGGCGCTCATGATGTTGATGCGCCAGCCGGTCATCTCGGAAGCCAGGCGAACGTTCTGGCCGCCGCGGCCGATCGCAATCGCGAGGTTCTCTTCGTCGACGACGACGTCCATCGCGTGGCGTTCCTCGTCGACGACGATGGACTGCACGTTGGCCGGCGCGAGCGCGCCGATCACGAACTGCGCCGGGTCTTCCGACCACAGCACGATGTCCACCCGCTCGCCGGCGAGCTCGTTGGTGACCGCATTGACGCGCGAGCCGCGCACGCCGACGCAGGTGCCGATCGGGTCGACACGGCGGTCGTGCGAGACGACGGCGATCTTGGCCCGCGAACCCGGGTCACGGGCGCAGCTCTTGATCTCGAGCAGGCCCTGCTCGATCTCGGGCACTTCGAGCGCGAACAGCTCGATCATGAAGCCCGGCGCGCTGCGCGAGAGGATGATCTGCGGCCCGCGCAGGGTCGGGTCGACCTCGAGGATGAAGGCCCGCACGCGGTCGCCCGTGCGCAGGTTTTCCTTCGGAATCATCTCGCCGCGCCGCAGGCGCCCTTCGACGCGGCCGGACTCGACGATCACGTCGCCCTTGTCGAGCCGCTTGACGGTGCCGACGAAGACCTTGTCGCCGCGCGAGAGGAAATCGGTCAGCAACTGCTCGCGCTCGGCATCGCGGATCTTCTGCAGGATGACCTGCTTGGCCGCCTGCGCGCCGATGCGGCCGATCGTGACCGATTCGATCGGCTCCTCGATATAGTCGTCGACCTCGATGTCCTCGATCTGCTCCTGGGCCTCGAACAGAAGCACCTCGGCGTCAGGAATCTGCAGCCCGGCCTCGCTCGGCACCACATGCCAGCGGCGGAAGGTCTCGTAGACGCCGGTGTCGCGATCGACCGACACCCGCACGTCGACCTCGCCGCCGTGCAGCTTCTTGGTCGCCGACGCCAGCGCCGCTTCGACAGCGCCGAACACGACCTCGCGCTCGACGCTCTTCTCGCGCGCGATCGCATCGACCAACATCAACAATTCGCGGTTCATCGTTCACGACCTCCATCCACACCCGCTGCGGCAGGTGCCGCCGGCAGGAACCGGCGTCCCTTGAAATCGAGCACCGGCACGAGCCGGGCCTCACGAACTTCATCCAACTGAAAATCGAGCGCGCGGTCGATTTCAGGCTCCGCCGCCGCAACCGCCTTGCCCTTGCCCGCCTTCTTCTTCGGCGGCTCCGCATCCGCGTCGTCAAGCAGCAGGCGCCAGCCGCTGGCATCGCCTTGCGTCAGCGCGACCAGCGTGCCGCTGTACTTCTTGCGCCCTTTGAACGGGAGCTTCAAGGTCAAGGCGACGCCCTGACCGGCAAAGCGCACGAAGTCGGCCGCCTTCGTCAAAGGTCGGTCGAGCCCGGGCGACGAGACTTCCAGGCGCTGATAGCTGCAATCCTCGACCTCGAGCACGTGCTGGAGCTGGCGCGTGACGGCCTCGCAGTCCTCGACGACGATGAACTCGCCACGCGGGTCGCCCGCCACGCGGTCGATGAAGACGCGCAGCAGCCCGCCAGGGGTACGCTCGGTTGAAACGAGCTCATACCCCAGGGCGGTCACGGTGCCTTCGACGACGGTCTGCCAACTCATTCCTACGCTGACGCTTCCTGCAGTTTCATTCGCAGGCCTGCCTTGCGGTACCCATCAGCGAAGGGGCACACCTGCGATGTTGATCGCGCAAAAAAAATGGGCTGGAAGAATCCGCCCATGCAGTTTTCTTGCGAAAGTCGCATTCTAGCGGCAAGTTCGGCTACACACAAGGCCCAGACGTGTCAATAGGGGGCCGACTCCACCCCGCAGCGACACGCCGTTTGCCAGCGCGACGGCCTGATGAGTCACCTCCAGGACGGCGCATGCCAAAATCGCCACACATCACCCCCTCGATGCAACGGAGAAGTCATGGCATTCCTCGCCGGCAAGCGACTACTGATTACCGGTGTCCTGTCCAACCGCTCGATCGCCTACGGCATCGCCCGCGCCTGCCATCGCGAGGGCGCCGAACTGGCCTTCAGCTATCAGGGCGAACGCTTCCGGGAACGCGTGACCGAGTACGCCGCCGAGTTCGGCTCCAAGCTCGTGTTCGACTGCGACGTGTCGGATGACGGCCAGATCGAGCGCCTGTTTGCCCAGCTCGGCGAGGCATGGCCCGAGTTCGACGGGCTGGTGCACTCGATAGGCTACGCACCGCGCGAGGCGATCGCCGGCGAGTTCCTCGACGGGCTTTCGCGCGAAGCCTTTCGCATCGCGCACGACATCTCGAGCTACAGCTTCCCGGCCCTGGCCAAGGCCGCCGCGCCGCGCCTGCGCACCGGTGCGTCGCTGCTGACGCTGACCTACCTCGGCAGCGTGCGCGCCGTCCCGCACTACAACACGATGGGGCTGGCCAAGGCATCGCTCGAAGCCAGCGTGCGCTACCTGGCGGTCGGGCTGGGGGCGCGCGGCATCCGCGTCAACGGCATCTCGGCCGGCCCGATCCGGACTGTCGCTGCGTCCGGCGTCAAGGATTTCACCCGCCTGCTGGACATCTTCGAGCAGAACGCGCCACTGCGACGCAACGTGACGATCCACGACGTCGGCAACGTGGCTGCCTTCCTACTCTCCGATCTGGCAGCCGGCATCACCGCCGAGATCACCTACGTCGACGGCGGCTTCAGCCACGTGATGGGCGGCGCGCCGAACGGGGCCTGAGCGGCGCGAACGGGCACAGCGGGCGGCGGCCTTCGCCGGCTCAGGGCTGGCGCACGCAGTCGACGAAGTAGCGCCGCACGCCGTTTGCGTCGACCTCTTCGACGAGCCCGTGCACGTCGGTGTCGAACCCGGGAAACGCCGCGTTGAAGTCGCGCGTGAAGCGCAGGAAGTCGACGATCCGGCGGTTGAAGCGCTCGCCCGGGATCAAGAGCGGTATGCCCGGCGGATAAGGCGTCAGCAGCGAGGTCGTGACGCGGCCTTCGAGCTCGTCGATCGCCACCCGCTCGGTCGTGCGGTGGGCGATGTGCGAGAAGGCGTCGCTCGGCTTCATCGCCGGCTGCAGGTCGGACGTGTACATCTCGGTCGTCAGGCGCGCGATGTCGCCGCGCGCATAAGTCTCGTGGATGCTCTGGCACAGGTCTGCGAGGCCGATCCGTTCGTAGCGCGGGTGGGCGGCGCAGAACTCGGGCAGCGCGCGCCAGGTCGGCGCATTCTTGTCGTAGTCGTCCTTGAACTGCTGCAACGCGGTCAGCAGCGTGTTCCAGCGGCCCTTGGTGATACCGATCGTGAACATGATGAAGAACGAGTAGAGCCCCGTCTTCTCGACGATCACGCCGTGCTCGGCGAGGTACTTGGTGACGATGCTGGCCGGAATGCCGATCTTGGCGAACTTGCCCGACACGTCCAGCCCCGGCGTGACCAGCGTCGACTTGATCGGGTCGAGCATGTTGAAGCCGTCGGCCAGCGAACCGAAGCCGTGCCATTTGGCGTCGGCCTTGATCATCCAGTCCTCGGGCTTGCCGATGCCCGACTCGGCGAGCTTGTCCGGCCCCCAGACCTTGAACCACCAGTCCTTGCCGAACTCCTTGTCGACCTTGCGCATCGCGCGCCGGAAGTCCAGCGCCTCGCTGATGCTCTCTTCCACCAGCGCCGTGCCGCCGGGCGGCTCCATCATCGCCGCGGCAACGTCGCACGACGCGATGATCGCGTACTGCGGGCTCGTCGACGTGTGCATCAGATAGGCCTCGTTGAAGAGGTGGCGGTCGAGCTTGCGCTGTTGCGCGTCCTGCACCAGCACCTGCGAGGCCTGGCTGATGCCGGCCAGCAGCTTGTGCGTCGACTGCGTCGAATAGACGATCGCCTCCTTCGGCCGCGTGCGGTACTTGCCCATCGAATGGAAGCTGCCGTAGAACGGATGGAAGGCCGCGTGCGGCAGCCAGGCCTCGTCGAAGTGCAGGGTGTCGATGGTGCCGTCGAGCACGCCCTTGATCGTCTCGGTGTTGTAGAGCACGCCGTCGTAGGTGCTCTGCGTCACGGTCAGGATTCGAGGCTTCACGCTTGCCGCGTCGACGCCGGCCAGCAGCGGGTTGGCGGCGATCTTGCGCCGGATCGTCTCCGGCTCGAACTCGCTCTTCGGGATCGGGCCGATGATGCCGAGGTGGTTGCGCGTCGGCGTCAGGAACACCGGCACGGCGCCGGTCATCACGATCGCGTGCAGGATGGACTTGTGGCAGTTGCGGTCGACCACCACCACGTCGCCCGGGGCCACCGTGTGGTGCCAGACGATCTTGTTCGAGGTGCTGGTGCCGTTGGTCACGAAGAAACAGTGGTCGGCGTTGAAGATGCGCGCCGCGTTGCGCTCGCTGGCCGCGATCGGCCCGGTGTGGTCGAGCAACTGGCCGAGCTCCTCGACCGCGTTGCAGACGTCGGCACGCAGCATGTTCTCGCCGAAGAACTGGTGGAACATGCGCCCAATCGGGCTCTTGAGGAACGCCACGCCGCCCGAATGCCCAGGGCAGTGCCATGAATACGAGCCGTCGTGCGCGTAGTCGACGAGAGCCTTGAAGAACGGCGGCGCGAGCGAATCAAGGTAGGTCTTGGCCTCGCGAATGATGTGCCGGGCGACGAACTCCGGCGTGTCCTCGAACATGTGGATGAAGCCGTGCAGTTCGCGCAGGATGTCGTTCGGGATGTGCTGCGAGGTCCGCGTCTCGCCGTAGAGGTAGATCGGGATGTCGGTGTTCTTGCGCCGGATCTCCTGGATGAACTTGCGCAGGTTCAGCACCGCCGGGTCGAGCTCGGGGCCGGGCGTGAACTCCTCGTCGTCGATCGAGAGGATGAAAGCGCTGGCGCGGCTTTGCTGCTGCGCAAACTGCGACAGGTCGCCGTAGCTCGTGTTGCCGAGCACCTCGAAGCCCTCCTTGACGATCGCGTCGGCGAGCGCGCGAATGCCGAGGCCCGAGGTGTTCTCGGAACGGAAGTCCTCGTCGATGATGACGATGGGGAAGCTGAAATGCTGCATCTAGGAGCCTTCTCGGCTTGCCGCACCGGCGCCGACGACGCGCGAAGTGTAGGGCCGTTCCGGGTGGCGCGGCATTGGCCTAAACTGCCCCTCATGACAACCCGTGAAGGACGTTGATGGACTGGAGCGGTGCAACGTGGTGGTGGGTCGCGGCGGGAGTGCTCGTCGCCGCCGAGCTGGCGGTCGGCACCTTCAATCTGCTGCTGCTGGCGCTGGGCATGGCGGCCGGTGCGCTGGCTGCGCACACGGGTCTGGCCTTGCCGGCCCAGCTCGTGCTGGCGGCGCTCGTGGGCGGCGGCGCCGTCGTTGCCTGGCGCGCCAAGCGCGCGCGCGACCTTGCGCCGGAGCCGGCAGCGCCGAACCGCGACCTCAACCTGGACATCGGCTCGCGCCTGCACGTCGGGCAATGGAACGCCGACGGCACGGCGCGCGTTGCCTACCGCGGCACCGAATGGAACGTGCGCTACCAGGGCGCCGACGTCCCCGCGGCCGGCGAATTCATCATCCGCGCGCTCGACGGCAACTGCCTGCTCGTCGACCATTAGCACTTCAACTCGAATGCCTTACGAGACGCTTTCATCCATGGAAATCATCGCCATCGTCGTTTTCGTCATCGCCGCGATCTTCATCGTCAAGTCGGTCAAGGTCGTTCCGCAGCAGCACGCCTGGGTCGTCGAGCGCCTCGGCAAGTACCACGCGACGCTGGCGCCGGGGCTGAGCTTCCTGATCCCGTTCGTCGATCGCGTGGCCTACCGGCACTCGCTGAAGGAGATCCCGCTCGACGTTCCGAGCCAGGTCTGCATCACGCGCGACAACACGCAGCTCCATGTCGACGGCATCATCTATTTCCAGGTCACCGACCCGATGCGCGCGAGCTACGGTTCGAGCAACTACGTGGTCGCGATCACCCAGCTCGCGCAGACGCTGCTGCGCTCGGTGATCGGCCGCATGGAACTGGACAAGACCTTCGAGGAGCGCGAAGCGATCAACGTCGCCGTCGTCAACGCGCTCGACGACGCGGCGCTGAACTGGGGCGTGAAGGTGCTGCGCTACGAGATCAAGGACCTGACGCCGCCGAACGAGATCCTGCACGCGATGCAGGCCCAGATCACCGCCGAGCGCGGCAAGCGCGCGCTGATCGCGGCCTCGGAAGGGCGTAAGCAGGAGCAGATCAACATCGCCGAAGGGCAGCGCCAGGCCTACATCAACAACTCCGAAGGCGAGCGCCAAGCCGAGATCAACAAGGCCCAGGGCCAGGCCTCCGCCATCACCGCGGTGGCCGACGCGACGGCGGACGCCATCCGCAAGATCGCAGCAGCGATCCAGTCCCCGGGCGGCGAGCAGGCGGTGACGCTCAAGGTCGCCGAGAAGGCAGTCGAGGCCTATGCGCAGCTCGCGCAGAAGAACAACACGATGATCGTGCCCGGCAACATGACCGAAGTGTCGGCGCTGATCGCGACCGCGATGGCACTGATGAAGCCCGCGCACCCGAAGTAGCGCATGGCCTTGAACGTCCTCGGCACCGCGCTCGTGCCCTGCTCCTACGACCCGCTGACGGGCTTCTACCGCGACGGCTGTTGCAACACCGGCGACGACGATATTGGCCTGCACGTCGTCTGCGTGCGTGTGACGGCCGAGTTCCTGGCGTACTCGAAGGCGCGCGGCAACGACCTCTCGACGCCCAGGCACGAGCAACGCTTTCGCGGCCTGAACGCGGGCGACCGCTGGTGCCTGTGCGCGTTGCGCTGGATGGAAGCTTGTGCCGCGGGCGTCGCACCGCCGGTGGTGCTGGAGGCCACGCACGAACGTGCGCTGGACGTCGTCGCCCTGACGCTGCTCAAGGCACATTCGCTGCATCCCGTGAGCTAGACTTCCGGCTCCGGAGAGATGGATGAGCGGTTTAAGTCGCACGCCTGGAAAGCGTGTGGGGGCTAATAACCCCCCGCGGGTTCGAATCCCGCTCTCTCCGCCAGGCAGGAAGCAAACACGGACCCTCGCGGTCCGTGTTTGCATTGGTGGCCCGCATCCCCGCCTCTGGCGCCGGCCTGGATAGCCGCACGCGAGCACCGCGCCCCGGTCGAGATACGGCACCGCTTTGCCCCGCTTATCGCCGCTTCGCGCCGGGGGCTGGCTTTCCATAATTTCCGCATGCCACAGGCCACGTGCCGAAGGAGATGCCGTCCATGTCTGCTACCGCGCCCGCCGCCGCACCTGAAGCGCCGCCGGTGCCCGTCACGGGCAAGAAGAAGGTGATCATCCTGGTCGCCATCGCGCTGGTCGTGCTGTTGCTGGCCGGCGGCGGCGCGGCGTTCTACGTCATGAAGAAGCGGGCCGCTGCAGCCGCGGAAGAGGCCGCAGCGGAGGGCGGCGCCGTCGCGACCGCCGAAGCCGAGAAGAGTGGCCACCATTCGGCGCCGATCTATGTCCCGCTCGATCTGTTCGTGGTCAACCTGGCCGACAAGGACGCCGAGCGCTATGCCCAGGTCGGCCTGACGCTCGAGGTGGACGACACGAAGTTCGCCGACGAGATGAAGCTGTACATGCCTGCGATCCGCAATTCGATCCTGATGATCCTGGCTCACAAGACCTCGCAGGAACTGCTCGATCGAGCCGGCAAGGAGGCGCTGGCGGCCGAGATCATGCGGGAGGCGGTGCGCCCGATGGGCATCGAGATCAACCCCGACACGCCTGCCGAGGGCACGGCGGCTGTCAATGCGGCCAGCGGCGCCAAAGCGACGCCGGCCAAGCTGCGCAAGCCCGCGGTCCACAACCCGGTGCGGCGCGTGCACTTCGCCAGCTTCATCATCCAATGAGCAACCAGTACGTTCTCTCGCAAGACGAGGTCGACGCTCTGCTGCAGGGCATCACCGGCGAGAGCCAGAAGCTAGAGCAGGATGAAGGGCAGACCGGCGGCCTACGCAACTACGACCTGGCGAGCCAGGAGCGCATTGTCCGCGGGCGCATGCCCACGATGGAGATCATCAACGAGCGCTTCGCACGCAACATCCGCGTCGGTCTGTTCAACTTCCTGCGCAAGAGCCCCGAGGTCTCGATCGGCAGCATCAAGGTGCAGAAGTTCAGCGCCTTCCTGCGCGAGATCGTGGTGCCGACCAACTTCAACATCGTCTCCGTGCGCCCGCTGCGCGGCAGCGGCCTGATCGTGTGCGATCCGACGCTGGTGTTCGCGGTCATCGACGCCCTCTTCGGCGGCGCCGGCAAGTACCACACGCGCATCGAAGGGCGCGACTTCTCGGCCACCGAGCAGCGCATCATCCAGCGCCTGGTCGAAGTGGTGACGACGGAGTACTCGAACGCCTGGGTCGGCGTCTACCCGCTGCAGCTCGAGTACCAGCGCTCCGAGATGCAGCCGCAGTTCGCCAACATCGCGACGCCCAGCGAAGTGGTGGTGACGACCTCGTTCACGCTCGAGATCGGCGATACGGTCGGCACGGTCCACTTCTGCATTCCCTACGCGACGCTGGAGCCCATCCGCGACGTGCTCTATTCCAGCGTCCAGGGCGACTCGAACGAGCCCGACCGGCGCTGGGTCAAGCTGATGAAGACGCAGATCCAGGCCGCGCAGGTCGAGCTCATCGCCGAACTCGGGCACGCGCCGGCGACGGTCGAGCAACTGCTCGCCTTCAAGCCGGGCGACTTCATCGAGCTCGATCTCAAGCCCGGCATCGAGGCCAAGGTGGCCGGCGTGCCGGTGCTCGAATGCCACTACGGAACGTCTAACGGCAAATACGCGCTGAAGGTCGATCAATTGCTGAGCAGCTCGAACACGGGCTGGATTGGAGAGTCCCATGACTGAACCCACCGTCGCTGGCGCCACCGACGAAGATGCGATGGCCGCCGAATGGGCCGCCGCGCTGACCGATGCGAAGCCGGAAACGGCATCGGAGCTGCAGGACGGCGGCGACCAGGTCGCGCCGGCCGCATTCGCGAACTTCCAGACCTCCACCGGCCCCGCCGCCGCCAGCGACATCAACATGATCCTGGACATCCCCGTCCAGTTGACGGTGGAACTGGGCCGCACGCGCATCCCGATCAAGCACATCCTGCAACTGGCGCAGGGCTCGGTCGTCGAGCTCGACGCGCAGGCGGGCGAACCGATGGACGTACTCGTCAACGGCTACCTGATCGCACAGGGCGAGGTCGTGGTCGTGAACGAGAAGTTCGGCATCCGCCTGACCGACATCGTGACGCCATCGGAGCGCATGCGCCGGTTGAGCCGCTGCTAGCCATGCCGTTCAGCTTTGCACCGCTGCTGTGGTTCGCCGCCGTCGCTGCGTTGATTCCGCTCGCCCTCTGGCTGCTCAAGCGCACGCCGGTCGGCGGCATCTCGGCGCACGGCGTTCTGCGCAGCGTGGCGGTGCTGCCGCTGTCGCCGCAGCAGCGCATCGTGACCGTCGAGGTGGGGCAAGGCAGCGAGCGCCGCTGGCTGGTGCTCGGCGTCACGCCGCAGAACATCACCGCGCTGCATGAAATGGCTCCGCAGTCGGTCGCGCTGCCGGTGGCCGCCGCGCACGGCGCGTCGCCGTTCACCCAGGTCTTGTCGCGCCTGCGCAGCAAGGGCTTGCCCGATGAGCGCTGAGCGCGCGCGCATCTCGGTAAGGTCGATTCGCGCTGGCCTGCTCGCGGCTTGCCTGGCCGCGCCCGCGATCGCGTTTGCGCAGGCCAGCGGCAGTGCAAGCCTGCCGCTGCTGATCGGCCAGGGCAGCGGCGGCACGAGCTATTCGGTGCCGATCCAGACGCTGCTCTTCTTCACCGCGCTATCGTTCCTGCCCGCGGTGCTGCTGCTGATGACGGGCTTCACGCGCATCGTCATCGTGCTCAGCCTGCTGCGCCAGGCCTTGGGCACGCAGGCCGCGCCCCCGAACCAGGTGATCGTCGGCCTGAGCCTGTTCCTGACCTTCTTCGTGATGGGCCCGACGCTGGACAAGGTCTACGTCGACGCCTACCAGCCCTACAGCGAGAACAAGATCGCCTTCGACGAAGCCGCCCGCCGCGGCGAGCTGCCGCTGCGCGAGTTCATGCTCAAGCAGACTCGCCAGTCCGACGTCATGCTGTTCGCCAAGCTGGCCAAGCTCGACCCCGCGCTCAAGTCGGCCGACGTACCCTTCAAGGTGCTGGTGCCAGCCTTCGTGACCAGCGAGCTCAAGAGCGCGTTCCAGATCGGCTTCCTGATCTTCATCCCGTTTCTGGTCATCGACATGATCGTCGCCAGTGTGCTGATGAGCCTTGGCATGATGATGCTCAGCCCCGTGCTCGTCGCCCTGCCCTTCAAGCTCATGCTGTTCGTCCTCGCCGACGGCTGGAATCTGTTGCTCGGGTCCCTGGCGGCGAGCTTTGTGACCTAGACCGCCGCCGGGCCGCCCCAAGGCGGTCGCTCCCCCTCGGGGGGACGACGCCGCAGGCGTCTTGGGGGCAAAAGGAACCTTCATGGACTCGCAAGCCGTCTTCACCTTCGGTCAGCAGGGCCTGTACCTGCTGCTGATGGTCGCCGCGCCGGTCTTGCTGACCGTGCTCGTCGTCGGCCTGGTGGTCAGCGTTTTCCAGGCCGCGACGCAGATCAACGAGGCGACGCTCTCTTTCGTGCCGAAGATGATCGCCGCGGTCGCGGTACTGATGATCGCCGGGCCGTGGATGCTGAGCACGCTGGTCGAGTTCCTGCAGCGCATGCTGCAGGCCATCCCGTCCGCTGTGTCATGACGCGTGTGAGTATCGCTCGCAGATAGCGATCCCGCCGCCGTGCTCACCTTCACCGACGCCCAGGTGCTGGCCTGGGTCAGCCCGATTCTGTGGCCCTTCCTGCGCGTGCTGGCGCTGTTCGGCACGATGCCGGTGATCGCCCAGCGCAGCGTGCCGATGCGCCTGCGCGTCGCTCTTGCCTTCCTGATCGCGCTGTGCGGCCAGGCTTCGCTGCCCGAGATGCCGCTCGTCGCACTCGACTCGGCGCAGGCCTTCCTCGTCTTGCTGCAGCAGGTCCTGATCGGCCTCTCGCTTGGCTTTGCGGCGCGGCTGGTGTTCGCCGCCATCGAACTCGCGGGCGAACTTGTCGGCCTGCAGATGGGGCTCAATTTCGCCGGCTTCTTCGACCCGGTGTCAGGCGGCCAGGCGACCGCTGTCAGCCGCTTCTACGGCGTGACGGTGTCGTGGCTGTTCATCGTCATCAACGGCCACCTGCTGCTGATTGCCGCCGTCGTGCGGAGCTTCCACGCTTTCCCAGTCGGCCCCGAGCCATTTGCATTCCTGCGCAGCACGCAGCCGCAACTGTGGGGCGCCGAGATCTTCAGCCTCGGGCTGTGGATCGCACTGCCGATGATCGCGATGCTGCTGTTTGTGAACCTCGTGCTCGGCATCGTCTCGCGCGTTGCGCAGCAGATGAACGTGTTCGCGATCGGCTTTCCGATCACGCTCTCGGTCGGCCTGCTGGGCGTGCTGCTGACCCTGCCGATGATGAGCGCGCCGTTCACGATGGCGATCGAACAGATGCTCACGCACTTCCAGTAGCAGGCTCTGCTCCGAACGCTTCGGCGAGCCCTCGCCCGCGGTTCTCGGCACCCGTCAGGGCTTGAAGTCGCCCCCGAAGGCAAACACGAACCGATCGGGCTTGAGGTACTTGCGCAGCGCGGCGTTGACGTTCTCGAGCGTCGCCGCGGCGATCGCGTCGTCGACCTTCTGCGAGATCGCGAACGTGCGGTCGAGGTAGAGGTTGTTCGCGAGCGCTCCGGCGAGCGCGCCATCCTGCGCGCGAGCGAGGCGGCGCGCGCTGAGCAGGCCCTTGCGCGCCTCGTCGAGTTCGCGCTGCGTGAAGCCGTCCTTGAGCGCGCGCGCCACTTCCTCGCGGAACGCCGCCTCGACGCGGGCCTGGTTCTGCGGCGCGAAGCTGGCCTGCGCCTCCCACATCGAGTTCGGCTCGTGGCTGCTCCAGGCCACATAGCTGCCGACGCCGTACGACAAGCCATCCTTCTCGCGCACGCGCTGCCATAGGCGCGAACTGCTGTCCTGCCCGAGCATACGATTGGCAAGCGTGAAGGCGGCGTAATCGGGGTCGTTGTCGATCAGCGGGAAGGCCTGGCGCACGACCATCGTCGCGTTCTGCTTGTCGGGCGTGCGGAGCACGAAGCGCTCGGGCTTCACGTCGATGAGCGGCGTCGGCACGCGGGCATAACTTGCAGTGGACTTCCAGTCGCCGAAGGCCACTTCCAGCGCCTTGCGCACGGCGGCGACGTCCATGTCGCCGCTGGCACCGAACTGCGCATGCGACGCGCCGCCGAAGCGCGCGTGGAACGCGCGCACCTGCTCGGGCGTCACCGCCTTCGCATCGGCCACTGCCTCGTCGAAGCCGGGTGCGTAGCGAACGTCGCCGCGCGGATACGGGTTGCCGTGGCGGGCCAGGGTGTTCTCGACCAGCGCGTCGGGCTCCTTGCGCCGGGCCTGGATGTCGGCCAGCGTCTGCTGGCGGATCTCTTCCAGCGCCGGCGCCGGGAAGTTCGCTTCGCGCAGCACCTCGCCGACAAGCGCGATCACTGCCGGCAACTGGTCGCGCTTGGTACGGATGCCGACCATCAGCTTGCCGTCGTCGCCGCCGAACTGGACCTGCGCGTTCAGGGCCTCGAAGCGGTCGTGGATCTGCTGGCGGCTCTGCTTGGCGGTTCCGCGGTCGAGCATTGCGGCCGTGAACTCGGGCACGTCGCCGCTGCCGAACAGGCTCTTCTCGTCGCCGAAGCGCAGCGTCAGCACGGCCTGCACGGCCTGGCCGCGCGTGCCCTTGGGAAGAAGCGCCACCTTCATGCCGCTCGCCAGCGTGAAGCGCTGCGCTCGCGCTTCGAGATTGGCCGGGGTCGGGTCGAATGCCTCGGCTTCGGCGACGGCGGCGTCACCCTTGTAGCCCTTGAGCGCCGCGGCCACGTCGACGGGCTTGGAGGCCGGCGCGCGCTGCGGCTGCTCGGTCGGCACGTAGGTGCCCAGCACGCGATTCGCGGGCAGCAGGTATTCGGTTGCGACGCGCTGCGCGTCGGTGAGCTTGAGGTCGCGAACGCGGTCGCGCTGCAGGAAGAACAAGCGCCAGTCACCCTGGGCAATGGTCTCGGACAAGGCCACGCCGATGGTCTCGGGATTCGTGAAGTGCCGGTTCCACTCGTTGAGCCACTTGGTCTTCGCACGTTCGAGTTCCTCGGCCGTGACCGGATTCGCCGCGAACGACTCCAGTGTCGCCAGCATCGCCTCGCGCGCTGCGTCGACGCTCTGGCCCGGCGCGAGTTCGGCGATGAACATCATCACGCCCGGGTCGGCCAGGTCCTGCGCCCATCCGCCGACCGACGCCGCCCGCTGGGTCTGCACGAGGTCCCTGTAGAGCCGCCCGGAGGGCTCGTTGCCAAGAATGCCGGCGAGCACATCCGCGGCGGCGAAATCGGGGTGAGCACCCGCCGGCACGTGGTAGCCGGCGAGCAGCAAGGGCACGCCACCGCTGCGGCGCAGCGTGAAGGCGCGCTCGCCGTCCTGCACCGGCTCGACGGTGTAGAAGGTCGGCAACTTGCGCTTCGGTGCGGGGATGCGACCGAGGCTGTCCTGTATCCAAGGCAGCACCTGCTTAGCGTCGAACTTGCCCGAGATGACGAGCGTCGCGTTGTCCGGCTGATAGTAGGTGCGGTAGAAGGCCTGCAGGCGCGGGATGTCGACGTTCTCGACGTCGCTGCGTGCTCCTATCGTGTCCTTGCCGTAGTTGTGCCACTGGAACATCGACGACAGGCCGCGCTGATGGAGGATGCGCTGGGGCTCGTTCTCGCCGCGCTCCATCTCGTTGCGAACGACGGTCATCTCGCTGTCGAGGTCCTTGCGCGCGATGAAGCTGTTCACCATCGCGTCGGCCTGCCATCCGAGGTAGAACTTCAGCGTCTCTGGGTTGGCCGCGAAGCTGGCGAAGTAGTTGGTGCGATCGAACGAGGTCGAGCCGTTGTAGCGCAGGCCGCGGCTTGCGAATTCGGCCATCGGGTCGCGATGCTTGGGCGAGCCTTTGAACAGCAGGTGCTCGAGCAGGTGCGCCATGCCGGTCTCGCCGTAGTTCTCGTTGCGCGAACCGACGCGGTAGGTCACGTTGACGGTCGTCGTCGGCTTCGAGTCGTCGGGCGCCAGCAGCACCTGCATGCCGTTGGCAAGCCGGTATTCGGTGATGCCCTCGACCGACTGCACGGGCTGCAGCGGCGGCGCAGCGTGCGCGACCAGCGCCAGGGCGGCGAGAAAGAAGGCGGACAACAGGCGATACGGCATGAACAGGCCCCAAAGTGGAGTGCGGCAGTGTAGAGCCGCACGCCGGGTGCCGGTTCCTGCGCCGCGGCGGCGTTAATGCACGCCTAACGCGGCCCCTGGCTATGGCTTGACGAGTTCGGACTCGACGATCAGGTCGAGCACGTAGACGTTGGCCGATGCGTCTGCCGGCACAGGGTTGCGCTGGAAGCGCTTCACGCGCAACACGTTGCGCTCACCCGCCCGGTGCGTGAAGCCTTCGATGGGCTCGTAGAGGGGTCGCCACTCGCCGGGCGTGCCGACGCGCAGCCCCTTCTCGTCGTAGCGCCGCTCGCGCACCTGGAGGCAGGTCGCCGCAGGGCGCATCAGGTCGTTGCACGCCACCGGTTGCGCAGCAACCTCGAGGAAGATCGTCGTGCTGGCGCCATAGCGGGCCTCGGGGGTCATCTGCCCGGTCAGCACGAGCGTTGCATCGGCGGCCGAGGTCAGGCGCAGGGTCGGCGCCGGGCCGCTCGTCAGCTCCATCTTCATCGGCCTGGCCAGCAGGTCAGACAGCGCCGCATCCGCCTGCATCAGCGCAGGCTCGCAGGCCTTCATGGTCGAAGCCATGCGGGCCACGCTCAAACGCCCTTCGGCGTCGATCTGGTAGCCGCCGAACATGCGGTTGCAAGGCCCCTCGACGTTGACGCGGCCTTGCGAGAAACCGAAGACGAACGGTTTCCCGGGTGGTGCCGCAACGACGCGCTTGCCTTGAGCGTCGGTTGCCGATTCAAGGCTCCAGCGGTGGGCTTCCAGCGTGTTCATTGCGGAACCTGAAGCCGCGCCGCTCGCGGGTTGGGCCGCCCAAGCCGACGCGGCCAGAACCAGCGCGGCACCCCGCACGAGCGTTGCCGTCAAGGCTCGACCGCATACGCAAAGCGTTCGATATGGCATAGGTGGCATCCGGAGTTGAAAGCAGCGGATTCGAGCCGCATGCGGGAAGCGGGACGCGCGGCCGGGGGAGCTTGGCCGGCGGCCCAGTTCGTCACTTGATGTCTAGCGGCGTGATCCGGCTTCCGTTCAGGCTCAGGTTCCCCATCAAGCCACCATTCGTCAGCGCGAACCCGATGATCGCCTGCTGCGCTGTCTGCGTTGTCACGCTGCCGTTGACACCGACATTCGCCATCGTGACCGATCCATCCACGCCCGCCGTCCACCCTTGGCTCGACTCGAAACCCCTCAGAGCCTCTGACGTCATGAACAGGATGAAGACCGCCTGCGACTGCGCGCCCGCGAGGAGTCCGAGCGAAGCTCCGGTCATGCGGTAATACGCCGTCGACTTGCCGCCTTTGCGCAGAACACCCTGGCCGCTCGCACCACCAACGATGAAACCGGCCGACACGAAGCTCGGGAAAATCAGGACGCCTTGCGCCGAAGCGACGAGTTCCTTGGATCCGGCCGACTCCTTGAACAGTCGCGACAGCGCACTGTCGGCGCCGGAGTCGATGGCACTGCGCTGGGCAGCGGGGTCGCCCGATGCGCCACTGGTCGTGGTGCACCCGCCGGACAGAACCGCGAGGGCGGCGAGCGATACGCCGGTAACGAGGAAGTTTCTCTTGTTCATGCTTGGGGTCATTTCAGTTTCCGGCTGGTTGGGGGTGTTGTTTGATGCGCCGCCGGGCTCGACATTTGCAACGCCGCACGGCAAGCCGCGGTATTGTGCCCCGAACGTTCGCCCTGCGAATGCCACGTGGGCGATTCACCCCATTCGATCGATTTGCGAATTCGGGAAAAGTGACGACCCCGATGCCGAGAGAATCCCTGCTGCCGACGGCGAAGGCAGGACGCTTCAAAATCGCGGCGCCTACGCAGGTAAGTTGTTAGGTCCCGCCACACTGGCTGGCGACCGATCGCGGTCGAGCGCACCTCGGCTCGTGCGCACATCGCCCGGCGCGCGCCTGAAATAGCGCCCAGTCTCGAACACCACAGGCCCGAAAGCCTTGCCTTCGAGCGCCAGCGAGCGCTGGAGCACGAAAGCAAACAGAAGAACGTTCGAATCTCGCAGGCGGCGCAGCGGTTCGGCGGCCGCGGGGTCGAGCAGATGCCTGTCGACCAGCGCCGAGATCGAGATCAAGGGTACGACGCCGGGCAGAGGGTAGTCCGAGCCGTTGAGCAGGCGATCATGCCAATCGGTGCGCGAGAGCAGCGTGGGCAGCACGCCCATGCGGTTGCTCTGCGTCAGCGCCGACACGTCGCCGCACAGGTTGCCTCGGTAGCGCGGCTCGTCCATCATGCGCGCGAAGAGCTCGAAATTCGTGACCATCTCCGTGCCGCCGTGGTCGGTGTCCTTGGCATCGCCGAGCGAGGCGCAATGCGCAACCACCACGCGCACGCCGGCATCGAGCGGGCGCCGCAGGCGCAAGGGGTTGCCCAGGTGCTCGCCGAAGCCGTGCACGGCGCGTTCATCGCCGGCATGGGCGATGAGCGGCAGGCGCAGCTTCGCGAGCTTGGTGTAGAAGCGGTCGCAGCGGGCGCTGCCGGGGTCGATGTTCTGCGAAGAAGGCAGCCACTTGATCGCACTCGCACCGCGCGCCGCCGCCGCGTCGACGCGATCGAGCGCGCTCGGGTCGTAGGGGTGGATGGACGCCGCCCATTCGAAGTGAGCGGGATGGCTGGCGGCGAGCCCGGCCACGTAGTCGTCGGGCACGTGAAACGTGGAACGATCCTGCATCGGCGCACCCGCGTCGTCGCGCGCCCAGTCGAAGCCGAACAGCAGCGCACGAAACCCGGGCGGCATCGCGCGGCACTGCGCCAGCATGCGTTCCACGAAGCTCTTGTCGGCGCGCCCCGGCGACAGGTCGACGCAGGCGGCGTTGACGTAGAACTCGCGCTGTACGTAGCCAAGCGGCTGCCAGACTCTCTCCAGGCGCGGGCTGAACCACAGCCCGCTGCCTGAATCGCCGTTGCCGAAAACGTGGCAATGCGAATCCCAGACCTGCAAAGAATCGATGCCCTTCCACGCCGCCTGGACGAGCGGGTGATCAGCCAGCCCGTGCGGCAACTCTGCGCGGCAGGCGTTGAGCACGCCGTCGCGCACCGAGAAGTCGCAGCCCGTGGCCAGCAGCGCGGCGGCGGCGCCGGCACCGATGAAGCCGCGCCGCTTCATGCGCGGCGCTCAGTCCGGAATCGAGTTCAGCAGGAACATGACCGCGAGCACGCCCGACGGCCGCCCCAGCTTGCCCATCCACTGCGCATACACCTTCTCGATGTCGCCGCTGACGTAGACCTGCGTCAGTGCCTTGTTGACTTCGAGACGGAACGCGGAGTCGTTGCGCGGCAGCGCGATGGCATAGGGCTCGAACGACAGATCCTCGGCCACCAGCGCGAGTTTGGACGGGTCCTTCGCCTGCACGCCCAGGCCGACCAGCTTGACCTTGTCGCCGGCGTAGGCGTCGACGGTGCCCGCCTCGAGCATCGTCAGGCCCTCCATGGCGTCGCCGATAGGGACGACGGTGGCGTTGATGAGGCGAACGCGCAATGTGTCGTTCAGGCGCGTCTCGGTCGTCGTCCCCTTGAGCACGGCGACGCGCTTGCCGGCGAGGTCGGTGATCTGATTGATGGGGGATCCGGACTTGACGAGCAGCCCGCCACCATCGACGAAGATCAGGTTCGAGAAGTCGACATTCGCCAGGCGCGACTGCGTCTGCGTCGTGTTGGCGCAATCGAGATCGGCCTTGCCTGCGGCGACCATCTGCAGGCGCTCGGATACCGAACCGGCAAGCCAGTTCACCTTCAGGTTCGGCTCGCCGACGGCGCGGCCGATCTGCGCGATGGCGCGCTTGCAAAGGTCGATCGAATAGCCGACGGCCTCGTTGTTGGGGCCGCTGAACGAGAACGGCAGCGAATCCGGCGAATAGGCGGCATTGATGGCCTTCGCGGCCTTGATCTTCGCCAGCGTCGGCGAGCCGCTCTGAGCATGGGCGGCACTTGCCATCAGCGATGCGAGGACAAACAGCGCGGCAACGAAATTCTTGAGCATGGGTGTTTCCTGTTCTTTGGTTTATTCGCGAAGGCCGCGTCGTGCACTGCTCGCCGCGCGGCGTCTTGGTTCCCGACTCAGTCTACCCTGGGTGGCGGCTTCGCGCAGCGCGAAACCGAATCGGCCCGCGGGCCACAGCATTTCCCAGTTCATCGAGAATGGCGGATCGCAACTGCACGCCTTCAGGAACGAAACGCCAGTCCAAGTATGCCGATCACTTCCATGCTCTGGCGCCTCGCAATGACGGGCGCGCTCGTCGCCCTCACCGGATGCGCAACGCTGCTGCGCGACCCCGTGCCCACGGAGCTTGCCGCCACGGCCACCGTCCCCGGCATGCCAGGCGTTCGCGCCTGGGCCGGCCAAGCCAGCCCAGCCATGCAGAGCGACCTGCAGAAGTCCTTCGCACAGGAGTCGCGGCAGGCCTTTCCAGTGGCTGCCGACGGCACGATTCGATACGCCCACCTCGCGCTCTCCGGTGGCGGCGCCAACGGCGCGTTCGGGGCCGGGTTTCTGAGCGGCTGGTCGAGCACCGGTGCGCGCCCGCTGTTCAAGATCGTCACCGGCGTATCGACGGGCGCCCTGATCGCCCCGTTCGCCTTCCTGGGCACCACCTACGACAGCGCGCTCAAGGAGTTCTACACGACCTCTCGCTCGCGCGACATCTTCGCCCAGGCCTCGATGTTCGGCATGATTTCGCAGCTTTTCTTCGGCGAGGCGCTGGCCGACACGCGGCCGCTCGCCTCGCTGATCGCGCAGCACGTGGATGCCGAGTTTCTGCGCCAGGTCGCGCAGGCGCACGACGCGGGCCGGCGCCTGTACATCGGTACTGCCGACCTCGACTCGATGCAGTTCGTCGTCTGGAACATGGGCCTCATCGCCCGCAGCGACAGGCCGGAAGCGCTATCGCTCTTTCGGCGCGTGATGCTCGCGTCGGCCTCGATTCCGATCGCGTTTCCGCCGGTATTCTTCGACGTCGAGGCCAATGGGCAGCACTACGATGAGATGCACGTCGACGGCGGCGTCGGCGCCTTCGTGTTCTTCAGCGGCGGTCTGTTCAGCACTTCCGCTGCGCGCGCGCAGGCGGCGGTCGGTCCGGCACGAGACGACATCTACGTCATCCACAACGGGCAGTTGGCGCCTGTCGCCAGCCCGACGCCGCGGACGGTGCGCGCCATCGCCACGCGCGTGCTCGACACCTCCGGGCGGACCGCCGTCGTCGGAGACCTGTTCCGCATCTACGTCGCCGCCCAGGACGAAGGCGCTGGCTACCACTGGATCACGATTCCGCAGGGCTTCGATCTGCGCGGCAACGAAGTCTTCGACCCCGTGCTGATGAGCGCGCTTTACGAACTCGGCTACCGCCAGGCGATCGCCGGAGGCGGTTGGCGCACGCGCCCGCCTGGGCTTGAAGTCGAGACCGGCCCCTGAGCCCGCCCAAGGAGCCTGTCGGGCTTTGGTTCCAGTTGTAGTCGATCAGGCTTTCGCCGTAGCCCGAGAAGATCTGCACGTAGCCGTGCAGCGGGCCAAGCAGCCTGGGCGTGGTCCACGTGAATTGCCCGGCTCCCTTGCCCGTCCTGAGGTTGCCGCGCGCCACGGCGGCAACGCTGGGCTCGTGCCACTTGTAGACGGCCGCGAGCGAGCCGTAGCCGTAGTAGTCGGTGATGTTCGGGTTGTTGACGTTGTTGCTGTAGCGCGTGAACAGCAGGGAGTTCGGGTCTTAGCGGTCGATCGCGTAACGCGGTGAAGCCCGGGTCGAAATGCCACGCCGCGTCGATCAGCGACGGCGCCGCGCGCGGCTTGGCGGCGGGCGATGCGGGCTTGATTTTGTCGGCCTGCGCGACCGGCATCGCGATCGCGCTGCTCGCTGCGCGGCCACTGGCGCGGTCGTAGCACGCCAGCCGCTCGCTGTCGCTGGCGATAGCCGCGCATTGGGCGACGGGCGGTGGCGCAGTCTGCGCCAGCTCGGCGCCGCTGGTGGCCAGGCCGGCGACCAAGGGCCAGGTCTTTGAAAGGCAGTATTGGAGCGGATTCAGCTTTCGGTTGAGCACGCAGTCTTCCCCGGTTGATCGATTGCCGCCCGGCTCGGCGGCGCGATGCAGTTCTCTGGTGAATCCCAGCCTGAAGCACTGAGTGAAGACGTCACCTCACCGCGCTTGCGCCAGATCCACCCTGCTCCGTCGCCTTGGCGCCGGTGCTGCCCGCGCCCGCAGCCGGCACGCGTTTGGCGGTTGTTCCAAACCCTTCCTCGATGCGCTCCATCACATAGGGGAAGAACGGGTTCGACGACATCCGGCTGAGCGAATCCAGGCTGACGATCAGCGTGCCCCGCTCGCCACGGGTGGCCATCGCACCCAGGTTGGCGCCGAAGTCCTCGCTCGAATCGGGCTGCATCCCATACAGCGCATCGCTCAGCGGAAATGGAATCGCCAGATGCGACAGTGAAAACACATCTCTCGGATACATCAAGCCCAGGCGCCGCGTCTGCTCGGTCGTCGAACCGGCCTCGGTGACACGCTCGACGACCTCGGCCTCGTTGGCACTCGCGTTGGCGATGATCGTCGTCCTGAACGAGCGCGGTGGGTCGGGCAACAGGCGAGCCAGGACGGTGTCGGTGCTGGCCCGCAGCAAAGGGCCGAACTTGGTGTTGCGGTTCAAGTCGAACAACACGAGTTCGCTGCCGTTGGCGGGCAGATTGACGTAGAGCGCGTTGACGATCGCGCGCGTGCTGACCGTGAAGTCGACGACCGACTGGAAGGTCAGCACCGGCGCCAATTCGCCGAGCTTGCCCTCGCTTGCATAACGCGCGATCTTGTCCTGCAAGGCCCGTGCGACGAGCGACGATTGACGCGCGGCGTTGACCGGGAACGAGTTGTACTTGAACGGGTTGAACTCTGGCACGATACCGAGCCAAGCCGCCTTCGCAAAGGCCGGGAACACCGCCGGCCAGCCGAGCACGCCGGCAAAGCGCGCCATGCTCGTGATGCCGATCATCGGCGAGATCAAGACGAGGCGATCCGGCCGCGCCAGGGCCTTGTCGCCGATCGCGTCGAGCGCGTACTTCATTGCCAGTGCGCCGCCGTTGGAGAAGCCGACCAGGTGCAACGGCACCGTCGGCCCCGCGCGTCGCCTGGCGTCCCGGACCGCCATGCGCGTCGCCGCCATCCATTGCTCCCACTCGACGTCGGTCAGGCCGCTGGGCACCGTGCCATGCCCGGGCAGGCGGATCGCAACGGCCACATAGCCTTCGTCGCGATAGCGCCTAGCGATGTGCCTCAGGCTGTACGGCGAGTCGGTGAGGCCGTGCAGAAGCACCACCGCGCCAACCGGTTTTCCCTTGGGCTCCATGACGTAGGAGCGGTTCCAGTCCTCGCTGAATCTGCCCGGGTAGATCGGGCTGCCGGCGAAGTAACGGTTGCCAGGATCCTGGTTGTTCGAGGGCAGATGGTCGGTGACCTCGCTGCGCACTTCGGCGAGCGCCTTTTCCTCCGCCGCAAGGTACTTCGCCCAATCGGATTGATCGATCTCCTTGGCGGTCAACTCATGGGGAACGAAAGTGTGCCAAAGTTCAAGCGGTGCTCCGCGCTGCGAGTCGTAGATGCGCACAGCCAACACCGTCAACGCGATGCCCGCGAGCGCCAGACCCACCCATTTCAACAGTTTGATCGCCTTCGAAACCATCGCCTGCTTCCTGCCGCTTTCAGCATGCCATCATCGACGATGATCATCGCACGCGGAGCCGGTCGCGCGCAGATCGGACAACGCATATCCTTCGCCTGCCCTGGGCGACGCGCAGGCCACATGCCGGATCAGAGGACGGACTGACCATGGAACGCTTGCGAATACTCGTCTACGGCACCGTCTTCGCGCTCATCGTCGGCTGGGTGCTGTACATCGGACGCGATGTCTTCATCCCGGTCTTCTTCGGCGCCGTCGTCGTCTATGTGATCGTCGGCCTGGTCCACGCGCTGCGCAGCCTTCCCTTCATCGGCCGCGCGCTGCCGGTGCAGTTGCGCTACCTGCTTTCGCTCGCGTTCATCGCCTTTGCCGTGTTCACGACATTCCATCTTGCGGTGGCCAGCCGTGATAGCGTGTTGGCACGGGCGCCGCAGTATCAGGAGTCCTTGCTGGCCGCGATCCAGAAGGTCGCTGTCGTGCTGCGGATCGAGAACGAGCCGACTTGGGCCGCCTTGCGGCGCGACCTTTTCTCTCACATCAACATCCATGGCCTGCTCGGGTCGGTATTCCTTTCGCTCTCATCGCTCGCCGTGGGGCTCGTCGTCGTGCTCCTTTACGCGACTTTCCTGATGCTCGAGCGCAGGTCGTTCGACACCAAGATCGCCAACATCTTGCGCGATCCGCGCAGCGTCGCCCGCATCCGCGAAGTGACGAACGACATCAACCGGCGGATCGGTTCCTATCTCGCGCTCAAGACCTTTCTCAGCGCACTCCTGGGCTTCATCAGCTGGGTCATCATGCTGTCATTCGGGATCGAATTCGCCGCCTTCTGGGGTGTGCTGATTGCATTCCTGAACTTCATTCCGTACATCGGATCGTTTCTCGGCGTGCTGTTTCCGATCGTCATGTCCATCGTTCAATTCCAGGACTCGGGCACTATCGTCATGCTGCTGCTGGCTCTGGGCGCGGCGCAATTCGTGATCGGCAATTTTCTCGACCCTTACATGATGGGCAATTCGCTGAATCTGAGCCCGTTCGCGATTCTGGTCAGTCTGGCGGTCTGGTCGGAGCTTTGGGGTATTCCGGGTGCCTTTCTGGCGGTGCCCATCACGGCCATCGTCGTGATCATCCTTTCGGAATTCCCCGGCACGCGCGCGGTCGCCGTTCTGCTCTCGCAGAGCGGGCGTATCGCGGGCGGCGAACGCCCTCGCGCCTAGAGCGGCGGCGCCCAGGTGCAACCCTCTCACTCCCCCTTCGACGATGCGCTTCAGGGACATCACCGACCTCTTCAAGGACGCCGCCGTGAACTGGGTCCACGACTACGCGCAGAGCATGGGCGCGGCGTTGGCGTTCTACACGATGTTCTCTGCCGCCCCGCTGCTGCTGATCGTGATCTCGATCGCGGGCTTCTTCTTCGGCGAGGAAGCCGCGCGCGGCGAGATCTTCGTGCAGTTGCAGGACCTGCTCGGCGCACCGGGCGCATTGGCGGTGCAAAGCCTGCTCGAAAGCGCCCCGAAGCCTGCCGATCGGGCCTTGCCCACCGCCATCGGCTTCTTGATTCTCTTCGTCGGCGCGACCTCGGTGCTGGCGGAACTGCAGGACGCCCTCGACCGCATATGGCGCGCCCCGTTGCGCCAGCGGAGTTCGGGCCTGTGGGGGCTGGTTCGTGCGCGCCTGCTGTCGTTCGGGATGATCCTCGGAGTCGGCTTTCTCCTGATCGTTTCATTGGCATTCAGCGCCGGGTTGACGGCGCTCGCCAAGTGGTGGGATCCTTCGACCGTCGGTTGGGCCAGCGTCACCGGCGCCTTCAACCTCGCGCTCAGCGTGGGGTCGGTGATGGGGGTGTTCGCATTGATCTACAAGACCATGCCGCGGGCGCGCGTCGATTGGAGGGACGTCTGGATTGGTGCCGCAGTGACCTCGGTGCTGTTCCTGGTCGGCAAGACCCTGATTGGTCACTACATCGGCCGGAGCGGCATCACGACCGGATTCGGCGCCGCGGCATCGCTCATCGTCGTGCTGTTGTGGGTCTACTACTCGGCGCAGATCTTCCTGTTCGGAGCGGAATTCACGTGGGTCTACTCTCACAAGTTCGGCTCGCGCAAGGCGCAGGCCTTGCCGGGTCATATGGCTGCCGCCGGTTCGGCCGCAGGCTGACTCCCATTCGATCGAGCGCACACGGATGCTAACGCTCTTCACGAGTTGCAGGCCAGGCTTGGCACGCGGCGCCCGGCAGGCTGCGACGGCCCTGTTCGTCGCCTGCGCATGCGCGGTCGCCGACGATCCATCGGCGCTCGCTGCCACAGGCGACGCTGCGGCCACGCCGCCCGAACAGACCGTCCAGGCGATCCCCTCCGCCGACATTCCAGCACGCGCGGACGCCGATGAACAGTTCGTCTACGCGATCGTGAGGCGGACCCAGTCCAAGGATGGCGTCTCTCACTTCGAGCGCACCTTGGCCGACCAGGCCTCAGGTGTGAAGGATCTCGCCGAGAGGACCGGCGACGTCGACCTCGCCATGCTGTCGGTGCGCCGGCTCGAAAGCCTGCAGCGGCACTGGCATTTGTTCGACCGGGCGATCACGCAGACGCGGGCCGACCTTGCGCGAGCCATCAACACGAGTTCCGAAGATCTGGCGCAACTGGCCAGCCGCCGCGAGGCCTGGCAGGCGACTCGCCTGACGCCGGGTCTGGCGCCAGCCTTGCTGGAGCGCGTCGACGAGTTGATCGCCCAGATCGAAGCTGCCGAGAAGGCCGTCGGAGTGCCGCTCGGAAAAATGCTCGACACGGCTCGCAAGGGCAATGCGCTGTCGCACCAGGTGCATGCCGGAATCGCCGCAGTGTCGGAGAACGTCGAGGAGCAGGACAGGCGCCTGCTGATCGTCGATACGCCGCCCCTGTGGCGGGCGATGAATGACACCGGGACGCGCGAGTCGGCGGGCAACGGCCTGCGCAAGAGCCTGGCCATCGAGGGTGCCTTCGCGAGCGACTACGACGCCGCCAACCTGCGCTGGCTGCCCGCGCTGGTGGGCGGCCTGGTGTTGCTGTTGCCGGCCATGGTCTGGCTCAGGCATCGCGCCAGGATGCTGGTCGCTGCCGGGCAGGCCACCGAGCCTTCCATGCGAGCCCTGTCACGTCCGTGGGCCGCATGGCTGCTGCTGGTGTTCCTCGGCGCGATGCTTTACGACATTCAGGGGCCCAATATCCGCCAGGATGCAGTGATGCTGCTGGCGTGGATACCAATCCTCGCGCTGGTGCAGCGGCGTGTGCTTACGGTCGTTGGCCCCTGGGCCTACTTGAGCGCGGTTTTCTACTTTCTCAATGCGGTGGCATCCCTGATGCTAGGCAACCAAGTCTTGTATCGCGGTGTGCTGCTGGGCATCAACCTGCTCATGCTGCTGACGCTGGTCTGGCGGATGATCCGCGACCGTCGCCAGGCCTCGGAAGCTGCCCTGGCGCCGACGGAACGGATCGTCAGTGTTCTGTTGTGGCTGACGTGCGCCGTGCTTCTCGCGTCCGTGGGCTCGAACGTCCTCGGCAACGTCTCGCTCGCGACCATGCTCACCGGCGCCCTTCTCGACAGCAGCTACGTCGCCCTGGCCATGTACGCCGGCAGCACGGTGCTGGTGGCGCTGCTCCAGGTCGTGATTTCCGAACCAGCGCTTTCGCGTATGGCCGGGCGTCGGGCGGGCACCTTGATCCCGCTGGCGACCAGGCTGTGGCACACGGCGATGGTCGCCGTGTGGGCTGTCTACACCTTGCAGGCCTTCCGCGTCTATCGCCCGCTGTTCGACTTTCTCGGGTCCGTGCTGACGTACGCGTTCCAGGTCGGCTCGCTGTCGCTCAGCCTTGGGGGGGTCGTGTCGTTCACTATCGCGACCTGGCTGGCGTTCTGGTTTGCGAAGACGATTCGCATGTTGCTCGCCGAAGACCTGTTGCCGTCGCTCGCGCTACCGCGCGGCGTGGGCAACAGCATCTCGACGCTGAGCTACTACAGCATTCTGTTCGTGGGCCTGATGATGGCGCTCGCCGCGGCGGGCATACAGCTCGGGCAACTGGCGATCATCTTCGGCGCTTTAGGCGTCGGCATCGGCTTCGGCCTGCAGGACGTGGTCAGGAACTTCGTTGCCGGGATGATTCTGATGTTCGAGCGGCCCATCCAGCCCGGCGACGTCGTCGACGTGGCGCTGATCTCGGGCACGGTGCGCGACATCGGCATGCGGGCCACCATCGTGCGCACTTTCGACGGCGCCGATGTCGTCGTGCCGAACGGCATGCTGGTCGCCGACAAGCTGGTGAACTGGACCTTCAGCGGCACGCGGCGCAGAGTCAGCATCGAGGTTTCGACGGCGTACCGCGTCGACCCGCAGCGAACGATCGATCTGCTGGTCGAGATCGCGAGCAAGGTCGATGGCGTCTCGTTCTCGCCCGCACCTTTCGCGATCCTGACGCTTCTGTCGCCCGGTGCGCTGGAGTTCAGCCTCAGGGCGTGGACAACAGAGCGCTCCGACTGGGTCGAGGTGCGCAGCAGGCTCGCCATCAAGGTCCGGGAAGGCTTGGCCGCGGCCGGCATCGAGGTCCCGATGCCGCAGCGCGACCTGCATGTGCGGATGGTCTCCAAGGATGCGGCCGAGGCTTTGAACGCCGCCGCGCCGACCGCCGGGCCGGCAACAGCACCAGACCCGGCGCAATGACCCCGCAATTTACCGGGTCTTGCCTTTGCAGGGCGCGCGATCGGAAATCCGTCGACAATGATTCGAGGACAGGCGGACGTTCGGTTTGCATAAGCATGTCTGGTGTTAGCACGCGGCATCTGCGGCCGCGCGCCGGCAGTCGATTCAACGTTGGAAACCTTTGGAGGATGCGATGAAGATGAAATCAAGCTTGCTCGCTGCGTGCATCGCCTTGGCGGTGGTCGCGGGCGCTGCGCAGGCGCAAGAGATTCCGCTGGTCAATGGCGACTTGTGGACGCAGTCGACCGAACAGGTCAAGAAGGCCTATCTGGTCGGTGTCGCCAACGTCCTTCAAGTCGAGGCGGCCTATCAGGCGGCGAACAAGCCCACGGATGTCCAAAGCCTTGTCCCGCGAGAACTCAAGGGCTTGCAAGGCCAGACGCTCGACAGCGTGCGCGCCAAGCTCGACGCGTGGTACGCCGCCAATCCGGGCAAGCTTCAGCGACCGGTGCTGGAAACGCTCTGGTTCGAAATCGTCCTTCCCGGACTCAAGCAAGCCAAATGACGAAAGGCGAAAGGCGAATCATGAAGCACATTCGACTGATAGCGGCCGTCGCGGCCTTGGCCGGAATGATCGGTTGCACGAACATGACCCCGCAGCAGCAGGGAACGATGAGCGGTGCCGGGATAGGCGCCGCCTCCGGTGCGGGCATCGCGGCAATCTCGGGCGGCAACGCCTGGACCGGTGCGGCCATCGGCGGAGCGGCAGGCGCCATTGCCGGCAATATCCGCGGCAGCAACCAGCAGTAAGACCCTCGCCGGCGCGGGCCTTGGGCACCGCGCCGGTGATGCCCGTCGTCAGATGACGATCGCGCCGGAAATCAGCGCGGCCAACGCCACCATCGCGGCGAAGCAGATGGCGCCGAAGACGACCCGCTCGGCACCTGTGAACACACGTGCTTTGCGCTCTCGCCGCACCAGAACATAGAGCACGGTGCCGGGCGCGTACAGCAGCGCCGAGAGGAGTAGAAACTTGAGGCCACCGGCGTAGAGCATCCCGGCCGCGTAGACGGTGGCCAGTGCGCCGCGCACCATGTCGACCTTTCGGCCGCGACCGTCGGCCGCATAGGCTTCGCCTGTGACAGCGAGTTTGAATCCATAGGCCGCGACGAGAAGATAGGGTACGAGCACCATCGAACTCGTCATCTTCAGCGCGAGCGTGAACGCGGACTCGGCGAACGAGGTGACGACAAGGAAGATCTGGATCGCGAGCGTCGTCATCCACAGCGCGACGTGGGGCACGCGGTTGGCGTTCTCGCGTGCCAGCAGCGTCGGCATGGTGTCGTTCTGTGCTGCCGAATGCAGCAGCTCGGCGGCGAGCAGCGTCCATGACAAATAGTTGCCGAGCACCGAGACGATCAACCCGACGCTGACGAACACGCGCCCCCACGGGCCGACGATGGCCTCCATCACGCCGGCCATCGACGGGTTGGCCAGGGCGGCCAGATCCGGGCGCAGCAGCACGCCGTAGGAGAGGATGGTCACCAGCATCAACAGGCACAGCACGCCGAGGAAGCCGAGCACGGTGGCGGTGCCGACGTCGTTGCGGTCCTTCGCATAGCGCGAATAAACGCTCGCGCCTTCGATGCCGACGAACACGAACACCGTGACCAACATCGTGTCGCGCACCTGGCTCGCCACGCTGGCCTCATCGCCGCCCCAGAAGTTGAGCGCGAACATGTCGGCCTTGAAGCCTGCGATGACGACGACGACGAAGATGCCGATCGGAACCGTCTTCGCCACCGTGGCGATGGTGTTGAGTGCCGCCGCCTGCTTGACGCCGCGCAGCACGAGTGCATGCACGCCCCACAGCATCAGGCTCGCGCTCGCGATGGCCACCGGCGTCGAGCCGTCGCCGAAGACGTCGAAGAACTGGCCCAGCGTCGCCTTGATCAGCACCACGCACGACAGGCATGCGAGGCAGCACGCAATCCAGTAGCCGAAGGCGGCGGCAAAGCCCGGGTAGTTGCCGAAGCCCGCCTTGGCATAGGCGTAGATGCCGGCGTCGATGTCGGGCCGACGGCGCGACAGCGTCTGGAACACGAACGCCAGCATCAGCATCCCGAGGCCCGCGATGCCCCAGGCGATGAACGCGCCCAGCGCGCCGGTGGTGCGGCCGAATGCCGCAGGCAGCGTGAAGATGCCCGCGCCGACCATCGAACCGACGACCAGCGCGACAAGCGCGCCGCGTGAGAGCTTGGCGTCTTGGGAATCGGTCATTGCGGGGAAGTTTCGAGTCGCGCCGGCTGCGTCAGTGCGCGGCAAGCAGCCAGGCGAACAGCGCGGCCAGCGTGAGCATCGCGACGCTCGCCGACGGCCAGCGGCGAACGAAGGCATCGGCCTGCTCTGCTGCAACGCCCAGCGCAACCGCGACGCCGCGAAGCTCATTGCCATGCACCGCGGCAGCATCGCGATCGGGCGCCAGCAGCGAGCGGCGCGACAACCCTAGCGCCAGCAGCACGCCGCCCATAAACACCAGCAGCGTGGTGGCGAGTTCCTTCGGCGCGAGGGGGTTCGATATCAGGTTGCCTGGCAACGGCCCCAGGGTAGCCAAGGCCAGCAAAAGCGAACAAACGGCAAGGCCCAGCGCCGCGAATTCCGACGTACGCGGCACGCGCTTGACCATCACCACGGGATCCCCAGGCCGACGCAACATGCTCACCAGCACCAGCACCACATAGCCGGCCGTGAACACCGCGCCACCCTGCAGAACGACCGTCAGCCAGTCCTGCCCACTGCTCGCGGCGGCGCCGAGCATCAGCTTTTTCGCCAGATAGGCGCCGCTCGGAACGACGCCCATCAGCGCCAGGCCCGAGACGGCAAAGGCGAGCACGGTGACCGGCATCGCGCGCGCGACGCCAGCCAGGTCGGCGATGCGGTCGTGGCCGAGCGCCGCGTAGACGAGGCCGGCCGCCATGAACATGCCGGCCTTGGCGGTCGCATGCGACACGGTCTGCAGCAGCCCGCCCGTCAGCGCCGCGCCGTGCACCATCGCGCCGGTGGCAGCATCGAAGGCGAGCGGGAACATCAGGAACAGGTAGCCGATCTGCGCCATCGTCGAATACGCGACGAGCAGCTTCAGTCGCTCCTGCCGAAGTGCGACGACGCTGCCGACGACGATTGCCGTCGCCCCCAATCCCGCGAGCAATTGCGCCGCCGGCAGCGTGACCACGCCGGGCATGACGTCGAACCACAGACGCACGACCAGGAACCACGAGCCTTTGATGACCAGTGCCGAGAGCACCGCGCTCGCCGCGGCCGGCGCGCCGGCGTGTGCGGGCGGCAGCCACATGTGCAGCGGGAACAGGGCTGTCTTAGCGAGCAGCCCGGTCGTCATCAGCGCCGCCGCTGCCCAAGTGACGGGCTCGGCGCGAACCTGCGCGGCCAGCAGCGCGATGTCCAGCGTGCCGTAGGCGCCGTAGAGCAGCACCGCGCCGAGCAGGTAGAACACCGAGCCGAGGAGCGCGAACAGCAAGTAGCGCAGCGCGGCGCGCAGCGTCTCGCCGCGTCCGTCGAGGCAGACCAGCGGCACGCCCGCGAAAGTCAATAGCTCGAGCGCGACGTAAAGCGTGAACAGATCGCCGCTGACGAACACGAGGTTCAGCGACCCCCACACCGCCAGCAGCAGCAGCCAGAAGGTCAGCGGCGCGCGCGCCTCCTTCTCGCCGGTGGGCGTGCCGAAGTCGCCGCAGGCGTAGACACCGATGCCGCAGATCACGACCGCAACCGCGACCAACATCACTGCCGACAGAGCGTCCGCACGCAGCGCAACGCCGAGCGGTGGCGCCCAGCCTCCGAGCAGGTAGACGACGGTCTGGCCCGAGTGCAGCAGCGCGTCGGCGATGCCGAGCGCGATGACGAGGCCGAGCACCAGCGTCGCCAGCGCGACGCGTTGCGCGTTGCGACCGCCGAGCACGAGGCCGACCATCACGCCGAGAAACGGAACCAGCACCGACAGCGCGAGCAGCAGGCCGCCGGGGGTCGTCAGGGAATGGGACGGCATCAGGCTTTGCCCTTGTCGCCGGCCGGCGCGTCGGAGGCGAGCGTGACCGAGCCGGTTACGTCGTACAGACGGAGCAAAACCGCGACCGCCAGCGCCGTCGCCGAGAAGGCGACGACGATGCCGGTGATCAGCAAGGCCTGTGGCACCGGGTCGCCGCCCATGCCCAGCGCTGCGCCGCGGCGCGCGATGCTGCCTAACAGCAAAAATACGCCGCAGCCGATCACGTTGAAGGAGAGGATCTTGCGCAGCGGCTGCGGGTTCACCAGCATGCCGAAGATGCCCAGGCCGATCAGCACCGACGCAGAGAAGCCGAACAGCGTGGCCGCGTTCATCGCGGCTCCGCGCGCTGAGGCGCGCCGGCCAGCAGCAAGGCCAGCGTCAGCGCGAGCGTCGGCAGCAACGCCGCCTCGATAACGAGGATCAAGGGCTTGGCCAAGCCCTCGGGATAGGCCAGGAACGCGCCGGCCGCGACGACGCCGACGAAGCCGATGGCGACGAACACCAGCGGCCCGGCGACGAGCACGCTGCGCAGCCACTTGCGGCTGATCGGCGGCGTGTCGGCAAGCCCGGCCAGGATGACGAGCAGCCACATCGCGGCCAGAATCGTCGCGCCCCGGAACTTGCCGCCAGGATGATCGGCGCCGAC
>CAIKUF010000084.1 GCA_903830565.1 uncultured bacterium | reverse complement strand
CCAGCTCGGCGCATTCAAGACCTCGATGCTGCAGGACGCCGAAGCCGGCCGCCCGCTCGAGATCGACGCGTTGCTGAAGGCCGTGCACGAGATCGGCGTGCGCGTCGGCGTGCCGATGCCGGCCACCGGCGCGCTGCTCGGGCTGACGCGGCTGATGGCGAGAACGCGTGGCCTCTACGCGCAGCCTCCCAACGAAGGGGAGGCGCCGCGCACCGGCGAGTGATGTGTCACTTACAGCGAACAGCGCATGACCACAACCGATCCGTGCTCCTTTTGACGCCGTTCGCGACTTCGCGCTGCGGCGACGACTCGATGGCACTCACCCGCGTCGTCTTGACGAACGAAACAGGCTGAACGACGTCGGCCACACAGCCTTGTGTCCTCCAGGCAGGCCGCTTTGCTACGATTGCGGTACGTGCCTCCCGAAACGTCGTGTCATGAGCCTTTCTTGCAACGTGCAGGCAATGCGAGGGTTTGTCTGTATCGGTGTTCGGACGGCGCTGACGGATGCTAGAGCTTCGGGCAAGCGGAGTGCGCGCGCGTTCCAGGCCATTCCATTCAAATGTGAGGATGAATCATGTACGGTTTGAAGGCTTCTTATGTAAGCGTGGCGGTTGTGATGTTGTTGGTTGGTTGTGAGACGACAAACTCAGTCCCATACAAGGCATCGACGTCGAACGTGATTTCCATCCAACAAAGCTTGCAAGCACAAGGCAAGAAGGTGAGCCTCGGAACCATCGACACTGCTCCCGGAGTTGATCAAGACTTGATGTGCCGCCTCATGGGGCCTGTGAAGGTCGCGCCTGGTAAGTCCCTGACGCAATACGTCAAGGACGCGTTCCAAGAAGAGCTGTTCATGGCCCAGGTCTACCAACCGAATGCACCGACAGTTATCAACGGGCGTCTGGAAGCGCTTGCCTTTTCTTCAGTCTCGCCGGCAAGCTGGACTATTGCAATGAGCGTCAAGTCGGATAAGTCGTCTGGCTATACCGTGTCCGTAAAGTACCCATTTGATACGAGCTACAGCGCTTACAACGCTTGCAAGAATGTGGCTGATGCATTCGGTCCCGCAGTCCAGGAACTGCTGAAGCAGGTCGTCACGAATCCCCAGTTCGCCTCGTTGGCCAAGTGACAGCCGCTCCGGGTGCGGATGTGAGGTCAGACGCGGCCAGCTCGCTGCCACGACCTCGGCATTCACTTGCTGCGTGAATGCTGCGACCTTATCGGCGGGATCACCGCAAGGGGATCGACAACCTTCGCGACGGTATCGCTGCAGAGTAGTGGATACTTGAACTGCAAATAGCGCTCGCTTCACCCCGTGTCGCGCGTGATCGGTCCGTATTCTGGTCAGAAAGCGCAACGTGCCCAGAGTCCGGCTGGCCTTGAAGTCGCGCCCTCCCATGTCTGCATCGTTCGGTAAGAAGCGTGGGCGGCCGGCGCTTCTTCTTGCGTGCCCGCTGGGATCGATTACGCTTCGCCCACGGAGGTTCATTCGTGGAAGTTCTGCAACTCGATGCCTCGGGCCGGCCTCAGTCGTGGATTTCGGCCAAGGAAGCGGCGGTCATCTACGCCAGCGACGGCGTTGCCTGGACGCTCGGCGACCCGTACTATGTGTTGCGCGGCGGCACGCAGCGGCGCACGGGGTTGCAGTCTCGCATCGAGGTCCACCCCATCATCGCCGTGCGCGGCAACGTGCCCAGCCGGGCTTGGCGGCAGACGCCGGCGCTTTCCAACCCCAAGCTCTTCGCCCGCGACCGCATGGTCTGCGCCTACTGCGGCGGGCGCTTCCATTTCGACGAACTCACGCGCGAGCACATCGTGCCGACCTCGCGCGGCGGCCTCGACACGTGGATGAACTGCATCACCGCCTGCCGCCCCTGCAACGGCCACAAGGGCAGCCGCCTGCCGGGCGAAGCGCACCTGTCGCTGATGTACCTGCCCTATGTGCCCAGCCTGCACGAAGACATGATCCTGCGCGGGCGGCGGATCATGGCCGACCAGATGGATTTCCTGCTCGCCAGCGTGCCGCGCAGCAGCCGCCTGCACGGCTGAACACTCAGCCCGGCACGAGCGCCGCCAGCATCGCCTGGTTGGCCTCGCGCAGCTTGCGCGTGGCCAGGTCTCGGCACTGCGCAGTTGACGCGTTAGGGATGGCGTCGAAGGCGGTGGCAATCTTCTCCGGCTTGAACAGCAGCAGCTTAGTCAGCGTCGGCTGGTTGCGCTGCAAGAGCATCACCCGCGCCGTGACGACGCAGGTGCTCGCCTGCGTGATGCCGCCCTCGACCTGCGCCGCGAAGCCCCACTTGCCCGTCGGATACAGCTTGGCCAGCTTGGCCGACGCGATCTCGCCGAACAGGCTCTTTGCGGTGGCGTCGTCGATCAGCGTCTCGGCTGAGCGGTTGACGAACAGATAGTCCGGCGGCGACTCGGCATGGGCGATGGCCGATGCGACCAGCAGCACGCTCACAAGCGCGGTTTCGATCTTCATGAGGCACTTTCGCGAAGTAGCGGGCCGCCGGATGATGCCCGAAATCCGTTCCTCACGGCTCGCGAGGTCGAAGCGTTCAGGACTGAAGCGCAGGACGGTAGGACCGTCCCAACTCGCCAGCCATCGTGGCGAGCCGTCGATCGAGCGTCCAAAGCAGGGTGTTGGCACCGAGCAGCGCCGAGGCAAGCAGACTCACGTCGACGAAGCCGCAGCCGCGACCGAAGAGGGCGCGACGCTCGACCAGCGCCAAGATCTCGTCCGGCGTCGCCACCGACACCTGTTCGATCTCGGACAGCATGCCGACGACCGCCCGCCGGCTCGGCGGAGTCCCGCACGCCACTTCGACCACCACATGCGGGTGGCAGACGACCATGCCGGCATCCAGCAGCGCCACCAGATGCTCGTTGCGCCGTTTGAAGTGCCCCACCCACACCGAGGTATCGACGAGGACATTCACGCAGCCGACGCCTTTTCGCGTCGACGACGTGCAAGCTCGATGTCCGGCGCCTGGCCGCCCAGCGCGGCAAGGCGGCGAGCGGTCTGGCGCTGTATGAACGCCTTGACGCATTCCCTGAGCAACTCCGACTTCTCAACGCCGGGTTCAGCTACCGACAAAGCCTTGGCGAAAAGTTCGTCGTCGATCGTGAGGGTGGTTCGCATGGCCGAATTCCAACATCAAGGTTGGCATCATTATGCGTCAATCTACGCACCACGAGCCGACACTCGAGGATCCGATGGGCCACCTTCGGGTTGCCCTGGTCTCACTCTGGTGGGGGCGGACACCGAAGGACGGCGGCCTTTTGGCACTCAATGTGAAACGCGAACGCAGCCCTGCCTATACATTCCAAACACCTACAACGATGACCCATGACCCGCCTCGAACGCCCCACGAAGACCGCCTTGCGCCACGACCCGTTCGCGACGCTGAACGACGCTCAGCGCGCCGCAGTTGAGCACGGCGCAGGCGATGCGGCGGCGCCCGCGCTGCTCGTCGTCGCCGGCGCCGGGTCGGGCAAGACGATGACGCTCGCGGCCCGCGTGGCGCGCCTGGTGCTTGCCGGCGCCGACCCGCAGCGCCTGCTGCTGCTCACGTTCTCGCGCCGCGCGGCGCAGGAGATGGAGCGCCGCGCCGGCCGCATGCTGCACGCGGCGCTCGGCCTGCCACCGGCGCAACGCGCTCCGGCACTGCACTGGGCGGGCACCTTTCACAGCGTCGGCGCGCGGCTGCTGCGCGAGTACGCCGAGCGCATCGGCCTGGCCGCGGACTTCACGATCCACGACCGCGGCGACGCCGAAGACCTGATGGGCTGGGTGCGCCACGAGCGCGGCCTGGCGGCGACGAAGAACCGCTTCCCGCAGAAGGCTACGTGCCTGGCGATCTACTCGCGCGTGGTCAACAGCCGCTCGCCACTCGCCGAGGTGCTGCAGCAGCGCTTTCCGTGGTGCGGCGCGTGGGAGGAAGAGCTGAGGGGCCTCTTCGCTGCTTACGTCCAAACCAAGCAGCAGCAGCACGTGCTCGACTACGACGACCTGCTGCTCTATTGGTCGCAGATGATGGAAGACGCCGCGCTCGCACGCGCGATCGGCGCGCGTTTCGACCACGTGCTGGTCGACGAGTATCAGGACACCAACCGCCTGCAGGCGGCGATCCTCAAAGCGCTCAAGCCCGACGGCCGCGGGCTGACGGTGGTCGGCGACGACGCGCAATCGATCTACTCGTTTCGCGCCGCCGAGGTGCGCAACATCCTCGGCTTCGCGCAGCAGTTCGATCCTCCCGCGCATGTCGTCACGCTGGAGCGCAACTACCGCTCGACGCAGCCTCTGCTCGACGCATCGAACGCGGTCATCGCGCTCGCCGCCGAGCGCCACGCGAAGCAGCTCTGGACCGACAAGGTCTCGTCGCAGCGGCCGCAACTGGTGGCGGTGGAGGACGAATCGGCGCAGGCGGCCTGGGTCGCCGACCGCCTGCTCGCTCATCGCGAGGAGGGCCTCGCGCTCAAGCGGCAGGCGGTGCTGTTTCGCGCCGCGCACCACAGCGCGGCGCTCGAGCTTGAGCTCACGCGGCGCAACATTCCGTTCGTCAAGTTCGGCGGCTTGAAGTTCCTCGAAGCCGCGCACGTCAAGGACGCGCTGTCGCTGCTGCGCTGGGCCGAGAATCCGCGCAGCCGCCTGGCCGGGTTTCGCGTCGCGCAGCTCGTGCCGGGCATCGGCGCGGCATCGGCGCGGCGCTTGCTCGATGCGATGGAACGGGCACCCGACCCGGCGGCAACGCTGCTGGCGTTCAAGCCGCCGCTGGGCGCGGCGGCCGACTGGTGCGCGTTCGCCGATCTCTACGACCAACTGCGCCGCAACGCCGCCGGCTGGCCGGGCGAGATGGCGCACGTCAACCAGTGGCTCGCGCCGCAGATCGAGCGCCGCCACGACGACGCCGCGATGCGCCTGGCCGACCTCGCCCAGCTCGCCCGCATCGCAGCCGGCTATGCAACGCGCGAACGCTTCCTGACCGAGTTGACGCTGGACCCGCCCGACGCCACCAGCGACGAGGCCGGCGTGCCCGGGCGCGACGAGGACACCACGACGCTGTCGACCATCCACTCGGCCAAGGGCCAGGAGTGGAACGCGGTGTTTGTGCTCAACGTCGTCGATGGCTGCATGCCGTCGGACCTGGCGACCGGCAGCGCGGCCGAGATCGAGGAAGAGCGCCGCCTGCTCTACGTCGCGATGACGCGCGCCCGCGACCACCTGCACTTGATGCTGCCGCAGCGCTTCTACGTCCACCAGCAGGCGGCCTACGGCGACCGCCATGTTTACGGCGCGCTGACGCGCTTCATTCCACCGCCGGTGGCGGAGCAGTTCGAGAGGGTCGTGCCAAGCCCGGTGCGCAGCGATGACGAAGCCGCGCGTCCACCGTCGCCACAGGCGTGCATCGACGTGTCGGCGCAGGTGCGGTCGCTGTGGCGTTGAGGCTGCGCGGCAGCGTGTTTCGGCGACAATCCACCCATGGACCGCATCGTCAAATGTGTACCCAAGCGCCAGCAGCAGGCTGCCGATCTGGCGTTCTGGCTGTCGCGACCGATGGCCGAGCGCATCGCAGCCGTCGAGACCTTGCGCCAGCAAGCGATCGGCCCGTCGCCCTCCACCGATGCTGAACCGCGACTTCAAAGAGTTTGCCGGGTGTCTCGACGCACGGGGCGTTGAGCACCTCGTGGTGGGCGGCTATGCGCTGGCCGCCCACGGCCACCCGCGCTACACCGGTGACATCGACTTCTGGATCCGGCCGACCGAGCACAACCTCACGCTGCTGCTTGGTGCCTTGAGCGACTTCGGCTTCGGCTCGCTCGGCCTTGGCGTCGGCGACTTCAAGCAAGGCACCGTGGTTCAACTCGGTCAGCCGCCGCGGCGCATCGACCTGCTGACCGCCATCGATGGCGTGACCTTCGAGGAGTGTTTCGCGCGCCGCGAACAGGTCGAACTCGGCGGTGTCATCTTGAACATCATCGGACTCGCAGATTTCAAGGCCAACAAGCGAGCCAGCGGCCGCCTCAAGGACCTCGCCGATCTGGAGAGCCTGGAGCCGCCAAGCGGTAACGCCGAGAACGGCGGATAGCGCCCCCCGCATGTCCGGGTGACGCCGCTGTCCCGGCTCACCTCGTGAGCCACCCGAGGTTCATCATCGACGCAGGCCAGCCGTGGCACAACCGCTCCGCGGAAGGACAATGCCGCAGCCGGCTTGCCCGCCAGCCCATGCTCACGATCCATTTCTCCAACCGCTACGAGACGCTCGCCGATCTGCTCGCCTCGCAGATCGGCGCGGGCGAGGTGTTTGCCGCGGACACCGTCATCGTGCCCAGCGCCGCACTGCGCCGCGACTTGACGCTTCGCATCGCGCGCGCGCAAGGCATCTGCGCCAACGTGCAGTTCGGCTACCTCGCGCAGTGGCTGTGGCTGTGCATCGCGCGCGTGGTGCCGGGCGTGCAGGCCGAGTCGCCGTTCGCCGCCGACGTTCTCGCGTGGCGCATCGCCTGCGCCTTCGACGACCGCGCGTGGTGGGCTGAGCATCCGCGGCTGTGCGACTACCTGGAACGCGCCGACGCGGTGATGCGCTACGAACTGGCGTTGCAGATCGCAGGCCTCTTCGACCAGTACATCACCTACCGCCCGGACTGGCTGGATGCGTGGGCGATCGGCAAGAGCGCGGCGCTCGGCAGCGGTGACGCCGCCGCGCGCGCCGACGAAGCCTGGCAGGCCGCACTCTGGCGGCGCCTCACTGCCGAGCTCGAAGCCGCGCACCCGGCGGCGGCGTTCATCGCCGCGCTGCACGCGCGCGGCGCGGCGCTGCTCGAAGCCGGCGCCTTGCCGGCCGTCGCCCACGTGTTCTGCCTGCCGGCAATGCCGCCGCTGCACCTCGCCCTGCTGCAAGCGCTGGCGCGCTGCACCGACCTGCACATCTACGCCCTCAACCCGTGCCGCGAATTCTGGTTCGAGGTCGTCGACCGGCGGCGCCTGGCCTACCTGACGGCGCGCGGCGAGGCCGCGTACCACGAGGAAGGCAATCGCCTGCTCGCGGCCTGGGGCCGGCAGACGCAGTCGCAGCTCGGCCTGCTGGTCGATGCCTGCTCGGATTCGGCGTTAGACGATGCGCGCTTCGACGAACCCGTCGGGGCGACGCTGCTGGCCGCGCTCCAGCGTTCGATCCTGAACCTGACCGACCTCGCGCCGGGCACGATCGCGCCGGCCGAGGGCGACCGCAGCATCGAAGTCCACGTCTGCCACTCGCTGGCGCGCGAGATCGAGGTGCTGCACAACCGCCTGCTCGCGCTGTTCGTCGGCGACGCCGCGCTGCAGCCGGCCGACATCCTGGTCGTCACGCCGGACCTGGACGCCGCGGCGCCGCTGGTCGACGCGATCTTCGGCACCGCGCCGCAGGAGCGCCACATCCCGTACACCGTCACCGGCCGCGCGCGCAGCCGCGTCAACGCGCCGGCGCGGGTGCTGCTCGAACTGCTCGCGCTCGCCGGCTCGCGCTTCACCGCGAGCGCCGTGTTTGGGCTGCTGCAACAGCCGCTCGTCGCACGACGCTTCGGCATCAACGCAGCCGGACTCGACCGCGTGCACGGCTGGCTTCAGGACGCCGGCATTCACTGGGCGCTGGACGCCGAACACCGCGCCAGCTTCGCCTTGCCCGCGCAATCGCGCTACACCTTCGACGACGGGCTGGAACGCCTCTTTCTCGGCTACGCGCTGCCGGTGCTGACGGGCACGCCGTTCGACGGCCGCCTGCCCGCCGGCGACGCCGAGGGCTCGGAGGCGATCGCGCTCGGCGCGCTATGGCGCTTCGTCGATGCGCTGGCGACGCTGCACCGCGAAGCCCTGGCGCCGCGCGACGCGCTGGCCTGGCCGGCCTGGCTGGCCGGGGTGCTCGGTCGATTCGTTGCCGCCAGCGACGACGAGCTCGATGAACTGAACGAAGTGCGCGCCGCCATCGAAGCCTTCGGCGAGAACCTGCGCCGCAGCGGCATCGCGCAAGCTCTGCCATTCGAGGTCGTTCGCAGCGCGCTCGCGCGTGCTCTGGACGATGCCGAGCGCGGCGGCGTGCCGACCGGCGCGGTCACCTTCGCGGGGATCAGCAGCCTGCGCAGCCTGCCCTACAAGGTCATCTGCGCGATCGGCCTCAACGACGGAGCCTTTCCGACCGCCACGCGGCCGTCCGAGTTGGACCTCATGGCGCCCAAGCCGCGCCGCGGCGACCGCCAGCGCCGCATCGACGAACGCAACCTCTTCCTGGACCTGCTGCTGGCGGCGCGCGAGTGCGTGCACCTCAGCTACGTCGGCCGCAGCGTGCGCGACAACGCGCCGCTTCCGCCCTCGGTGCTGGTCTCGGAGTTGCTCGAATACGCGCTGCCTGCGGTGACTGGCGACGCGGCCCACGCACGGGAGCGCCTCGTGGTCGAGCACCCCTTGCAGGCATTCTCCGAGAAGGCGTTCAGCGCCGACTCCGACCCGCGCCTGCGCAGCTTCGATCGCGAAGTCGCCGAGGCGCTGCGCAGGAAGCTCTCGGCCCCGGTCGAAGCGGTCTCGCCCTCTGCGCCAAGCCACAGCGCGAGCGCTGAAGACGACGATGAGGACGAGCCCACCGCCGAACCGGCGCAGCCCTTCTTTCGCGCGCCGCTCGCCGCGCCCGGCGACGAATGGCGCGACCTCTCGATCGACCAGTTGCAGCAGTTCTTTCGCAACCCGTGCCGCTTTCTGCTGCAGCGCCGACTTGGCGTGGAGCTCGCGCGCGCAGCCGAGGAGTTGCAGGACGACGAACCCTTCCTACCTGACTTTCCCGCGCGCAGCGCCGTCGCCGCGCGGCTGCTTCCTGCCCTGCTCGGTGGCGCCGACATCGATGCCGTGCGCAGTCTCGCGCTGGCCGGCACCGAGCTTCCCGCCGGCGCCTTCGGCAGCGACGTTCTCGAGCGCGAGCTGGCCGCGCTGCAAGGCTTCGCGGTGCAGCTCGCCGAGTTGACCAACGAGCCAGTCCTGCCGCCGCTGTCGGTCGAGCTCGCGTTCGACATCGGCGGTCACTCCTGGCGGTTGCACGCGGGCTTTGCCGATCTGCGCGCGAGCGGCCTCGTGCGCCATCGCTACGACGAAGCACGCGCAAGCGACCACCTCAGTGCCTGGCTCCAGCATCTGCTGCTGTGCGCCGCCGCGCCGCCCGGCGTCGCGCTGCGCACGACCTTTCTCGCGCGCGATTCGCGCTTCGTGCTGCCGCCCTGCGCTAACCCACAAGCTGCGTTGATCGACCTGCTCAAGCTCTACGAGCGCGGGCTCACCGAGCCGCTGTACTTCTTCCCGAAGTCGGCATGGAACTACGTGACGAACGGCGCACGCCCATCGGCTGCGCACAGCGCCTGGCGCGCGAGCGCGCGTCGCCCATTCGGTGAAGAGGCCGACGCCGCCTACCGTCTTGCGCTGCGCGGTTTGCCCGACCCGATGGGCGAGGGATTCGACGAATTCGCTGCCTGCGCGCACGCGGTCTTCGGCCCACTGCTCGAATGCTTGCAGGGCGAGGCGCAGCCATGAGCGCCGCCACCGAACTCGATGTCTTCACCTGCCCGCTTTCGGGCACGCGCCTCATCGAAGCGTCAGCCGGCACGGGCAAGACGTGGAACCTGTGCGGCCTGCACCTGCGGTTGCTGCTCGAGGGCGGCCTCGCCGTGCAGCAGATCCTCGTCGTCACCTTCACGAATGCCGCCACGGCCGAGCTGCGCGAGCGCATTCGCGGTCGCATCTTCGAGACGCTCACGCTGCTTCGCACCGGCGTGAGCGACGGCGGCGACCCCTTCGCGGCGCGCCTCGTCGCCACGCTGCGCGGCGCGGGCCGGCTGGATGCCGACATGATCGCGCGCCTGGACCTCGCACTGCAAAGCTTCGACGAGGCGGCGATCTTCACGATCCACGGCTTTTGCCAGCGCGCGCTCGCCGACACGCCGTTCGCTGCCCATCTGCCGCTCGCGCTCGAACGCGTGCAGGACGACAGCGAGTTCTTTACCGAAGCGGCCAATGACTTCTGGCGCCGCCGGGTTGCCGGCGCGAGCCTGGACGCCGCGCTTGCCGCCCACCTGGTTGCGCGCAAGGATTCGCCGCAGAAGTTCGCCAAACTCCTCAAGCGCCACCTGGCCAAGCCGCTCGCGCTCGCGCTGTGGCCGCAGGCAATGAATGAGCCGGGCGCGGTCGATGTCGCCGCGCTGAACGAGGCCCACCAGCAGGCGCGCGCGCTGTGGCAGCTTGATCGCGCCAGCGTCGTGCAGTTGCTGCGCAGCGCAACGGGTCTGCATCGCGGAACCTACAAGGCGGAGTCGATTCAACTCGCCGCCGAGGGCTGGGACCGCCTGCTGGCCAGCAGCGACGCGCTCGCGGCGCTCGCCGAAGCGCCGGAAAAGGTTGATCTCTTCGGCGCCGCGAAGCTCAAGCCGAACAAGGGCCACAAGGCGCCCGAGCACGCGTTCTTCGCCGCCGCGCAGCGACTGCTCGACCTGCGCGCGGCGAGCACGCAGATGCTGGCGCTCGCGCGCCTGGCGCTGCTGCGCGGCCTGCTCGAAGAAGGCAGCCAAGCGGTGCGGGCCGCGAAACGCCGCAAACGCGTCGTCGCTTACGACGACATGCTGTTCAACCTCTACGAGCGCCTTTGCGGCGGCGACACGCCCTGGCTGGCCGGCGCGCTGAGGGCGCGCTTCCCGGCGGCGCTGATCGACGAGTTCCAGGACACCGACCCGCTGCAGTTCGCCATCTTCAAGGCCATCTATGGCGATGCCGACGCGCCGCTGTTCCTCGTCGGCGACCCGAAGCAGGCGATCTACAGCTTTCGCAATGCCGACCTGCACACCTACCTGCAGGCGCGCTCGCAGGCGCGCGCCGAGTACACGCTGACCGATAACCAGCGCGCCAGCGCGACCTTGATCGATGCGCTGAACGGCCTCTTCGGCACCAACGCTCGTGCCTTCATGCTGGACGGTCTCGACTATCGCCATGTCGGTCTCGGTGCGAAGCCGCGTCCGCCATTCGTCGACCGGACGATCCCTCGCGCGCCCTTGCAGGTGTGGGCGCTGCCCAGCGACGCCGAGACCGGCGAGCCGTTGCTGCTGAAGGGCGATGCGCGCGCCGCCGCCGCCGAAGCGACTGCGGGCGAGATCGCGCGCCTGCTCGGCGCGACGCGGCGCGGCGAGGTCACACTCGGCGGCCAGCCGCTGCGCGCAGGCGACATCGCGGTGCTGGTGCGCAGCCACAGCGAAGGCAGCCGTATGCGACAGGCGCTGGCGGTGCTCGGTGTCGGCAGCGTGGATCTGTCGCAGGCGAGCATCTACGGCAGCAGCGACGCCGAAGAACTCGAGCGTCTGCTCACGGCGATCCTCGAACCGACGCGCGAGAAGCTGCTCAAGGCCGCGCTCGCCACCGAGCTGATGGGCCTGGACGCGGCCGACATCGCCGCGCTGGCCGAGGACGAGCCGCAACTGCTCGCGTGGGTGCAGCGCTTCGCCGCCTGGCGCGAGGCCTGGCTCGCGCGCGGCATCGGCAGCATGCTGCGCGAGCTGATGCGCAGCGACCGCGTCGCGGTGCGTCTGCTCGCGCGCACCGACGGCGAGCGGCGCATGACCAACCTGCTGCATCTGGCCGAATGCCTGCATCAAGCGGCCGAGACGCACGCCGCGCCCGACGCGTTGCTGCGCTGGTTCCAGACGCAGCGCCAGGACGAGCGCACCGACGAGGCGACGCAACTGCGCCTGGAGTCGGACCAGAACCTGGTGCAGATCGTCACCATCCACAAGGCCAAAGGGCTCGAATACCCGATCGTGTTCTGCCCCTTCCTGTGGGACGGCCGCCGCGGCGGCTTCGCCGACGGGCTGGATGGCGTCGAGTACCACGCCGACGACGGGCGCACGGTGATCGACTACCGCAAGGGCCACGAGGACGCATTCGACGACGCAGAGGTAAAGAAGCGCCTGAAGATCGAGCGCGCCGCCGAAGACCTGCGCCTCGTCTACGTCGCGCTGACGCGCGCCGTGCACCGCTGCGTGATCGTTGCCGGCGGCTACTGCACAAAGGCAGGCAAGGCGACGAGCTCGAAGGAGAGCACGCACAGCCTTCTGAACTGGCTGGTCGCCGGCGACGGTCTGTCGCCCGAGGAGTGGTTCGACGGCGAGCGCAGCACCGCGAGCATCGCCGCCGCGTGGGCCGCGCTGGCAACGAGGGTGGGCCCCGTAATCGACATCGCGCCCTTGCCGCGGGCGCCGGCCAGGCCACTGCCCGCCGAGCGGCCCGCTCCCGAATCGCTCGCCGCCCTGCCCGCGCCGCGCCGCATCCCGCCGCCGTGGTGGATAGGCAGCTACAGCGCGCTGACGCACGGCGCGACGCACGAGCAGGCCGCGCTCGACCATGACCTGCGCGCGGCCGACTTGCCTGCAGCGCTTGCGCCCTTGGACGACGACGACATCCTGCGCTTTCCGCGCGGCGCGGCGGCGGGCGAGTGCGTGCACGCGGTGTTCGAGCGCGCCGACTTCACGGACCCCGCGACCTGGCCGGCGTCCATCGGCGAAGCGCTGCGCGTCCACGGCCCGACGCTGCCGAATGCCGGCGACGATGCACATTCACTGCGCGCGCGCATGCTGGAGCGCATGCTGGGCGACGTCCTTGCAACGCCGATGCCGGTCGGCACGGCCGAGCCGCTGCGCCTGGCGCGGGCGCCGCTTCGCCACCGGCTCACCGAGCTCGAATTCCACCTGCCGTCGCACTGCCTCGAAGCCGACGCGCTCAACGCGGCGCTGGCCGACCTCGGCTACGCCGTGCCGAGGCTGGCCTTCGGCGCGTTGCGCGGCTACCTCAAGGGCTTCATCGACCTCGTCGTCTTCCACGACGGGCGCTACTTCATCGTCGACTGGAAATCGAACTACCTCGGCGACAGCGCCGCCGATTACGCCCAGGCGCCGCTCGCCGCGGCGATGTCCGCGCAGGGCTACACCTTGCAGGCGCTGCTCTACAGCGTCGCGCTGGACCGCCTGCTGCAGCGCCGCGTTCCCGGCTACGACGCCGCGCAGCACTTCGGCGGCGCGCTCTACCTCTTCGTTCGCGGCCTGCGCCCGGGCTGGGTGAACGATGACGGCACAGCGGCTGGATTGCACTTCCAGCGCCCGACGGCGCACGCGCTGCGCCGCCTGTCGGCGCTGTTGGGCGATGCCGAGGTGAACGCATGAAGCGCGCAGACCTCGAAGCGCCCGACCTTGGCCTCGCCACGGGCTTTGCACGTTATGCCGAACGCTGGGCGCTGGCGCAGAGTGCATCCGAGCGCACGGCGCGCGCGGTGCACGATGCCGCGCAGGCGGTCAGTGTGGCGACATCGAACGGTCACGTCTGCGTCGCGCTGCACGACCTGGCGGGCGATGAGGCAGCTTCGCTGCGCGAGGCACTGCTCGCCTCGGGCGTCGTCGGCACGCCGCAAGAGCCCGGCTCGACGCCGCTGATCCTCGACGGCGACGACCGGCTCTACCTGCACCGCTACTTCGACTATGAACGCCGCCTCGCCGCGCGCCTGCTGCTTGCGCAGCAAGGCGGCGCGGCGCCCCCCATCGCGAGCCGCTTGCTGGCCGAGCTCTTCGCCGGCAACGCAGCGCGGCTCGGCGGCGAAGCCGACTGGCAGCGCATCGCCGTTGCGCTGGCGCTGCGCGGGCGGCTGACGGTGATCAGCGGCGGCCCGGGAACCGGCAAGACGACGACGGTCGTCAACCTGCTCGCCTGCCTGATCGAGCAAGACCCGACGTGCCGCATCGCCCTCGCCGCGCCGACGGGCAAGGCCGCGGCGCGGATGACCGACGCCATCCGCGAGCGCGCCGCGCATCTGCCCGAGGCGATCTGCAGCCGCCTGCCCGCCGAGGCGTTCACGATCCACCGCCTGCTCGGCGTCACCCCGCGCGGCTTCGCCCGCGACGCGGGCCACCCGCTCGCCATCGACGTGCTGATCGTCGACGAAGCGTCGATGCTCGACCTCGCGCTGGCAACGCAGTTGCTCGAAGCCGTGCCGGCGTCGGCGCGCATCGTGCTGCTCGGCGACAAGGATCAGCTCGCCGCGGTCGAGTCGGGCGCAGTGTTCGCTGAGCTGAGCGCGGACCCGTCGCTGACCGATGCCTGCCGCGACGAGCTGGCCGTGCTGAGTGGCGTGCCTGCGTCACGCATTGCGCCGCCCGCCGCGACCGAGCGCAGCGCCTTGCGCGACGCGGTCGTCTGGCTCCGGCACAACTTCCGCTTCGCGCCCGGGTCGGGTCTGGCCGAGCTTGCCGCGCTCATTCAGCGTGGTGATGCCGATCAAGCGCTGGCGTGGCTTTCGGCCGCGGGCGAGCGCGGCGTGCGCTGGATTTCCGATGCTTCGGCAACGCCGGCAGTGGCCGATCAAGCTTTCGCCGGCTTCGCACCCCTTCTCAGCGCCGTGCGCAGCGGCGCGGCAGCCGCCGAATGCAGCGCGGCCTTCGCCCGCTATCGCGTGCTGTGCGCGGTGCGCGACGGGCCGCGCGGCGTCGACGCCGTCAACGCCGAGCTCACGCGCCGGTTTCGCGAAGCCCTCGGCTCTCTCGATGGCGACCCGCGCTCGCCGTGGTACCCCGGGCGGCCGGTGCTGGTGCTGCGCAACGACCCGGTGCTCAAACTCTTCAACGGCGACATCGGCATCACCTTGCCCGATGCGAGCGGCGCGCTCAGCGTGGTCTTCGCGCAAGCCGACGGCGGCTTTCGCGCCATCGCGCCGCCGCGCTTGCCGGCGCACGAGACCGCGTTCGCGATGACGGTCCACAAATCGCAGGGATCGGAGTTCAACGACGTGCTGGTGCTGCTGCCGGCGAAGAAGAGCCGGATCCTAACGCGCGAACTCGTCTACACCGCCGTCACTCGCGCCCGCGAGAGCGTGAGCCTCTTTGCCGGCGCGGCCGTGCTGTCGGATGCGATCGCCGCGTCGGCAGAGCGTCACTCGGGTCTGCTCGCCAGGCTGCACGAAACCCTGGAGCCACTCGCATGAGCACCGACTTCGACACCGCCTCCGCCAGTACGCTCGCCGCCGCAGTGGCCGCGCGGCAGGTCGACGCACTGGAGCTTTGCGACGCCGCGATACGCCGCATCGAACGGCTCGGCGGAGCGATCAACGCCATCGTCGTGCGCGACTTCGATCGCGCCCGCGAGCAAGCGCGCACCTGCGACCGCGCCGTCGCGCGCGGCGAGACGGCTTTGCCGCTGCTCGGCGTTCCGATGACCGTCAAGGAGTCGTTCGACGTCGCCGGCTTGCCGACGACCTGGGGCCTGACGCCGTTTCGCGACTCTCGGCCGACAGCAGACGCGGTGCTCGTCGCGCGGCTCAAGGCCGCGGGGGCGGTGATCCTCGGCAAGACCAACGTGCCGCCCTCGCTGGCCGACTGGCAGAGCGGCAACCCGATCTACGCCCGCACCGCCAACCCGCACGCCCTCGCGCGAACGCCCGGTGGATCGTCGGGCCCTATCTCGAAGACCGCACGACGATCGCCGTCGCCGGCCTGACCGGGAAGACGACCGGCACTGAAGCCAAGCGCGATCGGTTCAGTCCTTCTCGCGCCCCTTGCGCGAGTCTTTGCCCTTGCCCTCGCCCTTCTCGCTCGCGCTGCGGTGGCAGGCGACGCAGTTCGCGAAGTCGGGGATGCCTTCCTTGACGTGCTTGGCGCGCATCTTGTCGGGCTGGTGCTCGTGGCAGCCGTAGCAGGTGTAGCGGCGGTAGTCGTCGTTGCTGTGGCAGGTCGCGCAGGGCGCGTTGTGGTCGCGGTCGAGCAGGAAGTATTTCGCGTGGTCGAAGGTCGCCGGCTTCCAGCGGTCCTGGGCGTGGCACTGCAAGCAGTTGCCCGCGATCTGGCGGTGCAGGCTGTCGGCGGGCGGGCGGTGGCAGGTCTCGCAGTGTTCGCGCGCGGCGGCAGAGAGCAGCGCGTGGTCGAAGCCGGCGGGCTTCCAGGCCTCGGCCTTGTGGCATTGCGCGCAACCCATGGTGAGGTCGCGGTGGATGTCGTTTGCCGGTGCGGTATGGCAGGCTTCGCAGCGGCCGCGCAGATCGGTGCGCAGCAGCGCATGCGAGAACGGCTTGCGGCTGCGCTGGCTGAGCTTGGGGCCGAGGTGGTCGCTGTGGCAGGCCATGCAGTCCTGCTCTATCAAGGCCTGGTGGAACGAGGTCCTTACCTTGCGCTGGACGATGGGCGCGCCCTGCGTCGTACGCAGCCCGATGTCCGGTAGCGCGTGGCACACGACGCAGCGCTCGCTGGATGCGCCCCGAAAGGCGGCGTGGCAGGCGAAGCAGTTTTTGGTCAGCTCGGCGTGGTCGCCCACCAGCGGCCCGGGGCTGACCATCAGGTGCGGGTAGGCAAAGGCCAGCGCCACCAGCACCAGCAGGTTGGCAGCGATGACCAGTAAGACCGCGCCGCGCTTCACTTCCAGCCCCAGAACAGGAACACGGCGACGATGTGCGCCAGCGAGAGGACGATGAAGGCCATCGTGATCGGGAAGTGAACGGCGCGCCAGCGCCGGACAGCGTCGAAGGTGAAGCTGTCCCAGTACATGCGCTCTTCGATCTCGGCCGGCGACACGCCGTGCTCGCGCATGCGCAGGTGCGCTTCGGCCAGCCGCCTGCGCGAGCGATCGAGCAGGTATTTGCCGGTCAGGCCGCTGCCGACGTTGACGACCATCGCGCACACCGCGAGCCAGCCCAGGATCGAATTGAAATGGATGCCGGCATGCACCAGCACCAGCAGCGAGCCGGTCCAGGCCATGCCCTCGTGCACGCGCAGCAGTTGCGCGGGCTGGCCCCTAACGATCAACTTGCGCCTGCGCAGCGAATACGCGAACGAGCCGACGATGAGCAGCGTGCCGGGGATGCCCAGGTAACGGCCGACCCAGACGATCTTGAACACATGCAGCAGCGCATCGATCAGCAGCGCCGCCGCCGCGAGGCCGCCCAGGGCGGCAAGGAAGGGCAGCACTTCGCGCCGGATCAGCCTGGCCTGCATCGCGCTCGGCCTCTCAAGCCTCGAGCACCAGCGCCGACGCCGGCTTGCCGACGCAAAGCAGGCAGTGGCCCGGCGCCACGTCGTGGTCGGGCGCATGCGCGTAGCGCACGCTTCCGGAGACAAGCCGGGTCTGGCAGCTACCGCAGCCGCCCGAGCGGCAGCCCGACTCCACCGTCAGTGCGTGGCGCTCGGCGAAGTCGAGCAGGTTCTCGTCCTGCCCGTCCCACACGAGCGTGCGGCCGGAGCGGCCAAAGCGCACCTCGACCGCGCCTGCGAGCGCGGCGTCGGCATCAACAGGTTCGGCTCGCCCCAGGCGCACGGTGGCCGGGCCGAAGGCTTCGAAGTGGATGTCCGGCTCGGGAACGCCCCAGGCGGCGATCGCGGGGACCAGGCTTTGCATCATCGGCGGCGGGCCGCAGACGTAGAACTGATGCCGGCCGTGCGGCAACGTGCGGCGCAGCAGATCCACGTCGACGAAGCCTTTGTGGTGGTAGTCGCGGCCGAGCACGTCGCTCGCCCCCGGCCGGCTGTAGACCACGTTCAGATGAAAGCCCGGATGCGCGGCGGCGAGATCTTCGAGCACCGGCTTGAAGGCGTGCTCTTCGCCGCAGCGAAGCCCGTAGTACAGATGAAGCGTGCGCTCGGGCTGCTCGGCAAGGCACCAGCGCAGCATGCTCATCATCGGCGTGATGCCGATGCCGCCGCCGATCAGCACCGCAGGCACATTCGGGTCGGTGTCGATGAAGAAATGGCCCGACGGCGCCTTCACGTCGATTGCCGCGCCCTCGCGAACGCAGTCGTGAAAATGGCTTGACGCCGCGCCGGGCGGCAGCTCGGGCCGGTCGGCCGAGGCCGGTATGCGCTTGACGGTGATGCGGTAGGCACGCGGGTCGGGCCGGTCCGAGAGCGAGTAGCAACGCACGATCGTGCGCTCGCTGCCTGGCGCGCCGCCGTCGGCGACCTGCAATCGAAAGGTGAGGAACTGGCCGGGCTTGAACGGCGACAGGGGAACGCCGTCAACGGGTTCGAGATGGAACGAGCACTGGCACTGCCTGGCGTCCTCGAACTCGCGTCGGGCAACGCGAAACGGCCGCCAGCCCTGCCAGGCGAGCGGGGGCGTCTTCGCCGCCGACTCGGCCGCCGCCGCCGGTACAAGCGTCTCGCCGCGGCGGCGCGAAAGCGCATACGCAATTCCGAGCCCGAGCTGGATCAGCAGGGCTGCGACGATGTAGGCGAGGAGTTGTGGAGCGGTCATGTCGGGTGAGGTGGTCAATTCCGCCTGACCAGCCATTGGCGCGCACGGCTCATTCTCAGGCCGTGCCCATTCGAGCGGCGTTGACGCGAGTCAACGCCGGCCCATTGCGATTCGGCAGGCCAGCGTGAGCGCCTCAGCCAAAGCGGTCTGTGCGTCGCCGAACACAGCGCCAGCCAAAGCACTCTCACGCGATCATCGCGCACGCAGCCGACGGCCGAGCGCCCACTTGACGCCCTCGAACCAAAGCAGGCTCGCACCGGCCACGGCGATGCCGGCGAGCAGCATCGCGGGTGTCGGCTGCGCGAACGCGAACAGGCGGCTCGCCGCCGGAATGCCGAGCACGCAGGCGAGCAGGACGAGCGTGGCCAGCGCGATCCAGCGGAAGGTCGTGTTCGAAGCCGCAGGGCCGGCGAGCGATGCGCGGCCCCACGACCGGTTGGCGTGGATCAACCCGAGGTTGGCCAGCACGAGCACCATGAAGGTCAGCGCGCGCGCCGTGTCGTCGGAACCGGCGACCGCGCGCACGCCCGCGTACACCGCAAGCAGCATCGCCAGCAGCCCCGCGCCCTGCCACGCGCCGCGGGCCAGGACGGCGGCGTCGAACAGGCGCGCATCCGGGCTGCGCGGGCGGGCCGTCATCGCGCCGGCCTCCAGCGGCTCGGCTTCGAAGACGACCGAGCACGCCGGGTCGATGATGAGTTGCAGGAACAGGATGTGCACCGGCATCAGCAGCATCGGCCAGCCGAGCAGCACCGGCACGATGGACAGTCCAACGATAGGCACGTGCACCGCGACCACGAACACGATCGCCTTGCGCAGGTTGGCGAACACGCGCCGCCCGTAGCGCACCGCGGTGACGATGGATGCGAAGTCGTCGTTCAGCAGCACCAACGCCGCGGCCTCGCGCGCCACATCGGTACCGCGGGCGCCCATCGCGACGCCGATGTGCGCTGCCTTCAGGGCCGGGGCGTCATTGACGCCGTCGCCGGTCATCGCGACAACCTCGCCGCGCGCCCGAAATGCCTGCACCAGGCGCAGCTTCTGCTCCGGCTGGACGCGGCAGAACACTGCCGTGTCGGCCAGCCGCGCCTGCAGTTCGTCGTCGCTCAGCGCCGCGAGCTCGGCGCCCGTCATCGCCTTGCCCTCGCCGAGGCCGACCTGCCGCGCCACCGAGAGCGCAGTCGCCGGATGGTCGCCGGTGATCATGACGACGCGGATACCCGCCGCGCGGCACTCTTTGATGGCTTGCGGCACGTCGGGCCGCACTGGGTCTTCCAGCGCGACGAGGCCGAGGAACTCGAAGTCGAAGTCGTGCTGGTGGCCCGGCAGTTCCTGCGCCGCGAAGGTGGCCCGCGCGACGCCGAGCACGCGCAGGCCGTCGGCCGCCATCGCCTGCACCTGCGCGGCGATGTCAGCGCGCTGCGCGGCGCCAAGGTGGCACAGGTCGACGATCGCCTCCGGCGCGCCCTTGGCGGCGATCAGGCGCTCGCTGCGGTCGGGCGACTGCCAAACACGCGACATCGCAAGCAGCTCGCCTGAGAGCGGATAGTCGCTGGCCAGCGTCCACTCGGCGTGCAAGTGCTCGGTGCCGGCGAGCAGGCGCTGGCCGGCCTCGACGATGGCCGTCTCCATCGGGTCGAAGGCGCGCCGGTGGCTGGCCAGCACGGCGAATTCGAGCACGCCGTGCAGCGCCTCGGGCAGCGGCGCCGCACCTGTCTGCGGGCTGTCGTACACCGAGGCGACAGACCACAGCCGGCGCACGGCCATGCGGTTGGCGGTCAGCGTTCCGGTCTTGTCGACGCACAGCACCGTCGTCGCGCCGAGCAGCTCGACGGCCGGGATGCTGCGCGCGAGCACCTTCTCGCGCGCCAGCCGCCAGGCGCCCAGGCCAAGGAACAGCGTCAGCACGACCGGCAGTTCCTCGGGCAGAACGGCCATCGCGAAGGTGAGCCCGGCCAGCAGGCCGTGCAACCAGTCGCCGCGCAGCACCCAGTAGCACACGCCGAGCGCGCTCGCCAACACCAAGCCGACGATGGCGACCCACTTGACGATGCGCTGCGTCTCGCGCTGAATCGGCGTCGCCTCGCTGGCAATGCCGGCGAGCGAGCTGCCGATGCGGCCGAGCGCGCTGCGCTCGCCGGTGGCGGTCGCGACGCCGCGCGCCGTGCCGCGCGTGACGAGCGTGCCGGAGAACACGCGCGACGTGTCGTCGGCCGTGGCCGCAACCTGCTTGGCAACCGGCGCCGATTCGCCGGTCAGCAGCGATTCGTCGACGGCGAGGTTCGAGGCCTCGATCAGGTCCATGTCGCACGCAACGCGGTCGCCCTCGGCGAGCAGCACGATGTCGCCGCGCACCACCTCGCGCCCTGCGATGCGGCGCGCCTGGCCACCCCGCAGCACCAGCGCGCGCGGGCTGGAAAGGTCGCGCAAGGCTTCGAGCGAGTTCTCGCTGCGCCGTTGCTGGACGAAGCTGATGCCCATCACGACGAACACGAAGCCGAGCAGCATCAGCGCCTCGTCGCGGTCGCCGAGCACCATGTAGATCGCGCCGCAGGCCACCAGCAGCAGGAACATCGGCTCGGTGACGACGTCGCGCAAGATCTGCGGCACGCCGCGCCGGTGCGACGCAGGAAGCTCGTTAGGCCCGTCGTCCGCGAAACGTCGGCGCGCCTCGGCGTCGCTCAGTCCGTCACGCATCGCGCGCCCTCCTGGTCAGCGCCGCGCGGACCGCCTTCGGAATCGTCGGCAAGATCGGTGAAGTTCATCGGCGAGGGTGCCGCCTGCACGAGCGGCCGCGTGATACCGCAGCCGCCGAGGAGCCGAGCGGCTCGCCGACTATGCCACGCCCGGACCGGCACGCCCGGCCAGGCTGCCGGTCTATGGAATCAGCCCCGTCTTGCCGAACTGCCAGAGCAGGAAGCTGTAGATGTCGGCCTGCTTGCTGTAGCCCTGCTGCGCGGTGCTGCCGATGCCGTGGCCGGCCTGGCCGTCCAGCCGCAACAGCACCGGCTTGCCGCTGCTGCTCGCCGCCTGCAGCCGGGCCGCCGCCTTGGCGCTGTGCCACACATCCACCCGCGGGTCGTTCATGCCGTGGATCAGCAGCACCGCCGGGTAGGCCGCACCGTCGATGATCTGGTGGTAGGTGCTCATCTCAAGCAGCGCCGGGAACTCGGCCGCGTTCCTGAACGAGCCGAATTCCGAGGTGTTGGTGATGCCGTTGGCGGACTCCTCGGCGCGCACCGCGTCCATGATGCCAACGTCGAAGATCGCCGCCGTGAAGAGGTCGGGCGCGCTCGTCACCGCACGTCCAACGAAGATGCCGCCGGCGCTCGTCCCCTTGATGCCCAGCGTCGACGGCGACGCGTAGCCTTGCGCGATCAGGTAGCGCGCGCAGGCCAGGCCGTCCTTCCAGGTGTTGGCCTTGGTCGCCTTGTAGCCGGCGCGGTGCCACTCGTCGCCGAAGGCACCGCTGCCACGCACGTTGGCATAGGCGAGCACGCCGCCACGCTCCAGCCAGGCGATGCTGCGCGGGTCGAAGTGGGCCTCCATCGAGTGACCGTAGGCGCCATAACCCTCGAGCAACGTGGCATTGTTGCCGTCCAGAGGCAGGCCTTTGCGGCGCAGGATGGCCAGCGGCACCTTGGCCCCGTCGTGACTCTCGACCAGCACTTCGCTGACTTCGAGTTCGGGCGCGCCCGGCGGCAATGTGTTGTTGCGCAGGCCGGTGTCGCGAGTCGTACCGTCAGCGGAGACGGCCAGGATCCGCCCCGGTTCGGTCCAGGTGCTGGTGGTGAGCCACGGCTCGCGCTGCGTGTGCGCCGGGTCGGCGACGACGAAGGTCGAGCCGGCCAGGCCCGGCGCCACGTCCCGGCCCGTGCGGGGTTCGCCCACGCCATAACGTCGAACCCGCGTGTTGAACCCCTGCTGCACTTCGGCATAGAGCGCATCGCGGCCGAGCGCGAATTCGCGCAACACGCCGACGTCGGGTTCGGGCGCCACCAGCTTCGCCTTGCTGAGAATCGGGTCGGGCAGCGCCAGCGCCAGCACGCGGCCGCGCGGAGCGCCGGCATAGGTGCGCAGGTAGAGCGTGTCGCCGCGCAGTTGCACGTCGGTGATCTTGTCGGCAGCGCCCGAGATCTGGCGCCAGTGAATGCTCTTGCGCTGCAGCTCGGCGACCGGCGCGACGTACAGCCGGCCTTCGGGCACCGTGGTGTCTGTCGTGCGGGCGATCATGTAGCGGCTGCCGAGGGCGAATATCACCTGGGCCACGTCGAGCCGGGCTAGGCCGAGTTCCCTGTTGACCAGCGGGCCGAACAGCGGCCGTGCATGCGGCTGGCCGATGCGCAGCAGGAAAACAGTGCTGTCGAGAAAGGTCTCCGTCTCTGGCGTTCCCGCGGGCAGGTCACGGATCTGGTTGTAGGTCAGCGAGCGGCTGTCGGGTGCCCAGTTCACGAGGTCTTCGTGCACGCGCGGGACGGGCTCGGCAAGCGCCTTGCCGCTGGCGATATCCATCACGTACAGCGAAGCGTCTTCGGAACCGCCGGCCGAGATGCCATAGGCCAGCGCCTTGCCGTCCCACGACGGCACGAAGTAGTTGATCGCGTTCGGAACGCCGCTGGCCTTGGCGAGTTGCGTGGGGTCGACCAGCACGCGTTCGGCGCCGGCCAAGCCGACACGCATCACGAGCTTGAACTGGCTCTCGCCGGCCTTGCGCTTCAGGTAGTAGATGCGCTCGCCCGGCATGCGCCTGACTTGTCGCACGGCGTCGCCAGAGGCCTTGGCCAGCTCCGAGATGCGCTGCTGCATCGCGTCGCGCCCGTCGATGCGTGCGAGCAGGCGGGCGGTGTAGTCGCCCTGGGTCTGCAACCAGTCGCGCGTCTCGGCGCTCTTGAGGTTCTCGAGGTTGCGGTACGGGTCGGTGACGCTGACGCCGTGCAGCACCTCGGTCACCGGCTGGCTGGGCGCGGGCGGCGGAAGGTCGACCGCGCTCGCCGCCAGCGCGATGAAGGCCACGCCGGCGCATGCCAGGCCAGGGACACATCGACGAATCAACAAACGCATGAGGGAGCCTCCGCCCGCGGGCAAGGCCGCGAGCCGGCGCGGATGTTACGTCGTGCCTGGGTTGCGTGCTGGGCAGTGCTTCTTCAGTACCTCGGCCCGCGCAACCCTATAAGCCGCGCCGACGCCGCCGCGGCGATGGAGGACAGCGCCAGGCACCCCCACATCACCGGTGCATAGCTGCCCGCGCGGTCGAACACCGCGCCCGCGGCCACCGGGCCGAGCAGGTTGCCCACCGCGGCGCCGGTGTAGAGCGTGCCGAGGATGCTGGCCACCGCGCGCGCGCCGAAGAGGTCCATGCAGATCGCAGGCAGCAATGCAACGATGCCGCCGTAGCTGAGGCCGAATACAAGCGCGAACAGCGCCAGCGCCGGGTAGCCGCCGGCCGCGTTCCACAGCAGATAGGCCAGGCCCATCGCCGCCTGCGCGAGCGTCAGCGTCAACGTGCGGCCGAGGCGGTCGGCCAGCGAGCCGATCGCGAAGCGCCCGGCGAGGCTGCCGATGCCGATCAGGCCGACGAGGCCGACCGCGCGTGCCTCGCCCAGCCCCAAGTCGCGCGCCGACGCCGAAACGTGCGCGAAGGGAATGAACATGCTCGGCCCGGCGGCGACGACGGCCAGGTACAGCCACCAGAAGCCCGGGCTGCGCAGCGCTTCGCGCAGGGTCGCGCCGGGCGGGCGCGCCGATGCCGATGCCGATGCGGCAGGCGGCGGCGCGCGGCGCAGCATGAACGCAGCAAAGACGCCAAGGACCAGCACGCCGAGCGCGAGCACGCGCAACGCACCGCGCCACTCGAGCGCAGCGATGGCCTGCGTCGCGAGCAGCGGAACCAGCACCGTACCGGCGCCGATGCCCGCGCTGGCGATGCCCGCGGCCAAGCCCCTGCGCTGCGTGAACCACGGCAGCACGCACGAGATCGACGGCGTGTAGACGAGCGCAATGCCGATGCCGATGCCCACGCCGTAGGCGAGGTAGATCATCGCAATCGAGTTCGCGAAACTGCTCGCGGCCAGGCCGAGCGCGATGCTGAGCATGCCGGCGCAGCAGACGGCGCGCGGGCCGAAGCGGTCGGACAGCATGCCGCCGCCGGCGCCGAGAACGAAGTACAAGAGGCCCGAGAGGCCGAACACCAGCGACACGTCGGCGCGCTGGGCGTCGAACGCGTGCGCGAACGAGGCGAAGAAGGCGGCGAAGGAATACGAGACGCCGAAGATCACCGCCAGGCAGACGAACACCGCCCAGACAACGACCCATGCGTAGCGCGCTTCCTTCATGGGCGGGCAGTGTAGGCGCGGCCTCGCGCTACGGCCTCCACTATCATCGGCCAACGTCCACTCCGCTCGGAGTCACCATGTTCGCCTTCGACACGCTCGCCGGCCCGACGCCGGCCAGGCATTGATGGACACCGGCTCCCGCTTTCGGCGCAGCCTTGCCGCCCTGGCGCTGGGCCTCGCACCCGGCCTGGCCTCGGCCTCGTTCATGCAGGGCGAGACGCTGGACAGCTTCGCCATGGGTCTGGCCTGGTTCATCGTCATCGCGCTGCCGATCGGTGGCGTCATCGTGTTCTGGAAGCTTCACATCCTGCCCGAGAAGATCGCCGAGAAGCGGCACCACCCGCAGAAGGACGCGATCCAGGTGCTGTGTCTGCTGTCGCTGGTGTTCGGCGGGTTGCTGTGGCCGATCGCCTGGCTGTGGGCCTACACCCGCCCGACCGGCACCTACATGGCCTACGGCACCGAGAAGCACGAAGACTACTTCCATGAGATGAACGAGAAGTGGCGCGCCGGCAAGTTGTCGCACGAGGAGGCCGAAGAGTTGCGCGACGAGCTCGAAGGCATTGCGTCCAGGGCGCGCCTGCCGCGCAAGCTGAAGGCCCTGCTCAAGGACCTCGAAGCTGCCGCGCCCGCACCCGGCGCAGCGGCTCGCGCAGGAGGAGCGGCCTGATGGAAGCCATCCTCATAGGCATCTACGCCTTCTTCGTCTGGCTCATCTTCATCAAGTTCAAGTGGCTGCCGTGGAACAACACGTCGCAGGTCATCGTCGTCATCATCCCCATCGTCGCGCTAACGGCGCTGATCCTCGCGCTCAACGTCGTCGCGCCGTCGTCTAACGACATCCGCGTCGTCAAGTACGTGGTGCAGATCGTGCCGCAGGTGCGCGGGCGCGTGCTCGAAGTGCCGGTCGAACCGAACCGGCCGGTGAAGAAGGGCGAGTTGCTGTTCCGCATCGACCCGACGCCCTACGAGATTGAGCTCGGCGCCTCGAAGGCCAAGCTGGCGGCCGACGAGTCGCGCCTCGCGCAGGCGTCCGCCGGGCTGGCCGGCGCGTCGGCCGGCAACCGTGAACTGCAGGCGCAGTTGCAATCGGCCAGCGGGCAGGTCGCCGCGCTGCAGCCGCGGCTCGAACTCGCGCGCCTGCGTGTGAAGCAGAACCGCGAGCTGGTCGCCAGCGGCGCCGGTGATCGCTTCGCGCTCGAACAGGCCGAGGCCAACGTCGTCGAGTTGCAAGGCCAGTTGGCCACCGCCACCGCCAACGAAGCGCAGGTGACGCAAAAGCTCTCGGGCCGTGTCAATGGCGAACTCGCCTCGGTGGCCTCCGCGCGCGCGGACATCGCCACCGCCAAGGCCGTCGTCGACTCCAGCCGGGCGGCAGTTGCCAGCGCGCAGTGGAACCTCGACCAGACCGCGATGTTCGCGCCGGCCAACGGCTACGCGATCAACATGCAATTGCGTCCGGGATCGATCGTGGTGCCCTTCCCGGCCGTGCCGGCAATGACCTTTGTCGAGGACGAGTACATGCTGATTGCGCTCTATGCGCAGAACGAACTGGTGTTCGTCGAACCCGGCAACGAAGCCGAGGTCGCGCTCGACATGCACCCCGGGCGCGTCATCAAGGCGAAGGTCGATTCCATCGTCTGGGCACAAGGCCAGGGGCAGATCGCACCCTCAGGAACCTTGCCGCAGACGGGCGCCTTTCCGCAGGTGCCGGGGCGCTTTCCGGTCAAACTCGACGTGGCCGAGAAGGACCGCGAGCTGTTCCTCGCGGCCGGCGCTGCCGGCGCGGGCGCGATCTACACCGAGCACGCGGAGGCGGTCCACATCTTGCGCAAGGTGATGGTTCGCATCGGCGCGATCACCGACTACCTGGTCTTGAAGCTGCACTGATGCGCGCGCCGCATTCCCGCCGCTGGGTCTTGAGCGCGAGCTGCGCGCTGGTCGTGGCGGGCTGCGCATTGCAAAGCCCGCCGACGACGGCAGACTTGCAGCGCGACGCCTTGCCGCACACGGCGCCACCCTCGGCGTGGAAGGCCGGCGGCAACTCGGCGGCGCCGCTGCCCGAGGCCTGGCTGGCTTCTTTCGGCGACCCCGCGCTGACGGCCCTGGTCGCCGAGGCGCTGGCCTACAACGCCAACCTGCAGGTCGCCGCGGCGCGGGTCGAACAGGCCGCTGCCGCGCTGCAGGTGGCCAGCAGCCCGATGTTGCCCAGCCTCGGGCTGCTTGGAACCTACAGCGGCAAGAGCGGGGGTGGTGGCGGGCTGAATGCGCTCTTCCTCAACGCATCGCTGGAGCTCGACGTCTGGGGCCGCCTGCGCTACGGCGAGGCCGCTGCCGGAGCGCAGTCGCAAGCCGTCCAGGCGGACTACGCGTACGCCCGGCAGTCGCTGGCGGCGATGGTCGCCAAGAGCTGGTTCCTCGCCATCGAGGCCGGCCTGCAGCGCTCGCTCATCGACGACGCGCTGCGCTCGGCGCAGGAGTTGCACCGCGTCGCGCAAGACCGCTTTCGCGTCGGCATCGGCGACGAGCAGGCAGTCGCCGAAGCGGCGGCCAATGTGGGCAGCTACCGCGACGCCTTGCGCCAGAGCGTGCAGGCGCGCGCCGAGGCATTGCGCGCGCTCGAATTGCTGCTCGGCCGCTACCCGGCGGCCGAGATCGCGGTCGCATCCAGGCTGACGGCCATGCCGCCGCCAGTGCCGATCGGCGTGCCGTCAGACCTGCTGGAGCGCAGGCCCGATGTGATCGCCGCCGAGCGCCGTGTTGCCGCCTCGTTCAACCGCGTCGGCGAGGCCAAGGCCGCGCGCTTGCCGCGCATCAGTTTGTCGGCCAGCGTGAGCGCGATCTCGAGCGATGTGGTCGTCTTGCAAGACCGCAGCAACCCGGGCTATGGCTTCGGCGCCAGCCTGTTCGCGCCGCTGTACCAGGGCGGCGCGCTGCAGGCCCAGGTCGAGGTCCGCAACGCCGAGCAGAAGCAGGCGATGGCCGACTACGCGCGCATCGCGCAGCGCTCGTTCAGCGATGTGGAGAACGCGCTCGCCGCAGACTTCGCGCTGCGCGACCGCGAAACCATCCTCGCGCAGAACATCGCCGACAACGAGCGCGCGCTCGAGCTGGCGCAGATCCAGTTTCGCGTCGGCAAGGTCGACCTGCGCGCGGTCGAGCAACGCCAGCTCGCGTTGTATGCCGCCCGGGCCTCGCGCGTTCGCGTGCAGACCGAAGCGCTGGCCCAGCGCACCAACCTGTACCTCGCCCTCGGCGGCAGCTTCGAAGCGGTATCGACGACAGCCAGCCGCTAGGAGCCCGGCAGACTCTTACGATGAAGCTGACCGATTTTGGGTTGCTTTCGCGCCGCGCTCGGCCCGGTGCGCCGCAGCTTGTTGTTATCCTCGGCATCGTTCGCGGTCGAACAGCCAGAAGACTGGACCCATGACGCACCCACACCGCATCTTTGGCGCACGATCGACAACGCGCCTCGCCGCGCTTGCCCTCGTCCTCGCCACGCTGGCCGGCTGCGGCAAGGAGGCGCCCAAGCCGGCGCCCAACGCCGTCGAAGTGATGGCCCTCACGATCGAGCCGCGCGACACTCCGATTTCGGCCGAGTACATCGCGCAGGCGCAAAGCTCGCAGGCGGTAAACATCCAGGCGCGGGTTTCCGGCTTTCTCGACAAGCGCGTCTACACCGAAGGCGCGGTGGTCAAGGCCGGCCAGGTGCTGTTCAAGATGGACCCCAAGCCGTTCCAGACCCAGGTCGATGCCGCAGCCGCCGCGCTGCAGCGCAATCAGGCCTCGCTGGAAGTGGCGACCGCGAACCTGAACCGCACCAAGCCGCTGGCACAGCAGAACGCGCTCTCGCAGCGCGACCTGGACGACGCCACCGGGCAGTACGAGCAGGCCGCCGCGGCCGTGGCGCAATCCAAGGCCCAGCTCGATTCGGCCAAGCTGGACCTGTCGTACACGACCATCACCTCGCCGGTCGACGGCGTCACGAGCTATGCCGCGATCGCCGAGGGCACCTACCTCAGCCCGCAGAACAACCAGTTGACGACGGTCTCGGTGCTGTCGCCGATCTGGATTAATTTCAGCCTGTCGGAGAACGAGATCCAGCGCGTCGACAACGAGGTCAAGAAGGGCCTGCTCAGATTGCCCGAGGACCGCAACATGGTGGTCGAGATCGAGCAGGCCGACGGCCGCCTGTACCCGATCACCGGCAGGATCACCTTTGCCGACCCGTCGTACAACTCGCAGACCGGCACCTTCCTGATCCGGGCCACGGTAGACAACCCCAAGGGCGTGCTGCGCCCCAACCAGTACGTTCGCGCGCGCCTGAAGGGCGCCGTGCGGCCGAACGCCATCCTGGTGCCGCAGCGCGCGGTTCAGCAGGGCGGGCAAGGGCATTTCGTGTGGCTGGTGGGCAAGGACGGCAAGGCCGAGCTGCGCCCGGTCACCGTCGGCGACTGGTACCAGGAAAGCTGGTTCATCAACGAAGGCCTGCGTGCGGGCGACCAGGTCGTCGTCGACGGTGTGATGCGCCTGGCCCAAGGCGCTGCCGTCAAGGCCACCGCCTATGTGCCCAAGCTGGCGGCGCCCGCGGCCAGCGCGACGGCGACACCGGCGGCACGCATCAGCGTTCTCTTTGACAGCGGCAAGGCCACGCTGAGCAAGGAGGCGCTGACGCTGGTGCAGCGCAGCGCGGCGGCGATGAAGGGCCAGAGCGGCCCGATCGCCATCACCGGCTATGCCGACCGCAACGGCCAACGCGCGGCCAACTTGGATCTGGCGAAGCAACGTGCGCTGGCGGTGCAGGGTGCGCTGGTCGCGGCCGGTGTCGACGTCAAGCGCCTGCGACTCGTGCCGCCGGCCGAGGTGACCGGCAACGGCAGCGACGACGAAGCGCGCCGCGTCGACATCGCACCCGGCACCTGAACATGTTTTCTCGCTTCTTCATCGAGCGCCCGATCTTCTCGGCCGTCATCGCGATCCTGATCGTCCTCGCCGGGCTGATCTCGATGTTCGTGCTGCCGGTGCAGCAGTACCCGTCGATCACACCGGTGCAGGTGACGGTCTCGGCGACCTACCCCGGCGCCGATTCCAAGACCCTCGCCGACTCGGTGGCCGCGCCCATCGAGGCGCAGATCAACGGCGTCGACAACATGCTCTACATGTCGTCGACCAGCTCGGCCAACGGCCAGTTGAGCCTGACCGTCTACTTCTCGCTCGACACCGACCCCGACATCGCGCAGGTGCAGGT
>CAIKUF010000083.1 GCA_903830565.1 uncultured bacterium | reverse complement strand
TTCGCCGCCATCAAGGCCAAGCTCGCGCAGGACGCGACCTGGTACAGCCGCAAGAGCGCGCAGATCATCGGCGTGACCGAAGAGACGACGACCGGCGTGCACCGGCTGAAGGAAATGTCGTCGCGCGGCACGCTGCTGTTTCGCGCGATCAACGTCAACGACTCGGTCACCAAGAGCAAGTTCGACAACCTCTACGGCTGCCGCGAGTCGCTGGTCGATGCGATCAAGCGCGCGACCGATGTGATGGTCGCCGGCAAGGTGGCGTGTGTGGCCGGCTATGGCGACGTCGGCAAGGGCTCGGCGCAGGCGCTGCGCGCGCTCTCGGCGCAGGTCTGGGTGACCGAGATCGACCCCATCAACGCGCTGCAGGCGGCGATGGAGGGCTACAAGGTCGTGACCATGGAGTACGCCGCCGACAAGGCCGACATCTTCGTCTCGGCCACCGGCAACAAGAACGTCATCACCTACGCCCACATGGCGGCGATGAAGGACCAGGCCATCGTCTGCAACATCGGCCACTTCGACAACGAGATCGACGTCGCCGCGCTCGCCAAGTGCGAGTGGGAAGAGATCAAGCCGCAGGTCGACCACGTGATCTTTCCGGATGGCAAGCGCATCATCCTGCTCGCCAAGGGGCGCCTCGTGAACCTCGGCTGCGGCACCGGCCACCCGAGCTTCGTGATGTCGTCCAGTTTCGCCAACCAGACCATCGCGCAGATCGAGCTCTTCACGCACGCCGATTCGTACGACGTCGGCAAGGTCTACGTGCTCCCGAAGCACCTGGACGAGAAGGTGGCCCGCCTGCACCTGAAGAAAGTCGGGGCGGTGCTGAGCGAACTGACCGACGAGCAGGCCGAGTACATCGGCGTGCCCAAGCAGGGGCCGTACAAGCCGGACACCTACCGCTACTGATTGACATGGCTCCACACTGGCGCCATAGTGGCGCCATGGTTTCATTTTGGAGCTACTTCATGCCGGTCAATCTGTCGATCAAGGAAGTGCCCGATGCGCTTGCCGACCGCCTGCGCATGCGGGCCGAGCGCAACCACCGTTCGCTGCAGGGCGAACTGATGGCGATCGTCGAATGCGCGGCGAGCGAACCGGCAAACGCGCCGGCACTCGGCGCGGGCCTGCCGGCGGCGGGCCCCGAGCGTCGGCTGCGGGGCTGGAAGACGGTCGAAGACCTGATGGCCGAGCGCCGCAGCGCCGGCTGGCGGCCGAGCGCCGCGGTCGCGGGCATACCGTTGGCGGTGGACATCATCCGCGCCGATCGTGACTCCCGATGACGCCGGTTGGTCTCGCCCCGGTCGGCGCGCGCGTGCTCTACGTGGCCGAGCCCGCGGCCACCTGGTTGCAGCGCCCGCCCGTGGTCGCCGACTGCAGCGTCGTCGCCGCGCTGGTCTTCGGCGAGCCGGCCTGCGACGAAGCCGCCGCCCTGCTCAGCCACAAGGCCGTGCATGCGCCGGCGCTGCTGCCGTTCGAGATTGCCAATGTGGCGCGCACCAAGCTTCGTGCCGGGATGGAGGTGGCGCAGGTCGAAGCCGCGCTCCGCGACTTCGACGAACAGCGCATCGCCATGCACCCGGTGCCGCCCGACGCCATCGCGCAGCTCGCGCTGCGCTACAACCTGAGCGCCTACGACGCCGCCTACCTGTGGCTCGCCGCCGAACTGAAGGCGCCGCTCGCCACCTTCGACCGCCGCTTGGCCGATGCGGCGCGGCAGCACCTCGGTGCGCTCGCATGAAGGCCCAGCCATGAGCAACCCCGATTCCGCCGCCCGCACCCGCTTCCTCGCGCTGCTGCGCGAAGACATCCTGCAAGTCGATGCCGCCGATCTGGACTTCGGCATCTACCGCGTCCTCAACCACCGCCGCGCCGAGATCGAGCGCTTCTTGAGCGAAGGCCTGCCGGCGCGCATCGCCTCGGCGCTTGCGGCGCTCGATGGCGAGGCCAGCGAAGACGAGCAGGCCCGCATCTACAACGCCCTTTACACCTTCTTCGCCCGCTACTACGACGACGGCGACTTCATGCCGCGCGCACGCCGCGGCCGCGGCGCCGGGGCCTACTGCGTGCCCTACGACGGCAGCGACACCTTCTTCCACTGGGCCACCAAGGGCAGCCATTACGTCAAGAGCGGCGAGCGTTTCACCGGCTACGCCTACCGCCAGAGCGACGGCGCGCGCGTGCGGCTGACGGTGGCCGCCGCCGACGTGGAGCGCGACAACGCCAAGGGCGCGCAGCGCTACTACGTGCCGGCAGGCGTCGCGGCGCCGGGCGATGACCCGGCCGGCGCGTCGGGCGCCGAGTGGCGCATCGCCTTCGACCACCGGCCGCTGAGCGAAGACGAAGCGCGCCGCCACGGCGCGGCGCGGCGCGGCGCCGCCAAGCCGGGCGGCCTCGGCGACGCGCCCGAGGCAGCCCCGGCGCAGAGCGAGGGCCGTGACGTGCAGGAGCGCCTGCTCAACGCCTGGCTGGCCGAGGCCGCGCTGCCGCGCGCCCTCGACCGCGCCGCCCTCGAACGCCACGCGCGCCGCTACGTCAGAGGCCGCAGCGCCGATTTCTTCGTCCACCCGCAACTCGGCGCCTTCCTGCGCGGCGAACTCGACCACTACCTCAAGAGCGAATTCCTCAATCTATGGGACTTGCCGGCCGCGGCCCTTGGACGCGAACGCGGCAAGCTGGCGCTGTGCCGCGACATCGGGCACGCCATCGTCGATGTGCTGGCCGCGCTCGAAGACGTGCAGGCGCGGCTGTTCGAGAAGCGCAAGTTCGTGCTTGAGGCGAGCTACCTGGTGCAGTGTTCATGGCTTGCCGCGCAGGGCCAAGCCGGCGCGGCGCTGGTGGCACGGGCTGCGGCGCACGCGCCGCAGGTGGCGCGCTGGCGGCAGTGGCTGGGCGGCGCCGACGAGTTGGCGGACGGCAGTGCGCTGCTGGCGCGCTACCCGCACCTGCCGCTGGACACGGCGCTGTTCGACGACGACTTTCGCTGGGCCGTGCTGGCCTGCGCGCCCGACTTGACCGAAGCCACCGGCGGCGTGCTCGTGCACGGCGACAACTACGCCGCGCTGCGCACGCTGGAGCCGCTGTACCGGTCGGCCGTGAAGTGCATTTACATCGACCCGCCGTACAACACGGGTGGCGACGGGTTTCTCTACAAGGATGACTTTATGAGGCACAGCACCTGGGCGTCACTCATCGAAGAGCGCCTTCGTGCAAGTCTTCCGATGCTCTCCGAAACGGGAGTGCTCTTTTCATCGATCGATCACAACGAACGGGCAACGCTTGGGCACGTGCTTGACGAGACCTTCGGTGCAGAGAACAAGATTGGTGAAATCGTCTGGCACAACGTGACCGACAACAACCCGACGAACATCGCGAATGAACATGAGTTCATCCAGTGTTCGGCGCGTGACGCGCAAGGCCTTCCCCCGGCCTGGAAGAGCTCGTTGTCCGGTGCGAAGGAGTTGCTACTCGAAGTTGGCCGCGAACTGATCGCTTCCCATACTGACCCGCAAGACTTGCAGCGCCAGTACAGCGCATGGTTTCGTGACAACAAGGAGTTTCTTGGGCCGTTAGACCGCTACAAGTTCATCGATGCAGGAGGTGTCTACACCGGTAGCCAAAGTGTCCACAACCCGGGCAAAGAGGGGTATCGCTATGACGTTCTCCACAAGACTACAGGACGCCCCTGCAAGCAGCCTCTGATGGGCTACCGGTTCCCCGAAGAAACGATGCGGGATCTCTTGACCCACGAGAAGATCCTGTTCGGAGAAACCGAGGAGAAGATCGTGGAGCTGAAGGTTTACGCTCACGAATACGAAGCGAAATTGAGCAGTGTCCTGACGCTCGATGGCAGAGCGGGAGCGAACGAGTTGCGCTCGCTCTTTGCTGGTAGTTCCTCGTTCAAAAACCCGAAGCCCTGCGGGTTGCTTGGCCAGATCCTTCCCTTTGCGACAGATGATCACGACCTCATCCTCGACTACTTCGCCGGCTCCGGCACCACCGGCCATGCCGTCATCAACCTGAACCGCGAAGACGGCGGCCGGCGGCGCTTCGTGCTGGTCGAGCAAGGCGAGTACTTCGATAGCGTCACCCTGCCCCGCATCGCCAAGGCGATGACCTCTCCGGAGTGGAAGGACGGCCGGCCGAAGGACGTCGTGGCGCACGATCCGGGCGCCGCCGACGCCGCCGACGCGCACTGGAGCCGGCGCACGCTGCCGGTGGTGCAAGTGCTGCGCCTGGAGCGCTACGAAGATTCGCTCGACGCGCTGGCACTGCCCGAACAGGCGCAAGCCAGCGCCGCCGGGCAGGCCGAACTGGCCGGCCTGGATACGTTGCTGCGTTACCTCGCCGACACGACGCGGCCGGACAACCCGGTGCGCCTGGCCACCGAGCGTCTGGCGCAGCCGTTCGACTACCGCCTGCCCACGGTCTGGGAAGGCCGGCACGTCGAGCGCACGGTCGACCTGCTGCACACCGCGCTGGCGCTGCTCGGCCTGCACCTGGTGCGCGTGCGGCGCTTGCTGCGCACGGCCAGCGCGGCGGCGCCGCTGCCGCTGGCTGGCGCGAGCGCGGGCGACCGCGCCGCCGTCGTGCTGGCCGAGGTGCGCCCGCACCGCCCCGGGCTGCCGCCGGCATCGGTGCCGCTGGAACTGCTGGTGCTGCGCGACTTCGATCTCGACGGCCTGAGCGCCGCCGCGCAGCGTGCCGCCGCGACGGCCGAATACCGCTGGCTCGCCGATGCGGTGCCGCAAGCCTTCGGCAAACGCCTGGCCGACTACGCGGTGGTGCGCCACAACCGCGACCTGCTGCTCCCCGGCGCGGGCGAGCGCGGCGAGTCGATAGACGCCGCGCTCGCGCGCGCCATGTGGGTGCGCGACAGCGCGTTCTCCGGCGCGTCGCCTGCGCCGGCCGTGGCCTGAGCCATGGCCACGGTTCGCGGCGCGGCGAAGATGCCGCCGCAGCCCTTCGTGCGCAGCCTGCTGCTGCCGCGCGCCTTCGCGCGCCAGTTCGGGCGCAACGACGAGGCGCTGTCGCGCCTGCTGGCCGACACCCGTTCCGAGCGCGACGCGGCGGGCGTGAGCGGCTGCGCGCGAACGTTGCTTGCCTTGCCCGGCTTGGCGGTCGCACCCGAAGCCTTGCTGCGCTGGGACGCCGCCATCGGCGCGCATGAGGCGGCGATACGCGAGGCCCGCGCGGCGTATGTCGCGGCGCATGGCGATCTGGGCGACGCGGCGTTCAGGCTGACGCATTTCCAGTGGCTGGCCTGCGCGGTCGTCGAGTGGCACTTGGAAGCCCTGGGCCGCGATGCCCCTGCCCACGTGGCGCGGATCGAGGCCTTGCGCGAGCGCGAGCTGCCGCACCTCGGCCCCTACACCGCCGCCGATGCGCGCAAGCTGGCCTGCTTCATGGCCACCGGCGCCGGCAAGACGCTGATGCTGCACATGAACCTGCGCCAGTTCATGGCCCACGGCCTGTTCGCGCCCGCCAACGTGCTGTTGCTGACGCCCGGCGAAGCGCTGTCGGCGCAGCACGCGGCCGAGTTGGAGGCGTCGGGCCTGGCGGGCATGGGCGTGCGCGTGACCGAGATCACGAAGTTCTACGTCGATGGGCGCGGCCGAAGGCGGCCCAGGAAGGGCGTGAGCGTCGCCACCTCGCGCTACGAAGGCCCCAACCTGCTGCTGGTCGATGAAGGCCACAAGGGCACCGGTGGCAGCGGGGACGACAGCGAACAAGGTTGGCGCCTCAAGCGCGAGGCACTGGCGGCCGGGGCCACCGAGCAACAAGCCGGGTTCACGTTTGAATACTCCGCCACCTTCGCGCAAATCGCCGACCGCGACGCCGACCTGTACCAGGAATACGCGCGCTGCATCGCCATCGACTTCGGCTACGCGCGCTTCTGGCGCGAGGGCTACGGCAAGCAGCCGCGGCAACTCAACGCGCGCCACGACAGCGGCGCCGATTTCGCGCTGGCAGCCGGGCTGGTGGCGTTCTACCAGCAACGCCGCGCCTTCGACGCCCATCCGGCGCTGGCCGCCGAATACCGGGTGGCGCCGCCGCTGCTCGCCTGCGTCGGCAAGGAGGTGACGGCCGGCGCGGCCGATTCCGACGTCGCGCGCCTGGTTGCCTTTCTGGCCCGCGCCTGCGGCGACGCACCCTGGCTGGCGGCGCAGATAGAGGCGGTGTTCGCGCATGCCGAGCCTGCGCAGTCGACGATCGACCTGCCGCCGCTGGACTTGCGCTGGTTGCGCGAGGCGATGGCCGCGGGCGGCGAGAGCGTGGCCGACGTGGCGGCCGATCTGGCGCGGCGCGTGTTCGGCGGCGCCGGCGCGCTCGAGTTGCGTCTGGTGTCCGACAAGGAGATCGGCCTGCGCAGCCGGGGCGCGGCCAGCGACGCCTATTTCGGCTTGGTTCGGGTGGGCGAGGCGCGCAAGCTGGCCGAGCAGTTGCACCGCCACGGCATTGCCGTGCTCGGCGAGCCGGACCGGCTCGCCGGCTCGCTCTTCGCGCGGCTGGACAGCGACCCCAGGCTGGCCGTGCTGATCGGCGCCAAGATGTTCATCGAAGGCTGGTCGAGCTGGCGCGTCAGCGCGCTCGGCCTGATGCACGTGGGCCTGGGCGCGGGGGCTGAGATCGTGCAGCTCTTCGGCCGCGGTGTGCGCCTGCGCGGCAAGGGCTTCAGCCTCAAGCGCGACGATGCGGCGGCACTGCCGGTGCAGGTGTTGCAGAGTCTGCAAGTCTTCGGCGTGCGCGCCGACTACATGCAGACCTACCTTGAAACGCTGGCCCGCGAAGGCGTGCAGGCGCAGGTGTTTCATGTGCCCGTGACGCAGCAGCCGGCGCTGGACGAGCTGGGCCTGCGCACGCTCGCGCACGATGTGGCGCGTTTTGACGAGCCGGTGGTGTTCGACGCAGCCGCGGTTGCGCCGCAGCGGCTGCGCATCGAGCCGGCCGTCAGGGCGACCGTCGGCCTCGGGCCGGCGCAGGCGCTGGGCGCGCCGATGGAGTTGCGGCGCATGGCTGCCGATTGGCTGGACAGCGAGTTGGCCTACCAGCACGCGCTGGCGCTCAAGGGGCAGCGCGGCTGGGTGGGCCTGATCGCGACGTGTGGCGCTTTGGCGGCCTACCTGTCGCGCTGCGAGATCGAGGCGCCGATGGGGTACTTCGACAACGCCGCCAGCGCCACTGCGCGCAAGGCGCAAGCCGCGTTGTCGGCGCTGGAGGGCGGGATCGCCAGCGCATGGCGGCAGGCTGAGCGGCGCTGGCGCATGGAGCGCCTGGCCGTCGAGCCGTTGACCTTGGACAACGCCGGGTTGCCGAGCATCGAGACCGCAGCCGGCAGGACGCTCGCCTGGCGCTTGGAGGTGAACGTTGCGCGTTCGGCCATCGACCCACTGCTCGCCGCGGCGAGGATGCTGGTGGAGCAAGGTTTGCGCCCGGCGGCGTTTGTGGACGAGTTGACGGCCTTCCTGGTCGCGCAACCCGGCGGCTTGCTGGACATCGGCCGCCAACTGCAGGAACTGCTTGCCGCCCCCGACGTGCTGGCGCAGGAGTCGATGCTGCTTCCGCTGCCGCGACTGCATTGCACGCCGCACCTGTTTGCCCCGGTGTTGCTCGATCAGGCGTTGCGGCCGGGCGCCGCGCCGGGCCCCACTGGCGAGACGCTGCCACTGTTTGGCGACGACGCGTTCATCGACGTGCCGGTGCGCATTTCGCCGCCGCCGCTGAACCGCGGCGAGGCCGCGTTCTTGTGGAACTTGCGCGCCTATTGGCAGACGGCCCATGCGAGCGCGGAGTGGCTCGACATCCACCTGTTCGTGCTGCGCAACCCGGCCGCCGACGGGCTGACCTTGTACCGCGACAGCGGCTTCGCACCCGACTTCATGCTCTGGCTGCGGCGCGGCGAGAGTCAGGCGCTGGGGCTCGTGGACCCCAAAGGCCTGGTGCGGCAATGGCCGGCCGACAAGCTGGCGCTGATCGGTGAATTGCAGGCGCAGCCGCTGTCGCTGCCGGTGCGCGGCTTCCTCGTGACAGCGTCGCCGCTGCAGGACATTGCGCTGCCGCCTGGTGTGGGCGCCGATTCGGCTTCGCTGCGCTCGCAGCGCGTGCTCTTGCAGGCGGACGCGGACCACATCGAATACCTGCTGCGCGACCTGCGCGACGCATTGGCGCCAAGCTCCGTGCTGACCGAACCGCCATGCGCGCCGATCAGTTAATGCTCGCCCGCGGCATGGCGCCGACGCGCTCCGCCGCGCGGAGGCTGATCGACAGCGGCGCCGCGCAGTGGCGGGCGGCGGGCGGCTGGAAGATCTGCGCCAAGGCCGGTGAGGAGCTGGCGGAAGATGCCGAGCTGCGCGTCACCGACGACGCCGAACTGCGCTGGGCCTCGCGCGGCGGGAGGAAGCTCGACGGCGCGCTGGCGCGCATCGGCCTCGACGTTGCGGGGCTCATGTGCCTCGATGTCGGGCAGAGCACGGGCGGCTTCACCGACGTGCTGCTGGCGCGCGGCGCGGCGCGGGTGGTCGGCATCGATGTCGGGCATACGCAGTTGCACGAGCGGTTGCGCGCCGACGCGCGGGTCGTCGCGCTCGAGGGCCTGCACGTGCGCGAGCTTGCCGGCTCGGCTCTGGCCAACCACGCGCCGAAGGGCGGCTTCGATCTGATCGTTGCCGACTTGTCGTTCATCTCGCTCGCCGGAGCGCTGGCGCACCTGGCGCCGTGGCTCAAGCTGGGAGGCCACGCGCTGCTGCTCGCCAAGCCGCAGTTCGAGGTCGGCCGGGCGCATGTCGGCAAGGGCGGGCTGGTGCGGGGCGCCGCGCAGATCGCACGCGTCGAGACGATCTTTCGCGATGCGTGCGCGGCGGTGCGGTGGACGGTGCGCGACTACTTCGCGAGCCCCATCACGGGTGGCGACGGCAACCACGAGTTCTTTGTCTGGGCTGAGTTCCAGGAAGTGGAGAAGGCATGACTGCAAGCGCAACCAAGCTGCCGATCAGCTTCGAGTTCTTTCCCCCCAACACGCCGGTCGGCGACGAGAAGCTCAAGGACGTGGTGCGCCAGCTCGGCGCCCTAACGCCCGAATTCTTCAGCGTCACCTACGGCGCCGGTGGCTCGACGCGCGAGAAGACGCTGCATGCCGTGCGCGCGATCGCCGAGGCCGGCTTCGAGGCCGCGCCGCACCTGTCGTGCGTGGGCACGACGCGCGCCGAGCTGGAGGCGATTCTCGAGACCTACCGTGCGCAGAACATCCGCCGCATCGTCGCGCTGCGCGGTGATATGCCCAGCGGTACCGCGAGCGCGGGCGCGTTCCGCTACGCCGCCGAACTGGTGCGCTTCATCCGCGAGACGCAGGGCAGCGACTGGCACATCGAGGTCGCCGCCTACCCCGAGTACCACCCCGAAGAGCGCTACGCGGCGCGCGACCTGCGGCACTACGTCGACAAGGTCAAGGCCGGTGCCGACTCGGCGATCACGCAGTTCTTCTTCAACGCCGACGCCTACTTCCACTTCGTCGAGCAGACGCGCAAGCTCGGCGCGACCGTTCCTGTCGTTCCGGGCATCATGCCGCTCCACAACTTCGCCAAGATCGCGCAGTTCGCGGCCCGCGACGGCATCGAGATCCCGCGCTGGGTGACGCTGAAGATGGAAGGCTTCAGCGACGACGCCGCGTCCATCCGCGCCTTCGGCCTGGACGTTGTGACCGCACTGTGCCAGCGCCTCATCGACGGCGGCGCGCCGGGCATCCACTTCTACACGATGAACCAGTCGGCGCTGACGATCGAGCTGTGCCAGCGGCTCGGTCTGGCACCTTCGACGCCCTGAGCGCGAGCGCTCAGGGGCGCTGCCACATCACGCCGTCCTCGGTCAGCATGGCGTCGAGCGCGAGGTCTTGCGGGCCCTTGCGCAGCAGCGGCAGGAAGCCGCTCGAATAGCCGACGCCGACCGTGTACGGCCGCGGCGAGAGGCTCTCTATCGTGCGCCGGTAAAAGCCCCCTCCGTAGCCCATGCGCACACCGCCGGCGCCGTAGCCCAGGCAGGGCAGGATCAGCAACTCCGGCCGGAACACCGGCGTACCCTTGGGCTTGGGAATGTCGAACGCGTCGGGCTCCATCGGGCAGCCGGGGAACCACATGTGGAACTGCAGCGACTCGGTCGCCTTGTCGACGACCGGCAGGCCGATGATGCGTTCGTTGGCTTCAGTCGGCGCCGGGCCGCCCCAAGCCGACTGAGATCCCCCTCGGGGGGGCGACGCCGAAGGCGTCCTGGGGGCAAATACATCGGCCGCCTCGGTCCATCGGTACAGCGCGGGAAGCGGGTCGAACTCGCCCTTGATCGGCCAGTACGCGCCGATGGTCGACACGCGGTGGCCGACCAGCCACACGCGCAGCACGCTTTGCAGCGCCACCGCGCGCTCCAGCCGGTCGGGCAGGGCCTCGCGGGCGGCGATGAGCCTTTGGCGGATCAGGGTGCGGTCGGCGTAGGGGTCGGCGTGCGGGGCGTCTGGTGACATGGGGTGGCTGGGTGGTGCGTTGAGCGCGATTGTGCAAGACTGGCGCATGGCCGCCGACACCTTCGTTGCCTATTGCCTCGAACTGCTGGGTTCGATCGGCTCCGCGCGCGCGAAGCGCATGTTCGGCGCTTACGGCCTGTACGTGGACGACCTCTTCGTTGCCATCGTCGACGACGAGCAACTTTTCCTGAAGGTCGACGCCGAGACGCAGCCGCGCTTCGAGGCCGCGGGCTGCCGGCCGTTCGTCTACGGCCGCATGGAGCAGCCGATCACGATGAGCTACTGGACGGCCCCGGAAGAGGCGACCGAATCGCCCGCGCTGATGCTGCCCTGGGCGCGGTTGGCGCAGGCTGCGGCGCTGCGTGCCAGGGCGGCGAAGGCGCGACCCGCGAAGCGCAAGACGCCCGCGCCGGGCGCGGCTATCAGGCGGCGTTGACCCGCGCGATAGACGCGCAGGCCTGCGGCGGAACGACGAGTTCGAAGCTCGCCCGCGGCCAGCCCTCCGCGACCAGACGCGTCCCCGTGGCCAATGCCACCACATCGCCCGGCCGCAGCCAGATGTCCTCGGGCGGCGCGTCCGGTGTGCCCTCGCCGGTGAGCCACAGCCTGCCCTCGCACAAGCGCAGGTGGCGCGGCCCGGGGCCGATCTCCAAGCGCAGCGCGAGGCCTTTGCCGAGGTGCCAGAGACCGCTCTGAGACTGTTGACTGTAGATCATCAGTGGTGCTTCCATTGCGTGCTCCTTGAGGCTCGATGTCTGCAAGAATAGCTGGCAAGGAGTGCGTGGTCCAATGAAATGCTTTCCGCTGATTGAGTCGGTTTCATCATGAGTAGGGTGCGCCGCAGCCCGCTCTCGGTGGGCCCCGTGCGGGCGCTCGAAGCGGTCGCCAGGCATCTGAACTTTCGCGTCGCTGCCGAAGAGTTGCACCTCACGCAGTCGGCGGTCAGTCGCCAGATCAAGTCGCTGGAAGACGAACTTGGGGCGCCCCTGTTCGTGCGCGGGACGCGCCACGTCGAATTGACCGCCGATGGCGCCACGCTGCTGCGCGCGGTGTCCCCGTGGCTGGACCGCCTCGACGCGGCCGTGCGCCAGATTCGCCAAGCGCGCGGGCGGCGGGCGGTGAGCGTCAGCACCTTCGCGTCGTTCGCGACCCTGTGGCTGATTCCGCGCCTGATCGAATTCCAGAAAATCCATCCCGACATCGACATTCGCGTCAGCGCTAGCGATGCCTTCGTCGACCCCGACGCCGGCGACGCGGCGGAGACCGACGCTGCGCTGCGCTATTGCCTGCCCGCTCAGGCGCCGCCGGGCGCGCTGCGCCTGTTCGACGAACTGCTGACGCCGGCGGCCAGCCCGTGGTTGCTCGAACGCTCGCGCGGCGGCGGCCCCTCGCTGCGTGAGCCCGCCGACCTTGCCCGGCACACGCTGATGGAGGAAGACGCCGCCAAGCCGAGCAGCGAATTCATCAGCTGGGCCTACTGGCTTGGCACGCAAGGCCTGCCCGGCCTGCAACCGGCGCGCTGGCTGTATTTCAACTACACGCACCAGCAAGTCCAGGCGGCGCTCGCGGGGCAGGGCGTTGCGCTGGCCCGGCTGGCGCTGGCGGTCGAGGCGCTGGACCGAGGCGAACTCGTCGAGCCGTTTCGTCACCTCCACGGCACACGCGTGGCGACGCCGTATGCCTATTGGCTCGTCAGCGCGACCTCCGGCCCGGTGCGGTCCGAGGTACGCCAGTTTTGCGACTGGGTCGCTGCCGAGGCGGCGCAGACGCGGCGCGCGATCGAAGCCCGCATCGCGGGCTGAGCGGCATAGGCGCTCAGGTGGCCACGCCGCGCTCCGTGAGCACGAGCATCAGCTTCTGATCGTGCCCCTGCGGCGCGAAGGCGTCTTCGCTGATCTCGCCGACGGCCCACGCCAGGCCGATCGCCGTGACCTGCGGGTGATCGGCCAGCCAGCGGTCGAAGTAGCCGCCGCCGTAGCCGAGCCGAAAGCCCGACGACGTGAAGCCGACGCAGGGCACGAGCACCACGTCCGGCACGACGGACGGGCCGCTGCCCGGCGCAGGAAGGCCGCATTCGTCGACGCCTGCGAGCGCCTGCCCGTCCCAGGCGCGGTAGTGCATGGCAGGCGGCTGGCGTTGCGCATAGGGCAGCGCCAGAGGCAACTTTGGCAGCGTGGCCGCGTCCAAGGCCGCGATTGGGTTAAATTCACCTCGAACCGGCCAGTAGATGCCGAGGTGCTCAGGCTCGATCTCGGTCAGCAGGCGGGCAAGGTGCGTCGCCAGTGCTGCTTGCGCTGCCTGCGCACCGGGGCCGGCGGCGAATTGCCCGCGCTCGGCCAGCAGGCGCCGTCTCAGCGACAGGCGCGCCGCGTCGCCGGCGTCGACCGCCGGGCCGGGGTTCGCGGGCGGCGGGAAGGGCATGATTTCGCGCAGCAGTAGGACACGATGAAGAGATCGAACCCAGTATATGGCCCGGTGTTGTGCGCGCTGCTTGCGGCGCTGTGCCTGCTCGTCTGGGCCGTCCCGGCGGCCGCGCAGGGCGAGCACCAGACCATCCTCGATGCGCGCGAGGCCTATCGCAAGAGGGACGCCAACAAGCTTGCCGCTGCGCGCGCTGCGGCGCAGGCCGCCCACGACCCGCTGACGCCATGGGTCGAGTACTGGGAGTTGAACAACCGGCTGTCCGCGGCGCGGCAGGACGAGATTGAAGCCTTCTACGCGCGCTGGAGCGGCACCTATGTCGAGGACCGCCTGCGCAACGACTGGCTGCTCGAACTCGGGCGCCGCGGCGACTGGCGCAACTTTGCCGCCGATTACCCGCGCTTTCGCATGAACGACGACCGCGAGGTCAGCTGCTACGCGCTGTTGACCGAGCACCTCGCCGGCAAAGACGTGCGCGACGCCGCGCGCGAAGCCTGGTGGGCACAGCGCGAGGCCGACAACGGCTGCGCGCTGCTCGCGTCGACGCTCTACGCCGCGAAGCAGTTCAACGATGCCGATGTGTGGCGCAAGGCGCGCCTGTCGGTCGACGCCAACCGTCCCCGCGCGGCGCGGCAGGCCGTCGCCTTGGTCAGCAAGCAGGAGGCGAACGCGCTCGATTCGGCGCTCGACTCGCCGCTGCGCTACCTCGCACGCCACGCCGATCAGCCCGGCCGCACCCACGCCGAGATGGCGACGCTGGCGTTGACGCGTCTCGCCGCGAGCGACCCCGAAGGCGTCGCCGGGATGATGGTCGATCGCTGGGAGCGCGAGCTGCCGGCCGATCTCTCGGCATGGGTCTGGGCGGCCGCGGGCAAGCAGTCGGCCATCAAGCTCTCGCCCGAGGCAACGAAGTACTTCCAGCGCGCGGCCCAGGTCGGCGCCAAGGCCAAGGCGCCGCTCGACTGGCCCGACGACACGCTGGCCTGGAAGGTGCGCGCGGCGCTGCGCAATGGTGGCCCGGCGCGCTGGCCGCAGGTGCTGCAGGCCATCAACGCGATGAGCCCGGCCGAGCAGCGCGACCCGTCGTGGGTCTACTGGCGCGCACGCGCCATGCAGGCCATGGCCGGCAACGCGGCGTCGGCCGACGGCGACGCGCAACGCGCCCAGGCGCAGGCGCTGCTCGCATCCATCGCCAGTCCACTGAACTTCTACGGCGCGCTGGCGGCTGAGGACATGGGGCAGAGAATCACGCTGCCGCCGCGCCCCGAGCCGCCCACCGCGCAGGAGCGCGCCATGGCCGTGCGCAACCCCGGGCTGGACCGCGCGCTGCTGCTGATCGCCATCGGCCTGCGCGCCGAAGGCGTTCGCGAATGGAACTTCTCGCTGCGCGGCATGAGCGACCGCGAGTTGCTGGCCGCCGCGCAGATGGCCTGCGACCGCCAGGTGTGGGACCGCTGCATCAACACCAGCGACCGCACGCGCGCCGAAGTCGACGTCGAGCAGCGCTACCCGATGCCGTTTCGCGAGCAGGTGGTCGCGCGGTCGGCAGAGATCGGGCTCGACCCGGCCTACGTCTACGGGCTGATCCGGCAGGAGTCGCGCTTCATCATGGACGCGCGCTCGACCGCCGGCGCCTCGGGTCTCATGCAACTGATGCCCGCCACCGCGAAGTGGACGGCCAAGAAGCTCGGTGTCGCCTACTCGCCCGCCTTGCTGACCGACCGCGACGCCAACCTCAAGCTCGGCACCAGCTACCTCAAGCTCGTGCTCGACGACTTCGCGGGCTCGCAGGCGCTGGCGGCTGCGGCCTACAACGCCGGGCCGGGCCGGCCGCGCCGATGGCGTGAGGGGCCAACGACCGAGGCCGCGATCTGGGCCGAGAACATTCCGTTCGGCGAGACGCGCGACTACGTCAAGAAGGTACTCTCGAACGCCACTGTCTACGGGGCGCTGCTCGGCAGCGGCGCACCGCCTTCGCTGAAGCTTCGCCTCGGGCCGCAGGTTGGCCCGCGCGAAGGCAACGCGCCGCCGCCAGACAAAGACCTGCCATAGTGCTCGCCTCGGGCGCATGCCCCGCTTTGCGTCAACGATTGCGCCATGAACAACATCCTCATCCTCGGTGGTAGCGGTTTTGTCGGCAGCGCACTGTGCGAGAAGCTGGTCCGGCGCTCGGGCGGCGGCGGCGAGCGCATCACCGTGCCGAGCCGGCGAAGGGCCCAGGTCAAGCACCTCCAGACCCTGCCCACGGTCGAGGTCATCGAAGCAAGCGTCCATGACGACGCGCAACTGGCGCGCCTGGTCGCCGGCCGCGACGCGGTCGTGAACCTGGTCGCGATCCTGCACGGTAGCGCGGCCGACTTCGAGCGCGTGCATGTGGCGCTGCCGAGCCGTTTGGCAAAGGCCTGCCTGGCGGCTGGCGTGCAGCGCATCGTGCATGTGAGCGCACTCGGCGTCGACGCGAACGCACCGTCGATGTACCTGCGCTCGAAGGCAGCCGGCGAGGCGGCGCTCCAGCAGCCTGGGCTGGCGGTGACGATGCTGCGGCCGTCGATCATCTTCGGGCCCGGCGACAGCTTTCTCAACCTCTTCGCGCGCCTGCAGTCGGTGTTCCCGGTGATGCCGCTTGCCGGCACGACGGCGCGCTTCCAGCCCGTCTGGGTGGAGGATGTGGCCGAGGCCATCATTCGCGCGCTGAACGACCCCGCAACCGCTGGCCAGACCTATGAATGCGCCGGCCCGCGCGTCTACACGCTGGCCGAGCTGGTGCGCCTGGCCGGGCGCTGGTCGGGCCATGAACGGCCGGTGCTCGCACTGCCCGATGCGCTGGGGCGCTTGCAGGCCCGGCTGATGGAGATGATGCCGGGCGAGCCCCTGATGTCGCGCGACAACATCCTGTCGATGCAGGTTCCGAACGTCGCCAGCGGCCACCTGCCGGGGCTTGCGCAGCTCGGCATCGAGGCCACGCCGCTGGAAGCCATCGCGCCTGGCATGCTGGCCGCCACCGGCGAATTGGCGCGCCTGAGCCGCTGGCGTGCGGGGTCGCACCCGGGCTGATGCCAGTTGCGCATCAACGCGAAGCGAAACCCTCATCGCTGCGTGGGACGCACACCGGTAGCATGCGGTACCTGAATCAAGCGGAGGTGGCCATGCAACTCTATATCGGCAACAAGAACTACTCGTCGTGGTCGTTGCGCCCGTGGCTGCTGATGCGGCAGGCCGGCATCGCCTTCGACGAAGTCAAGCTTCGCCTCGACTTCAAGGACGCCTCGCCGTTCAAGCAAACCTTGGCCACGATCGCGCCGAGCGGCCGCGTGCCGGTGCTCGTCGACGACGGCCTAGCGGTTTGGGACACGCTCGCGATCGCCGAGTACCTGCCCGAGAAGTTCCCGAACTTGGCACTCTGGCCCGTACCGGCGCGCGAGCGTGCGCGGGCGCGCAGCCTGTGCGCCGAAATGCATTCGGGCTTTGGCGCGTTGCGCAGCAGCTTGCCGATGAACATCGAAGCTTTCTTGCCCGAAGTCGGCGCCATCAAGCTTCGCGACGAACCGCAAGTCGCCCGCGACGTGGCCCGCATCGTCCAGATGTGGAGCGACCAGCTCGACGCCTCGGGCGGCCCGTTCCTGTTCGGCGCCTTCGGCATCGTCGATGCCTACTACGCGCCGGTGTGCACGCGCTTTCGCACCTACGGCGTGGCGCTAGCGCCGGACGCCGCCGCGTACGCCCGCCGCGTGCTCGAGCTGCCACAGATGCAGGAGTGGGAAGCCGAGGCTCGGGCCGAGGGGGACTTTCTGTCCGAAGACGAGCCGTATCGCCAGGCGCGCTAAGGCCCGCAACGACTTTGCTTCAGGCGCGCTTGCGACGCCAGGCCACCCATCCGACCACGCCCAGCCCGCCCAGCATCAGCGCCAGCGTCGCGGGTTCCGGCACGGCCGTCGTGATCGTCATCGTCACCGGCGTCGAGCCGGAACCGTAGTCGCCGTTGTTGCCGACGGCGAGATCAAGCGTTTCGCCGGCCACGAGGTGCAGTGCACTAAAACTGAACGTCGAAGCGTCGGTCGTATTACTGAAGTACGCCAGCGGTGTGCTCAGGTTGCTGTTGTGGACGACGCTGCCGCTCATGGCGCCACTATCCCCGGCGTAGAACTGCCCGACGACGTTGTAGTCGGCCGTAGACGGCGCGGTGAAGCGCAGGATGGCATAGCCGCGGTACGACGGCCCAGGGTGCAGCGCCATCTGACCCGGTAGCACCCCATTGATCGCGCTGCCGGAGAGGAGCGACCAAGCGGCGGGTGCTCCGGAGACAATGTAACTGGCATCATTCCAGCCCACAAAGGTGGCGGTAGTTGTCGGCTTATCGAACAGGATCAGCGAATAGGCCGGGAAGAATGAGTATCCGTAGCTCCACACACTGCCCGGGTTGCTCGTAACCGAAAAATCGCTGACGGCGTCATAGGTCGCGGCCTGGGCCGGTCCGGCCAGCAGCGCTCCACCGGCCAGCACCGCGGACAGCAGCGTCGTGCGCCGGGCGATCCCCATCAAGCCTTCGCGCTGGTCAGAGTGCTTCACCATGCTTAACCATCCTCAGTATTGAAATTCGACGCTGTTGATCATAACCCGATCGGCCACGAAGCCGGTGAACTTGGGTCGTTCATTCCCTGCCTATCCGGTTGCTTGCCAAACCGTCACACGCGCGGATGAACCCACATCCCGGAATACAACTGCTCGTAGGTTGGTGGCAGGGCGTCTATAGCCAGGCCGAGCACTGAATTGAACGCCGTCATCGGGTAGAAGCGCCG
>CAIKUF010000082.1 GCA_903830565.1 uncultured bacterium | reverse complement strand
CGGATTGGCTTTGCTTGCAGCCAGCCGACGCAAAAAGTTGCTGCAGCAGCGCTTCGATGAATTCCTTCATGACGACCTGGAAGACCGCGTGCTGTTGTTCGACGCCGACGCAGCCGCCCAGGCCGCGCAACTCGCTGCCGAGCGCAAAACGCGCGGCCGCCCGGTAGACATGCGCGACACATTCATTGCCGGCATCGCCGTCGCCAGACGCGCCACGATGGCTACTCGCAACACACGCCACTTCGATGACCTGCCTGTCCCCGTGGTCAACCCGTGGGCCGATGACGGCTGAAACCGATCGTCCGTGAACACTCGGCCGGCACCGCGCGCCCACTCTGGCCCATCGTAGACAGGAACGCGGCACGGAGTACCGTAGAATCCACCGTTCAATGGTTGAACAAGCTCTCTCCACCCGGAAAGAGTCGCCTGCGCATGGCGACACCGACGGCGCGCGTCTGGCCGTACTGCGCCTGCTGGAACAACGGCCTGACATGTCCCAGCGCGATCTCTCGGAGACGCTCGGCCTCAGCCTGGGCAAGACGCACTACGTATTGCACGCCCTGCTCGACAAGGGCCTCGTGAAGGCGCGCAACTTCCGCCGCAGCGGCAACAAGCTGGCCTATGCCTACGTGCTCACGCCCAACGGCATGCGCGAGAAACTCCGCCTGACGCGCGCCTTCCTCTCACGCAAGGAAGGTGAATTCGAGCAGCTCAGGCACACCATTGCCGCGCTGAAGAGCGAGTTGGCGGACCATGCAAGATGACAAGTGCAGACCCCGAACCATGCTTTGCTTGAATTGAAGACAACCAAATACTTCGACGCCACTCGGCAGCGCCCAGACGGGTCGATGATCGAATTGGCGTGGATCGAACGGGTGGCTGCGCACCGACCCGCAAGTCGAGCGCCTGCAGGCCGACGGCCGCATCCGCCGATGGGCGGCCATTGCAGAATGCAGCGGGCGTTGGCTCAGAGTGGTGCTTCTATCCGAAGGCAAGACGGTTCACCACGCGTTCTTCGATCCGAGGTTCACGCCATGAAGATTCGCTACTTTGAAGATACAGACACGTTGCTCATTGAACTCAAACCGGGTCAAGTTGCAGAAACGCAAGATCTCGACGAGAACACGCTGCTGGACCTCGACGCTCAGAGTGAGGTACTCGCCATCACGCTGGAGCACGCCACCACACGGGCGGAATTGAGCAGCTTCTCTTTCGATCGCGTTGCAGCTTGAAGCGAACGCAAGACCATGCGGCTGACCCCCGACCAAACCCATGCCATCCAGGCACGCATTCGCGCCTGCATGGGCCCGAACGCGCGAATCTGGCTGTTCGGCTCACGCGTGGACGACAGCATGACCCTCTGCCGACGGCGAATGACAACCCAGCGTCGTTGAAGGCATCGGCGCGGCCAATTCTGCCTCTGCACGCTTGCCGGCCCCCGCCACGAACCCTGTCCCCGCCATGCCCTACAATCACCGTTCAATGGTTGAACACCTCCACCCACGTCGCCCCGAATCCCGCGCAAAGCGGCACGCGCAAGGGCAGCAAGCTTTGCCTTGTTTCGACGATCGACTTCGGCAAGTGTTGGCGCGTTTTCCGGGGGTCGTGCTGGCGGTGCTGTTCGGTTCCATCGCATCTGGGCGCCAACGCCCCGG
>CAIKUF010000081.1 GCA_903830565.1 uncultured bacterium | reverse complement strand
CGCACAATGCTGCGAGCCGACGGCCACCGGTAAGCCGTGTGCGGGAAATCCGCATGCACGGTTTGAAAGGGGGCGTTGGCTCCTCAACCGGCCTTCGGACCACATGAGAGCCAACGTCTACCAATGAGACGACGAAACCGCCTTCGTCGGCCGGCGTGAGTTTCACCGCGTATTCGAATCGTTCCATTGGTACCCCGTCAAAGGTCTGAAGCCCTGATAGAACCACAGGCCACCGGGAAAGTCACCGAGCCACGTCCACGCAAAGTGCGTCGCGAAGCGCGTCTTGCCGGCTCCGCCGATGCCGAGCACAGAGACCAGCCGCGCGCCCGAGTCGAAGCGCCGTGCGAGCTCCGCCAGCGGCTCGCTGCGGCCGACGAAGGCGTCGCGCTCGGCCGGCAGACTGTGCCTGATCTCGCGCAGCGGGAGCCAACGCTCGCCCTCGCGAACGACGCGATAAACCTTGGCGCCGTCGGGTGGCGGCCTGAACGGCGCACTCGCATCGCCGATCTCGAACAGTTCCGCTGGTTCGGCGACACCCTTCATGCGCCAGTGGCCGTGCGACTGGACGCACAGATCCGTCGGGCCCAGCGCGTCCCGAGCCTCGGCGGTCATCAAGGTCTGGCCGCCGAGCGAGAGCGACATCACGCGCGCGGCGATCGGGTTCGCGATGCCCTCGACCTCGACCGGTTTGGCGCCGCGTGCCACGTCTGCCGGCGGGTTGGCACGCAGCGTGACGGCGCCGACATGCAGCCCAGCGCGGGCCTTGAGCCGCAGATCGAGTGCGGCCAATGCGCGGTGGTAGGCGAGCGCGTAGCCGGCGGCGGCGTCGGCGCTTTCGAACAGCATCAACATGCCGTCGGTCTTGTCGATCTCGCGTCCGCGCCAGACCTGCAGCAGGTCGCGCGCAATGCGGTCGTGCGCCGCGCTGAGCGCCGCCGCAGCCTTGTTGCCGAGCGTTGCGGCGAGCTCGGTGCTGCCGACGATGTCGGTCAGCAGCAGCGCGTGCACTTCGTTCATCGGCGCGTGCTCAAGGCGTATGCACCTTGATGCGCAGCGCGGCCGCGGGCCAGCCGCTGTCGAGCAACGCTGCCTCCAGGCGCGGCTGAAGCTGGCGCAGCTTGGCGGCGACGGCGCCGTTGGCTGCAAGAAGCGTCCAGCCTTCGGCGTCGAGCGGGCCGGGCCGCACGTGCGGCGCCAGGCCGGGCGGCAGCGCGCCGCGCAGCGCGTCGAAACGCGCGTTCGATTCGGCCAGGCGCCGCTGCAGCAGCGCCAGCGGCGCGCTGCCGGCCAGGGCGTCGCGAAGGCGCTGTGCGTTGGGAGTGACGGGGGCATGCGGGTTGGCCACGACGGGAGTCTAGCGAGCTGGTGCCGGAGAATCCAAAACCGGAGAATCCAAAACGGGTCATTCGGACCGCGTCATTCGCGCCCGGTCGGCTACGGCGGCTCGAGCCGCATTGCGGCTCCGAGTCCGCCGGGCTTGAGGTGTCGCGCGTTGGGGAAAGCGCGAATGGTAAAATTCGCGGTTGCTGCGGCCTTGTACATCCCGATTTCGGGGCCAAGTGAATCCGCCGATGCCGACACCACCCTGACTCGCCCTTTGCCGGGCGTCGCTCCGTGCTTGGCGCTAGTACTGCGACCCAGAGATATCGGAACAAAATGAAAGCGATGGATTCGTGCCAATGGCAAGGCGCAAACCGCAGCGATACCCCGAGGTATCGCGAGGATTTGCAACGCCGCCATCGGCGCGAAGACGCGCTTTCATGTTTCGATATCTCTGGGTCGCAGTACTAGCCTCCACGAACCCGCGCTGCCGGTGCGTGAACGCTCGCCGCCCTTGCCCCCGAACTCCCCAACCCTGCCGCCGCATGTTGCCCAAGCTTCTCACCCAGATATTCGGTAGCCGCAACGAACGTCTGCTCAAGACCTATCGGCGCGTCGCGCAGCAGGTCAACGCGCTCGAGGCGAAGTTCGAGCAGTTCGACGACGCTGCGCTGCAGGCCAAGACGGCCGAGTTCCGCCAGCGCGTCGCCGCCGGCGAGGCGCTGGACGCCTTGCTGCCCGAAGCCTTTGCCGTCGTTCGCGAGGGCTGCAAGCGCACGCTGAAGATGCGCCACTTCGACGTCCAGTTGCTCGGCGGCATGGCGCTGCACAACGGCAAGATCGCCGAGATGCGCACCGGCGAAGGCAAGACGCTGACCGCGACGCTGGCGGTCTACCTGAATGCGATCACCGGCAAGGGCGTGCACCTGGTCACGGTCAACGACTACCTGGTTCAGCGCGATGCCGCATGGATGGGCCAGCTCTACAACTTTCTCGGCCTGACGGTTGGCGTCAACCTTGCGCAGATGAGCCGCGAACAGAAGCAGGTTGCGTACGCCGCCGACGTGACCTACGGCACGAACAACGAATTCGGCTTCGACTACCTGCGCGACAACATGGTGCAGGATGTTCGCGACCGCGTCGCGCGGGGCCTGGCGTATGCCATCGTCGACGAGGTCGATTCGATCCTGATCGACGAGGCGCGCACGCCGCTGATCATCAGCGGCCAGTCCGAAGACCATACCGACCTGTACGTTCGCATCAACGGCGTCGTGCCGCGGCTCAAGAAGCAGATCGGCGAGCTTGACCTGCGCACTGGCGAAGGCGTGATCGAGCCGGGCGACTTCACGGTCGACGAGAAGGGCCACCAGATCTATCTGACCGAGGACGGGCACGAGAACGCCGAGCGCATCCTCGGCGAGGCAGGGCTGCTGGCCGAGGGCGCGAGCCTGTACGACCCGGCCAACATCACCTTGATGCACCACGTGTACGCCGCGCTGCGTGCGAAGCACCTGTACCACCGCGACCAGCACTACGTGGTGCAAAACGGCGAGGTCATCATCGTCGACGAATTCACCGGCCGCCTAATGACAGGCAGGCGCTGGTCGGACGGCCTGCACCAGGCTGTCGAGGCCAAGGAAGGCGTGAAGATCCAGAGCGAGAACCAGACGCTGGCGTCGATCACGTTCCAGAACTACTTCCGCATGTACGGCAAGCTCGCCGGCATGACCGGCACCGCCGACACCGAGGCCTACGAGTTCCAGGAGATCTACGGCCTGGAGACGGTCGTCATTCCGCCCAACCGCCCGACCATCCGCAAAGACGAACTGGACCTCGTCTACAAGACGGCGCGCGAGAAGTTCGAGGCCGTGATCGAGGACATCCGCGACTGCCACACGCGCGGCCAGCCGGTGCTCGTCGGCACGACCTCGATCGAGAACTCGGAACTGCTCTCGGGGCTGCTCGACAAGGCCAAGCTCACGCATGCGGTGCTCAACGCGAAGCAGCACGCGAAGGAGGCCGGCATCGTGGCCCAGGCCGGGCGGCCGGGCGTGATCACGATCGCGACCAACATGGCCGGCCGCGGCACCGACATCGTTCTCGGCGGCAACGTCGCCAACCAGATCAAGATCATCGACGCCGACGAGTCGCTGAGCGACGAAGACAAGCAGGCCCGAGCCGCCACGCTGCACGAGGAGTGGCAGGGCTTGCACGACGCCGTGAAGGCGCAGGGCGGGCTGCGCATCATCGCTACCGAACGTCACGAATCGCGGCGCATCGACAACCAGTTGCGCGGCCGCTCGGGTCGCCAGGGTGACCCGGGCTCGTCGCGCTTCTATCTGAGCCTGGACGATTCGCTGATGCGCATCTTCGCCGGCGACCGCGTGCGCGCGATCATGGAACGGCTGAAGATGCCCGATGGCGAGGCCATCGAGGCCGGCATCGTCACGCGCAGCATCGAGAGCGCGCAGCGCAAGGTCGAAGCGCGCAACTTCGACATCCGCAAGCAGTTGCTGGAATACGACGACGTATCCAACGACCAGCGCAAGGTGATCTACCAGCAGCGCAACGACATCCTCGAAGCCCAGACGCTGTCGGCACAGATCGCCAGCCTGCGCGAAGGCACGATGACTGACGTCGCGCGTGCCTACGTGCCGGTCGACAGCCTCGAGGAGCAGTGGGACCTGCCCGCGCTGGAGAAGGTGCTGCGCGAGGAGTGGCAGCTCGAAGTGGCGCTGCGGGCCGAAGTCGAGGCGAGCGATGCGATCACCGACGACGACGTGGTGCACAAGGTCGTCAAGGCGGCCGAGGCGTCGTTCAACGACAAGGTCGAGCGCGTCGGTCTGGAGCAGTTCACGCCCTTCATGCGCATGATTCTTCTGCAGTCGATCGACAGCCACTGGCGCGAGCACCTGGCCGCGCTCGACTACCTGCGCCAGGGCATCCACCTGCGCGGCTATGCGCAGAAGAACCCGAAGCAGGAGTACAAGCGCGAGGCCTTCGATCTCTTCAGCCAGTTGCTCGACGTCGTGAAGATGGACGTGACGCGGGTGCTGATGACGGTGCGCATCCAGAGCGAGGCCGAGGCGGTGCAGGCGGCCGAGGCCATCGAGGCGCAGGCCGAGCAGATCAGCAACGTGACCTACACCCACCCGACCGAAGACGGCAGCGTCGCGCAGGTGGCCGACCCGACGACGATCGTCGCCGACGTGCCCAAGGTCGGCCGCAACGAACCCTGCCCGTGCGGCAGCGGCAAGAAGTACAAGCAGTGCCACGGCCGGCTGGCCTGACGAGAGGCGTTGCGAACGCCGGGATCAAGCCGATGCTTCGTCGTCCGCGGGATCTGGCTTGACCGGCACGCGAAAGGCTTCGCTGGCCCAGGCGCCGAAGTCCACGTTCTTGCAGCGCTCGCTGCAGAACGGCCGATAGGGGTTCGCGGCGGCGTACAGGCTGGGGCCACCGCAGGTTGGGCAGCGCACCGTGCGCTGGGGCGCGGCAGACGAACTCATCAGGCTTTCAGGAACACAGCGTCAGCTCGAAGCTGGCATCGCTGCCGCTCGGCTTGAGGCGGCCTTCGGCGTCCTGGCGCATGAGGCGAATCAGCACCATCAGGCGGTGGCCGCTGATCTCGGGCACCAGCTGCTCGGCTTCATCGATGCGCACGCGAAGCAGCAGATAGCTGCGTCCCGCGGGCAGGCTCTGCTGGTAGTTGCCGCCGCTGGCCGCCACCCTGTGCGCGACGCCTGAATCGCGCAGCAGACCGAGCAGCACGGAAAGCGCCTCGGCCAGAGGCATCAGCGAGGACGTCCACTGCGCCAGATCAGCCCGGCGCCGCGCGCCGTCGAACTGCTGCCACGCGTAGTAGGCCGGCAGGTCGAACTCGCACGTGCCGCCGGGAATGCTGATGCGGCTGCGGATGCTCATCAGCCAGTCGTTGGACGTCAGTGCGGCGCCGGCCTTGCCGGTCAGCACGTTCAGGCCGTTGTAGGCATGATCGATGCGGCCCATCACATCGTCGAGCGCCGCTTCCGAGATCGACGGATTGCCGCGGTAGCTGGCCAGTTGCGCCTTCTGCCGCTCCAGGTCCTTGAGCAGGTCGGACTTCAGGTCGGCGCGCGCACCGACGTCCATGATCTCGAAGATCGTGGCGAGGGCGTAGTGGTGGTCCACCGGCGTCTCGCGCACCATCAACTGACCCAGGCGGTCGAACAGGTGTTCGAGCCGCAGCATGGTGCGGATGCTCTCGTTGAAAGGGTATTCGTAGAGAACCAAGGCGGGCTTTCGGCGGGGCGATTGTCAGGGCTTCGATTGTTCCACAGCGGCACGCCGTTCTTGATCGGATGAGGCCGCCTTCAGCCAGCATCGGCAAAGCGCGTCGACCTCGATCGCGAGTGCCTCCAGCGAGAGAGCGTCGTTGTAGATCACGGCGTCGGCGCAGGCGCGCCGAGCAGCGCGCGATGCCTGCTGCGCGATCACGGCGCTCGCCGCCAGCGCCGTCCAACCTGGCCTTTGCATCACACGTGCATGCTGGGTCGATTCGCGGCAGTCGACCACGAGCACGCGCTCGACGCGGTCGCGCCAGTGGCTAGCCTCGGCGAGCAGCGGCACGTCGAACACCACCGCCCCCGCGGCCGCGTGCGCCTGGCGTGCGGCTTCGCTGCCGATCAGCGGGTGCAGTATCGCCTCCAGCCTGTGCTTTGCCGTCGCATCGGCGAACGCGAGATCGCGCATCGCGGCGCGGGCCAGGCCGCCCTCGGCGTCGATCACCGACGCCCCGAAGGCTTGCCGCAGTGCCGGCATCGCGTCACCGCCGGGTCGCGTGAGGTGGCGCGCAATGGCGTCGGTATCGACCAGCGTGAGGCCGCGCTGCACGAGCATCGCAGCCACGGTGCTCTTGCCACTGCCGATGCCGCCGGTCAGGCCGATTCGCATCGTCGATGCAGCGCGCCGACGGTCAGGCCCAGCCCAGCCAGCCGAGCACGCGCGGCGATCCGGCGAGCATCACCACAATGCCCGAGCCGGCGAGGAAAGGGCCGAAGGGAACGTATCGCCCCTCGCGAAGGGCGCCGCTGAACTTCATCGCCAGGCCGACGAGGGCGCCCAGCACTGACGCCCCGAGCAGGATCGGCAGGATCATCTGCCAGCCCAGCCACGCGCCGAGCGCGGCGAGTAGCTTGAAATCGCCTTGGCCCATGCCTTCCTTGCCGGTGGCGAGCTTGAACAGCCAGTACACCGACCACAGCGACAGGTAGCCCGCCACGGCGCCCCACACCGACTGGGGCAAGGGCAGGGTCCAGCCGAGGGCACTGGCGACGAGGCCCGCCCACAGGAGTGGCAATGTGAGGCTGTCGGGAAGGAGCGTCGTGTCCCAGTCGATGCCTGCGAGCGCGACCAGCACGGCGACGAAGCCGCACCACAGCAGCGCCTGCGGTTGCGGCCCGAAGCGCCAGGCGACGGTAGCAAAGAGGAGCGCGGTCAGCACTTCGACCAACGGATAGCGCGGCGAGATGCGCGCCCGGCACGCCGAGCACTTGCCGCCGAGCCGCACATAGCCCAGCAGCGGGATGTTCTCGTGCCATGCGATGGCGTGGCCGCAGGAAGGGCAGCGCGACCGCGGTCGCGCGAGCGTGATCGGTTCGCCAAGGGCGGCAGCCTTGGGCGGATCGAGCCCCAGCATCTCGGCACTGTCGATCTTCCAGCCGCGCTCGAGCATCTGCGGCAGGCGATGGATCACGACGTTCAGGAAGCTGCCGATGCACAGACCCAGCAGCGCCAGGGCCGGTAGCGAAAGCAGGCCCTGCTGGAGAGACGCGTCCATGAGCCTCAGACGACCTGACCCAGCTTGAAGATCGGCAGGTACATCGAGACCACGATGCCGCCGATCAGGGTGCCCAGGATCACGATGACGAAAGGCTCCATCAGGCTGGACAGGCCTTTGACCGCCTCGTCGACCTCCTCCTCATAGAACTCGGCTGCTTTGCCGAGCATCTGGTCGAGCGCGCCCGACTCCTCGCCGATAGCGCACATCTGCACGACCATGATCGGAAAGACGCCGGTGGATTGCATCGACACGCTCAGTCCGGAACCCGTGGAGACGTCCCGCTGGATAGCTTCGGTCGCTTCGGCAAAGACCGCATTGCCGGACGCGCCGCCGACCGAATCGAGCGCCTCGACCAGCGGCACGCCGGCCGCGAACATCGTCGACAGCGTGCGTGTCCAGCGGGCCACCGACGACTTGTTGATGAGCGAGCCGAAGACCGGGATGCGCAGCAGCAGGCGGTCCATCACCTTCTGCATCTTGACCGAACGCTTCCACGATTCCATGAAGAAGTAGATGCCGCCGCCGATGAAGCCGAAGATCGCCCACCAGTAGCGCACGAAGATCTTCGACATCGCGATCACGAACAGCGTCGGCGCGGGCAGGTCGGCGCCGAAGGACTTGAAGACGTCCTCGAAGGACGGGATCACGAAGATCATCATGACCGCCAGCACGACGAACGCGACCACCATCACGGCCACCGGATAGATCAGTGCCGACTTGATCTTGCCCTTGATGGCCTGCGTCTTCTCCTGATAGGTTGCGAGGCGGTCGAGCAGTGCTTCCAGGATACCGGCCGCCTCGCCCGCCTCGACGAGGTTGCAGTACAGCGCATCGAAGTACATCGGGTGCTTGCGAAAGGCCGCCGACAGGCTGGTCCCGGTCTCAACTTCTTCGCGGATGTCGTTCAGCAGTCTGGTCAGCTTGCCATTCGTGCTGCCGCGGGCGACGATGTCGAAGGATTGAAGCAGCGGCACGCCGGCGCGCATCATGGTCGAGAGCTGGCGCGTGAAGCCCGCGATGTCCTTGGCCTTGATCGAGCCGCCGCTGCTGACCCGGCGCTTCTTCACCTTGGTCACCATGATGCCCTGGCGACGCAGGCTCGCGCTGACCATGGCTTCGCCGCCGGCGCGTATCTCACCCCGAACGACCTTGCCCGACTTGTCTTTCCCTTCCCATTCGAACACCAATTCCTTGATGATCTTGGTGGCTGACGCTGTCGCCATCGTGTGTCCGAAAGGCTCTCGCCTCTCGCCTCAAGGTTGTCTTACGCCGTCGGCAGGGGTGCCGTCAATTCACTCATTGGTCGCCGCGATGATCTCCTCCAGCGTCGTGACGCCGGAGCGGACCTTGATCAGGCCGGATTGGCGCAGATCGCGCACGCCTTCGCGCTGCGCCTGCGCGGCGATGTCCGAAGACGTGCCCTCGGCCAGAATGATGCGCTGGATCTCTTCGGTGATCGGCATCACCTGATACACGCCGACGCGGCCCTTGTACCCGTTCGTGCAGCCCGAACATCCGACCGCTCGATAGGTCTTCCACGTACCGTCCAGGTCCTCCGCCTTGAAGCCGGCCTTGAGCATTGCCTCGCGCGGATAGTCGGCCGGAGTCTTGCAGTTCTCGCACAGCTTGCGCACTAGGCGCTGGGCGGTGATCAGGAGCACGCTGGCGGCGATGTTGAACGGCGCCACGCCCATGTTGAGCAAGCGCGTGAGAGTCGTCGGTGCGTCGTTGGTGTGCAGCGTCGACAAGACCAAGTGGCCGGTCTGTGCGGCCTTGAGCGCGATATCGGCGGTCTCGATGTCGCGGATTTCGCCGACCATGATGATGTCGGGGTCCTGGCGCAGGAACGACTTGAGCGCGACCGAGAACGACATGCCCGCCTTGTCGTTGACGTTGACCTGGTTGACTCCGGGCAGGTTGATTTCGGCCGGATCCTCCACCGTCGAGATGTTCACTCCGGGCTGATTCAGGATGTTCAGGCACGTGTAGAGCGACACCGTCTTGCCACTGCCCGTGGGGCCGGTGACGAGGATCATGCCGTAGGGACGCTGGATCGCTCTGAGCAAGCGCTCCCGCTCGATCTTCTCGTAGCCCAGTGCCTCGATGCCGAGCTTCGCGCTCGACGGGTCGAGGATCCGGATCACGATCTTCTCGCCGAACAGCGTGGGCAGCGTGCTGATGCGAAAGTCGATCGCCTTGCTGCCGAACTTGAGCTTCATGCGGCCGTCTTGCGGCACGCGCTTCTCCGCAATGTCCAGGCGCGATATCACCTTGATGCGCGAGGCCAGCTTGTCCTTGATCGCGATCGG
>CAIKUF010000080.1 GCA_903830565.1 uncultured bacterium | reverse complement strand
CATGTCGATCACCATCCCTGTGATGATCAACTCGCCCCCCATTGGGCCTCACGCCGCCTCGCTCAGGCTCATTCCTCGTTGGAAACACGCCCCTCGTTCAGGCTCATACCACGTTGGACAAGGCTCCCGCTAGCAGGGACATCGCGCAGCGGCTACCATGGCCAATGCACTTCGAGGCCTTGCCATGATCTACCCCGAACTCTTCAAGCAGCTCGAAGCCGTGCGCTGGAACATGGAGCGCGACATTCCGTGGTCGTCGTTCGACGCCAGCAAGCTCAGCGAAGAGCAGGCGCAGACGGTGAAGATGAACGCCATCACCGAATGGGCCGCGCTGCCGGCGACTGAGATGTTCCTGCGCGACAACCGCGACGACAGCGACTTCTCGGCCTTCATGAGCGTCTGGTTCTTCGAGGAGCAGAAGCACTCGCTGGTGCTGATGGAGTACCTGCGCCGCTTTCGGCCCGACCTCGTCCCGACCGAGGCCGAGTTGCACGAAGTGCGCTTCGAGTTCGACCCGGCGCCCGCGCTGGAGACGCTGATGCTGCATTTCTGCGGCGAGATCCGTCTCAACCACTGGTACCGCCGCGCGGCCGAGTGGCACACGGAGCCGGTGATCCAGGCGATCTACGAAACGCTGGCGCGCGACGAGGCGCGCCACGGCGGCGCCTACCTGCGCTACATGCGGCGCGCGCTGCAGAAGTTCGGCGACGAGGCCAAGGCCGCGTTTGCCAAGGTCGGCGTGCTGATGGCCAGCGCGCGCCGCACGGCGCAGGCGCTGCACCCGACCAACCTGCACGTCAACCGCTCGCTGTTCCCGCGCGACACGGTGCAAAGCCGCCTGCCCGACCCGAGCTGGCTGGAGCAGTGGCTGGACAAACAGATCCAGTTCGACGCCGTGTGGGAAGGCAAGGTCGTCGAGCGCATCCTGCACAACATGAGCCTGCTGATGGAGCGCAGCTTCGCCAGCGTGCAGGAGCTCAATCGCTACCGCAAGGAAGTGACGCAGGCCCTCGCCGCCGCGGCCAAGCCCCCGCTCGCCGCGCCCGCGGCGCCGTAAGACGCCGCTACGCCTTCGCGGCGGCGGCCATCTTCTGTTGCTGCGCCTTGCGGTCGGCGTCGACCTTCTGCGCGCTCGGGCGCTCGGCAATCAGCTTGGCGTACGGCTTCCAGTCAATGCCGCCCGCCGCCAGTAGGTCTTCGCCGAGGGCCGTCTTGGTCGCCAGCGCCACCAGCGGCAGGCTCACGTAGGCCGCGCAATCGGCCTGCGTGAAGCGATCGCCGGCCACGAAGGGCGCGAACTTCGCCAGCCGCTTGAAGCCGGCGATGTGCCGGGCGAGCTGCTTGCGGATGCGCTCCCTATCGCCATCGGGCAGGGCCGGCGCACCGAAGAAGGCCGACGCATAGAGCTGACGCGCGACGAGTTCGAGGTGCAGGTCGATGAAGGTCACGAGCTCGTGGATCTTGGCCTGGCCCCAGGCATCGCTCGGCAGCAGTGCCGGCTCGGGCCAGTTGGCCTCGATGTAGCCCATGATCGCCTCGCTCTCGCACAGGGCGCCGTGCTCGGTGCGGATGAAGGGCACCTTGCCGAGCGGGCTGCATGAGAGCACGGCCTCGTCCTTGCCGCCCGTCATCACCGTCTCTTCATTGAAGTCGGCGCCCTTTTCGAGCAAGGCCAGCTTGACCTTGTTGTAGTAGTTCGAGATCGCGAAGCCGCAGAGTGTCAGCATGATCTTGTCTCCGTTGTGGTTGGGGTGGGTGACGGTCAGTCTATACAAAGGGCGCGGCGGTGCAGGCGACAATCGCGCATGCCCTCGTTCCTCGACAAGCTGTGCCCGCGCACCGACCTCGCCGCGCGCGTGGCCGCGCTGCCGCGGCCGCTGGTGTTCACCAACGGCGTGTTCGACATCCTGCACCGCGGCCATGTGAGCTATCTCGCGCAGGCGCGCGCGCTCGGCGCCAGCCTGGTCGTCGGCCTGAACAGCGACGCGTCCGCGCGCGGCCTCGGCAAGGGCCCCGGCCGCCCGCTCAACGGCGAGGCGGATCGCGCCTGCGTTCTCGCGGCGCTGGAGAGCGTGAGCCTCGTCACGCTGTTCGAGGAGCCGACGCCGCTCGCGCTGCTGCAGTTCGTTCGGCCCGATTGCTATGTGAAGGGCGGCGACTACGACATCGAATCGCTGGCCGAGACGAAACTGGTTCGCGCCTGGGGCGCGCGCGCGGTGGCGATCGCCTTCGTCGACGGCTATTCGACGAGCGCGCTCGTGCAGCGCATTCGAGGCGAAGCGTAGCGCCTCGGCGGCACGGTGAAGGCGCTGATCCTCGCCGCCGGCCGCGGCGACCGCATGCGGCCGCTGAGCGACCACACGCCCAAACCGCT